>CAZXLA010000244.1:0-4966 GCA_964641895.1 uncultured Tepidisphaeraceae bacterium
AATCGGGTCGCTGACGCTCGCCGCTCGTCGGCTGAAGATCTTCGTGCTTCCAAGCGTAATTTTGGGATAGAAATGGAGCAGCGCGCAAACGACTTCCTGTCAACCCATCCAATTTCCCTTGCCACTCCGCGGGTGAACAACGGTACAATCCAACCCGATGCATCTGGTCATCTTCGAAGGCGGCAAGTGGGATGGCTTTGCGCCGGTGGCGCTGGGGCGGCCTACGTTCATGCTTAATTGCGGCATGGGCACGCTGCTCGATCGCCATCTTCGGCTCATCAAACCTTCGCGGGTTACGTTTTGGGTGCGGCCTTCGCTCTTGGAATATTGCCGGCAGCGCGTGCTGCCGAAGTTGAAGATTCCTGCCGCGGTGAATCAGCCGTTGGATGATGAAGAGTCGCTGATCATCGGCGGGCGGACGCTGCACTTTCAGCAGTATGAAACGCCCGATCTCAATACCGTTTCGGTCGAGCATGATCAGTTCATCCGCGAGGCGTATGTGCAGCGGCCGGGGCTTTCGCCGCAGGATGCGCTGCAGCGTACGCCGGCGTGGTTGTCGCTGATGGATCTGCCGCGCACTTCGCCGCAGGCGCGGTGGGCCAATCACTTGTGGGATTTAGTTCACTGGAACGAAGAGTCGCTGGTGAACGATGCCATCACGCAGGCCGATCAGTTCAACAAACTGCCCGCCGGGGCGTATCACATTGTGGGGGATGAAATTCTCGTCGGGCAGAATGTAAAAATCGGCGCGGGCGCGGTGCTCGATGCGTCGCGTGGGCCGGTGGTGATCGCCACGGGTGTTGAAGTAGGGCCGTGCTCCGTGCTCACGGGGCCGTGTTATGTGGGGCCTTACAGCCGGCTGGCGCCGTTCAGTGGAATCGGCGCGGGAACCAGCATCGGCACGCAATGTTACATCGGCGGGAATATCGATAACTCGATCATCTGCGATTATGTCGATAAGCCGCACGAAGGCTTCATCGGCCACAGTTATGTCGGCGATTGGGTGAACATCGGCGCCGGCACCATGACCGCCAATGTAAAAGCGACCTACGGCGATATCTCGATCATGCGCGGCAGCCGCGCCGCCAAATCCGGGCGTTGGTCGCTCGGCTGCGTCATCGGCGATCACAGCAAAACCTCCATCGGCACGCGCCTGCCGCCGGGGTGTTACATCGGGTATTGCTGCATGCTCACCGGCAGCGGGCTGGCGCCGAAGTTCATCCCCAGCTTCAGCTATTGGACCGACGGCGGCGTGCAGCAGTTGCCGATGAAGAAGGCGGTGGAAGTCGCCAAGCGCGTCTTCTCGCGCCGCAACCGCGAGTTTACGAGTCTGGATGACCAGCTCATGCAACACGCCGCCGAAAGCGCCCCGCTGGCGGAGAAGTGATCCGCCTCCCTCGGCCGGTACCCCGGGAGAGGGCCGGGGTGAGGGTTCTTTCGGAAGGTCAAATAATACAGTTACACCGAACGCGCGCGAGGCAGAGGCGAGCCATGCGGGGCGCATGACTTCGCTCTTCACGCCGAGCCGGCGTTGATTCGCTGCATTAAGGTGCTGAAGTCGACCGGTTTGACCAGGTGCGCCTCGAATCCCGCGGCGAGGCTGTCGCGGATGTCTTCGGGGCTGCCGTAGCCGCTCAGCGCCACGCCGCGGATGGCTGATCGCTGCTTGAGTTCGCGCATCAAGTCGTAGGCGTTCCCGTCGGGCAAGCCCAGGTCGCACATGAGCAGGTCGAACTGGTTTTCGGCCGCCAGTTCCTGCGCGGCGATGACTCCGCCGGCGATTTTGACGGAGTGCCCCTCCTGGCGCAGCAATAGTTTGAGCATGCTGGCGGTATCTTCGTGATCCTCCACGATGAGAATGTTCAGTGGTTTTGACATAGGCCAATCTTTCGTTGCACGCAAGCTCCGCCTTCTGAACGCAGGCTCAACCGGTGCGACCGGCCAAGCTGGCAATAATGACAGTCAGATCGTGCAAGTCAACGGGTTTGGGCATGTGCATCTGAAATCCCGCCAGCAGCACCTGACGGCGGTCTTCTTTCTGCACGAACGCCGTCAGCGCCACCGCCGGAAGGTCGCGGGCGGTGTGGCCGGCACTGCGCACCTGCTTGATCAGATCAAAACCGTTTTCATCGGGCATTCCAACATCACTGATCAGCACATGTGGACGAGTGTCGGCGCCGCCTTGTTTAAGCGCGGCCATGGCTTCGGCGGCCGAACCGGCCGTCGCCACGGTCGCTCCGGCTTGGGCCAGTTCTCGGACGAGCAGCCGACGCGCATCCGGCTCGTCGTCCACCACCAAAATGCGCAGCCCGTCGAGCCGCACGAGGGGCACCAGCGCCGCTGCGCCGGTTTTCGATCCTTTTTCTCCCGGTTTCGCGCTGCGTTCGTGCTCGGCGAGGGTCACGGCGCAGACAGGAAGGGTCACGGTAAACGTCGAGCCGCGTCCCTCGCCGGCGCTGCTCGCCTCGACGGCGCCGCCGTGCAGTTCCACCAGTTGCTTGACGATGGATAGACCCAGCCCCAGCCCGCCGAACTTGCGCCGGGTGCTGCTGTCGGCCTGACGGAAGCGGTCGAAGACGAACGGCATCAGGTCGGCCGAAATGCCTTGGCCGCTGTCAGTTACACGGATTTTCAGCTCCGAATGCTCGCGCCACAGCCCGACGCTCACCGTTCCGCCTTTGGGCGTGAACTTGACGGCATTGGCTGCCAGGTTCCACACCACTTGCTGGATCCGCACCGGATCGCAGGTGGCGTTCGTGGCGCCAGGATCGAGTTCCACTTTCAGCGTGATATTCTTGGCCTCGGCCGCCGGGCGAAGCACGTCGATGCCGGCCTTGACGACCGCCGTCAAGTCGCAGGGGTTGATTTCCAGCCGCAGCTTTCCCGAGACGATGCTGGCGACGTCCAGCACGTCGTCGATCAATTGCACTTGCACCCGGGTATTGCGGTCGATGACGTCCAGCCCCTCGTGCAGGTCTTCGTCGTTGCATCCTTCGCGGCGCAGGATGCTCATCCAGCCGACAATGGCGTTGAGCGGCGTGCGCATCTCGTGGCTTAAGGTGGCCAGGAATAAGTCTTTGGAGCGGTTTGCGGCGTCGGCGTCCGTGCGCGCGGATTGCGCGCTGGTCAGCAACGCCTCGCGCTCGCCCTCGAAGCGCTTGATCTGGGTGATGTCGCTGAAGCAGGTGATGGCCCCGCTGATTTCTCCCGCCTCATCGGTGAGGGGAAAGAAGTTGACCAGCACCGGCAGGCGCGAGCGGTCGGGCCGCTCGATGATCACTTCCACGTTTTCGCGAGGCACCCCGTCGCGCAGCACCTGTAAAATCGGGCTTTGCTCGTGCGGCAGGTGCGTGCCGTCGGGAAGATAGAGCTTGAACGAGCCGCAGTAGCGCTCGGCGGGGTTGCCGCGCACCGGCGCGCGGCCCCAATATTCCTCGGCGCGGCGGTTGTAATCCTGCACCACGCCATTTCGATCGCAACTGAACACCGCCGCCGGCACCGATTGGAACAGCCTGCGATTCAGCGCCTCGCTGGTCCGCAGCGCCTCCTCGGCCACGCGCTGCTCAGTGACGTCGGTGTTGGTCCCCAGCCACCGCACGATGTTGCCGGCTTCATCGCGGATCGGCAGCGCACGGGAAAGAAACCAGCGATACCCGCCCAGCCGGCTGCGCAGCGGGAAGGTGTCTTCCCACGGCTCGCCGCTGTCCCACGATCGCTGAAGGCGCTCCACCACGCGATCGACGTGATCGGGATGATGCACCTTCTTCCATCCCCAGCCCGCCATCTCTTCCAGCGTCGTGCCCGTGTAGTCGTACCACCGCCGGTTGTACCAGAAGATCGAACCCTTCTTGTCGGCCATCCAGGCGAACTGCGACATCTGGTCGGCCAGCGTGCGGAACTTCGTTTCACTCTCCTGCAGCCGCGCCTCGCTTTCGCGCAGCGCCGTGTTGAGCGTCTCTGCATCGGCGGTCAACTGGTGCTGGCGAATCCCCGACGTCAGCAGCGCTTCGTTGATCGCCACCGCCCCGCTGCGAAAGCGGGCAAGTTCGGTCGTGTCGGTCACCTGGATCATGACTCCGACTGGTTTTTCATTGGGCCTCTCATGGGGGTGTGCTTCATCCGCGCTCCCGGCATCGCATCCGACCGGGCCAAGAATTGCCCACACCAGGTACGACCAGTGTGAGTGGGGCGCGCCGCGCTCTTCCGGCGCTTCGCGCGGGCGATGCTCCTGCTCGGCCAGTGCCTCGGACGTCCCGGTATCAAACACGCGATCCAGCAGGGGGCCGCAGCCGTTGGCCATTCCTTCGGGCACGGCCTCCGTGAAGCGGCGTCCGATCAGGTGCTGCTCCTCTTTCCCAAGAAGCCTGCGGAACGCCGGGTTGGCATAGCGCACGACGTGCGTAATCCCCTCGACCGCGACCATCGGCTGCGGCGAGCCCTCCGCCAAAAACCGGCACAGCTGGGGAAACTCCGGCGGTTGCTCGGGGAACGTGTGTGGTCGGTCTGATCGTGTTGCCGACATGTAGAGACATTTTACCACCGCTTCGTGCCCTTGTCCCGTTTAATCCCAAATGGTTCTGCCCGTGACCTGGCCAGGCAATCGGGTATCAAGGCTGGATTAGGCTATCTGGAAACGGCAAGATGATTCGAGGTGGGAATTTCAAGCCGCTGGAGCCGATCGACTTGCCTGAGAATACTCCGATGACCGTGCCGCTACTCGATAGCGACGATCTTTCGACGGACACCATTGCAGAACTGGCCCGCAACGGCGCAGCGTTCGACTTCCTTCTCGATCCGCTCGAAGACATCTACATACAGCGAAACCGAAGGTGAGGGCCTGTAGGGGAGGCCGTGTAGGAAAGCCGTGTAAGGGATGCCGCCACAATCTCAACTTCATCAAGGCGACGAGGGGGCTAGGGGGAGGGCGGTCGGTGAAATGCGCCGTCCGCGGTCGACCCTCCCCCAA
>CAZXLA010000245.1:0-4942 GCA_964641895.1 uncultured Tepidisphaeraceae bacterium
ATCCGTCCACAGCGCCTCGGCTCCGATCCCGCAAATTCGCAATATCGCGGCGGCGGTGAGAATGACGCCCAGCGCGATCCATTCGCCGCGAGAAATTGCGCCGCCGCAACTTTCGTGCGGGCGATGAGTTATGTCGTTGGCAGGAAATGTCATCGGGGTGTTGCACTCTGGCCGGCACGTGCGATCAGCACGCTACGGCGGGGCAATCACCGCTGTCAATCGCCGCGGTCAATCCGGCGTGCAAAATGATCGGAAACTGCAGCAATTTCGTCAGCATCGAACCAAATTGCCACAAATCTGCTTTAACTGCGCGGATTTGCAGGTCTTCCTCGCTTGACGTGGGTAAATCACCATAAGTGGTGTGGTAGGTACCCATGAGACGCTATCTGATGTGTTGTCAGTAGCTTGAGCGTGCATTGCGGATTTGATGAGGAATTGGTAAGATACGAATTCTTATGGGAATCAGCTCGAAAGCTCGCCGTATCAGCACTCCAAAACGTCGCACGGTCGCCGTTGCGACACGCTTGGAGAGGAAGAAAGCGCCGCTGCGCGTGCGTCATCTTTCTCACTTTCCCAGGCCCGCGCCCCCTCCGGTGGTGCAGCTTCCCCCGCCGCCCGCGCCGGGATATACCAAAGCGTTGAAATTTCTGTCGTCGCTGACTGATTTCGAGCGGCTGCGCATCGTTCGTTACAACACGCAAAATTTTGACTTAGACCGCATGCGCAGCCTGCTGAAAAAGCTCGGCAACCCGCACGATCAATATCGCAGCGTTCACGTCGCCGGCACCAAGGGCAAAGGCAGCACGTGCGCCATGATCGCCAGCATGCTGCAGGCGAATAGCTATAAGGTCGGCCTTTACACCAGCCCGCACCTGCTTGATATCCGCGAGCGCATCGTGGTCAACGGCGAAGTGATCAGCCAGGTCGACTTCACCCGGCTGTTGCGGCTCGTCGAGCCGATCGTATTGCGCATGAAGCCCATGCCCACGTACTTCGACGTGTTGACGGCGATCGCTTTCAAGCATTTTGCCGAACAGAAGATCGATATCGCGGTGGTTGAAACCGGCCTCGGCGGGCGGCTGGATAGCACGAATGTGATCAAGCCCGAAGTGACGGCCATCACCAATATCAGCAAAGATCACATGCAGCAGCTTGGCAACACGCTGCCCAAAATCGCGGAAGAAAAAGCCGGCATCTTCAAGCACGGCGTGCCCGCCGTCACGGTGATGCAGGAGCCTGATGTGGAGGCGACGCTTAAACACGTGGCGGATAAAGTCGGCGCGCCGTTCGACGTTTGCGGCAAAAGCATCGAGTTCAGCTTCCGTTTCGAATCCAGCCGCTTGCAAGGCCCGCATAACTACATCTGTCTGACCACACCCAGCAGCAAGTTCGAGCACCTTCCCGTGCCGCTGCTCGGCGAACACCAGGCGATCAACTGCGGCCTGGCGTTAAGCGTGATCGACAAACTCAAAGGCCGCGGGCTGCCGATTAGCGACAGCAAGGCAATGGTAGGCCTTCAAAAGACCACAATCGCCGGCCGGATGGAAATCATCCACCCGCAGCCGCGCGTATTGGTCGATGGCGCGCACAACGCCGCCAGCCTCGATGCGATGCTGCGGGCCATCGGCCAGCATATTCCCTACGATAGCATGGTCGTCATCTTCGGCTGCTGCGCCGACAAAGACGTGGCCGGCATGCTCCAGCGCATCACCGCCGGCGCGGATAAAGTCATCTTCACCAAAGTCGACAACATCCGCAGCGCCAACCCTGATGAACTGGCCGCCCAGTACACGGAGTTGTACGGCAAGATGGCGCAAGTCGCGCCAACGCTTGAAGCGGCACTGGGCATCGCCAACCGCGCGGTGACCAAGGAAGACCTCATCTGCATCACCGGAAGCTTTTACCTGGTCGGCGAAGCCAAGAAGCTGTTCGCGACGCGCAATCCGCTGGATAAAAAGTTTTCTACGAAGGTGCTGATTTAGGGGTCGAAAAGTGCGACGAGCCGCGAGCGTAAGCGACCGGATTTTTCGTTTCACCGGTCGCCTAACGCGTGCAGCTTTTACAAACCTCCGGTCGCTTACGCTCGCTGCTCGTTGGAACTACTTGCACGCGCCGTTGCTCCAGCCGTCGTCTTGGAAATCTCCGCGCCGCCGCTACACTTCAAGCCGCAGGTTCCAATCGTCCGATAATCCATCAAGGCAGGTATGCAAATGAGTTTGGCAATCGAGTTCGTTCAAAGTCGCCAGGTGCTTGATTCTCGCGGCAACCCTACGGTTGAAGTCGATGTGATTCTGGAAGACGGCACCATGGGCCGGGCCGCCGTCCCGAGTGGCGCAAGTACCGGCGAGCACGAGGCTTGTGAACTTCGTGACGATGACAAAAAAAAGTATCTGGGCAAGAGCGTTTACAAGGCCGTTGACAACGTGACGACCAAGATCGGCCCGGAACTCATCGGCCTTGATCCGCGTGATCAGGAGCATATCGATCAGCTCATGATCGATCTCGACGGCACGCCCAACAAATCCAAGCTGGGCGCCAACGCCACGCTGGCGGTGAGCATGGCCGTCGCCAAAGCCGCCGCGGAGGCGTGCGGGTTGCCGTTGTACCGCTATCTGGGCGGCAACTCGGCCAAAACGTTGCCCGTCCCAATGTTGAACATCCTCAACGGCGGCAAGCACGCCGACAACAATGTCGATTTCCAGGAGTTCATGATCCAGCCCTGGGGCTTCGATAATTTCGAAGACGCCCTGCGCGCCGGCGTGGAGATCTATCACGCCCTGAAGAAGGTGCTCCACGACAACAAGATGAGCACCGCCGTCGGCGATGAAGGCGGGTTTGCGCCCAACCTCAAAGACAATGAAGACGCGCTGAAGATCATCTGCGAAGCGGTCGACAAAGCCGGCTACAAACTCGGTAAACAAATCTTCATCGCCCTCGACCCCGCGTGCAGCGAACTGTGGGACAAGAAGAAAAAGGGCTACAAGTTCTTCAAAAGCAACCCCGACAAAATCCTCAGTCCCGAAGCGATGGTCGATTACTGGTGCAAGTGGTGTGAGAAGTATCCCATTCGCTCACTGGAAGACGGCTTGGCCGAAAACGACTGGGCCGGCTGGAAGCTCCTCACGGAACGGCTCGGCGACAAGGTGCAACTGGTTGGCGACGACTTATTCGTCACCAACGTGAAGTTCCTTGAGAAAGGGATCAAGACCAAGACCGCCAACAGCATCCTGGTGAAAGTGAACCAGATCGGCACGCTGAGTGAAACGTTTGCCGCCGTCGGCCTGGCGATGCGAAACGGCTACTCGGCGGTGCTCAGCCACCGTTCGGGCGAAACCGAAGACGCGACGATCGCCGACATCGCCGTCGCCACCAACTGCGGCCAGATCAAAACCGGCGCGCCCGCCCGCAGCGACCGCGTCGCCAAATACAACCAGTTACTACGCATCAGCCAGCAATTAGGCGATGCGGCGGAGTATGGGGCGAAGTTCTGGAATAAGTGACCCCCATCCCCTCGCCCGGTACGCCAGGAGAGGGAGTAGCATTATGCCACGGCAACACACCCAATACGAAGACGCCTTGCAACTACGCCCCGAAGACCTCGACGTCATACCGCCGATTAAGCCTTCGTCAATCGTCAATCGTCAATCGTCAATCGTCCCCTCCCCCAACGGTTCCGCGTGGACCATCCCGGTGATCTGCCTCGGCGTCGGCATCATCGCCATGGCCATGATCATCCCCGCCGCAGACGACAATCGGCGGTTGGTGTGGGAACGCGAAAAGCTGGCGATCGATTTAACGCACATTCAGAAACAGATCGGCCTGAACGACGAATTTCTAGCGCGATTGGCCGGCGACCCCGGGCTTTCCGAAAGACTTGCGCAGCGGCAGATGAACATGGTTCGCGAAGGCACCAGCGTCCTGGCGCTCCCCGGCCGCGCCGCCGCTCCCGACATGTCACCCTACGAACTGGTGGCCCTCCCACCGCCGCCGCCCATGCCCGAATACAGGCCCATCGGCGGGAAGATCAGCCAACTGTTTCATCATCCCAAAGTGCGGTTGTATCTTCTGGGCGCGGGCATGCTGGCGATGGTGCTGGGCGTGATTCTTGGATCGCAAAAATCCCCACGATTCGCCGGCGTTAACGAGGCATGAACCATGCCGCGCGCCGTCGCCATCGAAACTTCCGGGCGCGTCGGCTCGATCGCCATTGTCGACCGCGATCCTTCCACTCCGATTGCCGAAGAAGCTTTTCCCCACGGCCTGGCCCACGCGGCGCAGGTTGTTCCGATCATCGACCGATTAACCCGCGCCGCCGGATGGTCGCCGCGCGATGTCGAACATCTGTATATCTCGATCGGGCCGGGCTCGTTTACGGGCCTACGCATTGCCGTCACGCTCGCCAAGACGATGGCGCTGGCCACCGGCGTGAAGATCGTGGCGGTGCCGAGCGTGCGCGTCCTCGTGGAAAACGCGCCGGACGACGCGACGAACGCAGCAATCGTCCTCGACGCCAAACGCGGGCAAATCTTCACCGCTTCGTTCACCCGATCTGTCTATCCGGCGCGATCGGATTGGGTTCAGACCGCGCCCGCGCGTGTCGATACGCTGTCATCGGTCATCGCCAACGCGCCCAAGCCTGTTCATTTGATTGGCGAGGGAATTCCGTATCACCAGGAAGCGGTGTCCGGCGTGGCCGACGTCATCTTGACCGATGAATCGTCCTGGCGCGCCCGCGCCGGCGTGGTCGCGCGGCTCGGCGCGCAGATGGCAGCACGCGGTGAGTTTTCTGATCCGTGGACGCTCACGCCGGTTTACATCCGGTTGCCGGAAGCCGAAGAAAAATGGCGGTTGAATCAAGCGAGAAGACAAGGGAGCTAAATCTGCCTCCCCCTCCTGGTACGCAGGGAGGGGGCCGGGGAAAGGGCGGATTACAAAATGCGCC
>CAZXLA010000246.1:0-4941 GCA_964641895.1 uncultured Tepidisphaeraceae bacterium
ACATTGGGGCGGCGGGGGGGGGGTTGATGGATCGTTGCCCAGGAGCAGTTCCTCGGGATTCGCCAGTGCTTCGCTGGATGCAAACCCGGCAAATGGACTGCTGTTGCCGATCTGCGTCAACGCAAAACTGACCGCCGTCGCGCCGCCGAGCCGCGCTAGTTTCACATAGGTGGTGACATCAAATTCATACCACCGCCCCAATGTGTCGGCCACCGTCTGAGCCGCGATCGGATTGCCGATAAATTGCGGGCGATTATTAAAAGTAATGGTGTTTTCGTTCCAGCCTGGGTTGACGCCATAGGCATAGGTCGGCACCAGGTCGCCGGCGCCGCTGAGATTGCCAAATACGCGCAACTTGGCGGTGTTGGTTTGCGGGGTGGTCAGGTCGAAGCGTAGATAGGCATACCGCGTTTTACCCGCGTCGTTGGAGATTTTCGCCTGCAGCTCCGTCGCCTGACCATAGTTAACGTCCCCGCCGTCGCCGTCGCGCACATACGAATCATCGCTCGTGCCGGCGAACGCTCCGGCCGAACCGTCGGTCACTTCAACAAAGTTGGCGATGTAGCTTGCGTTGGTGCTGGTGGTCACGCTCTGCGTTGCCGCGCCTCCGATCGACCAACTGCTGAATTTGTAGATTCTCCCATCGACCAGTTGCGGCGACGGCGCGAACAGGTTCTGCACGCCGGCAACCACCGGAATCGGCGTGGTGAGCGATTCCCAAAGCCCATTCAGCCCCGGCGAAACGCCCGGCACATTCGCCGTCACCGTGACGTTGATGATCTTCGGGCGGATTTCGATGGATTTGGTGTTGGTCAGCCCGCTCGAATCGGTCACTTTCAGTTCGATCACGTATCGCTGATCGACCGACCGCTGAAACCCCGCCGGCACGGTGAACGTGCCGCTCTTCACGCCGGCAAAAGTTTGGGCGGCACCGAAGATGCCATCGCGAACGGGGGTGATCGTCCAGTTGAACTTGCCGGCGGCGAGCAAGCCATCTTCGGCGTCGCTGGCGGTGCCGCTGAAGTTCACCGTTCCGCCCGCCGTATATTGCAACGTCGTTACCGGCGCGCTGATGGCGGCAGTGGGTGCTTGCGAAACGCCGCCGCTGTTCAGCTTGCCCGTGACATAAATCACCGAATCGGCCGGCGAGCTGAACGTGAGCCGGCCATTCACCGGCGTAAACGTCCCAACGATCGCTCCCTGCGCCGCCTCGGTCGATCGAGTAATGGTCATCGGCTGATTGGGCAGCCCGCTCAGCGTCACCGTATTGCCGGCCGTCCCGGCCGAGGCACTATTAAGAACCTGCGCGAAAAACTTGTTGCGCCCCACATCTTTGCTTGCCAGCGTTTTGATCGATCCGGAATTATTCGGTGTGGTCTTCACCATCTGCGAGCCGGGCTTCACATGATCGAAAAACGGCTTGGTCGTATGGAACAGCGGCAGCGGTTGGTTCTGGCTGTTGAAGAAAGGAAAGTCGTTGGCAAACTGCCACCACAAAACCACATTCGCGCGCGTGACGGTGAGCGCCCGCCACCACGAGTTGGCGGTGTCTCGGGCGCGAGTCCACGTTTGAAAATTCGTGATGTCGGCACCGAACTCGCTCGTGCCGAATTCGGTGACCCACACTTCTTTGCCGTAGCGGTTGGCCTGCACGTACCACTGTTCGAGGTTGGCATCGTTAATGAAGCGGAAGCTCCACGAGTGGTATGCCACCGGGCCGAGATATTGGCGAATCTCGGGGTTTTCCAGCAGCGGCTTGGTGTGCGCGTTGAGCGTGCCCACGCCGTCGTCGCCGAAGAACCATTTCACGTAGCCCAGCCCCTTGCCGGCCATGAACGGGCCGGCTTTTTTAAGGAAGTTGGTAAAGATCAACTGGTTGAACCGCGCGTTGTATCCGCCGTTGCCTTCGTTGATGCTGATGAAATCGATTTTCACGCCGTACTGCTGCCGCGCGTAGTTGAGCCAGTGGCTGATCGATTCGGCCAACTCGGTTTCAAACCCCACCTTCAACTCGCGTTTTTGAACGGCTTCGGGGTTACTCACCATCCAATTGGGCAAATCGAGCAGCGTGGCGATGACGGGAATACCCTTTTGCGTCTGCTCGCGCATGAACTCAAAGTTCTGCTTGATCCCGCCGAAGTCGGGGAAGCCCGGCGGGCGCACCACGTTCGGATCGTTGTTGTCGTTAGCAGGCTCCCACGTCTTGAGGTTGATGGCGACGCGCACCATGCCCAGTTCGTAATTTTGCAATTGAACGACCGTCTGCGAGTCTTTGATCGGCCCGTTGGGGTCGGGGTTGCGCGCGTTCTTGGTGACGTTAGCGCCGATGCCGCGAATGGTCTGGTTGGGCGCGTTCAAATCCACGCCGACGGTCACCGCCAGCAACTGGCGCTGTTCGAGCCGCTCGATATCAAACGAAAATCCTGCCAACGGTGAAGTCTTGCGCATTGCCACATCTCCAAGATGAAAAAAACCGAGGCGTCTCCATCAGCCCGATTTCACTAACCCAAAAGCAACAAGGAAGTTTAGCCGCCCGCCGCCGCCGCTGCCATCGGGTCCGATAATATTGAGTGTAAGCAGTTGTAGATGAATGATTTAAGGATTGTGGCGGCAGCCGTCGGGGTAATGTCGTTTTCGGTTCTGACAGGCAGTACATCGAAGACAACAATTTTCACAACAACCGCGAAGAAGGCATCAAGGTCTACAACGGCGGCGGGGCGGATAATCTGATGTCATCTCGCGGCACCTACAGTGCCACCGCAGATGACGACCGGCGAGCGTAAGCGACCCGATTCCCCGCCCCAAAACTACCGGTTGCTTACGCTCGCCGCTCTTGACTCCGTCCATTGGCGTTTGCCCCGATCGAGGTTGCAATTCGCAGTAAGATTTCGTTGACCGGAGCGTGGGAGCGGACTACCTTTATGGTGTCACATCGCGGTTGGATTTCGTCGGGCTGTTGCTTCATTTCACATCTTGATTCGGAGGCGTCATGAAATCGCATCGTTTTGCCCTTTGTGTTTGCGCTGTGTGGTTGGCCGCATCCGTTTGCGCCGCGGGAATTGTCGGGCCGTTTGCCGGAATCACCGTCTTTGGGGACAGCCTTTCAGACACCGGAAACATTCACAAAAAGACCGACGGATTTGTGTACAGCACCGTGCTGGGCAACGTCACACTGGCGGCGCGGCCGGGCAGGCCGTTCTACACCGAGAAGCGCTTTACCTGCGGCACCGACAACACCGGGCTGGAGGCCGGACCGGTCATCAGCCAGATCACCGCGTTTGACGGCGTGTGGCACGAACACCTGGCGCGCCGGCTGAACCTGGCCGTCGCCACGCCGTCGCTAACCGGCGGGCAAAACTATGCCTACGGCGGCGCGGAGACCGGAACGGGCACCGCCAACCAGGGCATCATCACCAACGTGCGCGAGCAGACTTCGCTGTTCATCGGCAACCAGGCCAACATTCCCGCCAACCGGCTCTATATCGTCTGGGCCGGCGGCAATGATCTGGTCAACGCCGCCACCGCATTCTTCACCAACGCCGCCGCCATCAATACCGCCAAAACCAACGCCATCACCAACCTCAAGGCGGCCATCACCACGCTATACAACAAAGGCGCGCGCAAGTTCCTGTGGCCCAATCTTCCCCCGCTGGAAAAAACGCCGGAGATCGCGCGGTATAACGTCGCAAACGACGCCGCCTCGCTCGTGCGATTCAACGCCACCAAGCAGGCGTCGATTGACTTCAAGGCCGACCAGACGGCCGCCGTCACCGCGCTCAAGGCGGCGCTGCCGCAACTGGAAATCGCGACGCTGGACATTCTCGGCCAGTTCAACAACGTGCTGGACAACCCGGCGAATTTCAATCTTGATAACACGGTTGATCCATTCGTGCGCACGGTTCAGTCGACCAGCGTAACGGGTGTACAAACCAACGCGGCGCTTGGCGCGCAGCCGGATAAGTGGGTGTTCTGGGACCAGTTGCATCCGACCAGCTACATCCATTCCCTGATCGGCGCTGAAGCCGAGCGACAGGTTCCCGAGCCTGCCGGGGCGGCGGTGTTGGCAACGGTGATCTTTGCGATGCAACGGCGATATCGCCAGGCGGCGTGCGTGATGGCGAGGTGAGATAAAGGGCCTACAACATCCTCACCGCAACATCCGGTTGCGGGCGCAGGGCGTCGGCGACGCGGGTCGTGGTGTCGTTCAGTTCTGCCATTCGGCGCGGGCGATCAAAACCGGCGCGGGCGATGACCTGGGCGAGCTGATCGACCTCGAGCTTCTTCGTCGCCAGTGTTTGCTCCAACTCGGTCATTTGCTGCCGCACGCTTTGAAACTCCTCGACCAGCGTCGAATAGAGCGATTCACCTTCAGTAAGCCAATCTTTGACAGACTTCATCATCGTCAACCTTTGAACAACATCATTGCGCTTGATCCTATGATTGGATTGGCAGCGCGGCGCGTTAACCTCGCGAAATTTTCGCGCTTGTTCGGGGCCGATAATGTGCGATCGCCGCGCGGCGTGCTGTGCCGTCGGTCTTATAAACAGTCACAGAAAAGACCCCGCCGCGCCGCGCGGTCTGCACCGCTGACATTCCTGCTCAAGCTTCACGACGGCGGCAGCTTATGGCCAATGTCGCCGTTCAGGTGACCGATGGCCTGCTGCAGATCGCCGGCTCGTCGCGGTTTTGTGATGGGTGTGGAATACCGGGTCGGGATCTAAAACGCCTTCGAGGCAGGAGAGATTGAACCACAGAGGCACAAAGGACACAGAGGTAAGATCGGATCGTTTGATTTGTCGTCCCTCTGTGTTCTCGGAGTTCTTTGTGTCTCTGTGGCAAACTCCTTTGTTGTTGTGGAGGGTGTTACCTGGTGCCGGCGTCGAATCACCCGCGTGTTCGCCTGCGGCTCACAGCGCGGCGTGGATGCCGTGTAGACAACAG
>CAZXLA010000247.1:0-4928 GCA_964641895.1 uncultured Tepidisphaeraceae bacterium
TCAACTCGATCGCGGAATTTCCACCGCCGTGCCGCGCCAGGCGAAGGTTCGGTCGCGGCAGCGTTTTACGCCCTGCCATAGCAGCGCGATCAACACCGGGAACGAGACCATCGGCAACACCGCATAGCCGATGCTCACGCGTGCCGCACGATAGAAGTACGCCAGAAACACTGTCATCAACACCCAGTGAACCCCTGCGGCGGCGAGCCAGCGGGGGTTGTGATGGGCGATTGCCGTGAATCCGCCCCACGCCAGCGCCGGATACACGCTTAATCCGCCTACGATCGTGAACGCAATGGCGCCAACCATCGGCCCGCGACGGTAGCGGGCGGTGCCGGAATAGATTCTTCCCCAGCCGCTCTTCAGCTCCGCCAACGTCGCGTGCATGCGCGTGGCGACGAGGTGCGGCGCCAGCAACAATCGGCATTTGAAGCCGGCGGATTTCAGCGCGCGCATCAACTCCACATCTTCCACGATCTGATTGCGAACACCGCGATGGCCGTCCACCTTTTCATACGCCTCTCGACGAACCAGAAAAAACTGCCCATTGGCCACGGCATACTTCCGTCGGCGGTCGTTGTTGGTCCATTGCATCAGGAACATGATGCCCCACGCCACGCCGCACAGCGGAATCATTAGTCGTTCCCAGAACGAGCGCCCCTCGAGGCGCGGCAGGAGCGAGACGGCGTCGTACCCGCGCGAAATCGCCGTCGCCAGGGTTCGGCTCAGCGCCGCCGGTTCAATCGACACATCCGAATCGACAAACAGCAACCAAGGCGAAGCAATATCCCGCGTTCCCTCGTGCAACGCATGACACTTTCCCAACCACTCCCGTGGCAATTCAGTAATGTGTCGCACCGACAAGCCGGGGGCTGACAAGCCGGGGGCTTCAGCCCCGGATCGATGTTCGCGCAAAAGCCCATCGAGAATATCACCCGTTCCATCCGTGCTGCGATCATCAATCACGCGCACATCAAACGAAGCATAATC
Source organism: uncultured Tepidisphaeraceae bacterium (assembly GCA_964641895.1). Lineage (GTDB taxonomy): Bacteria > Planctomycetota > Phycisphaerae > Tepidisphaerales > Tepidisphaeraceae > UBA2421. The sequence continues at coordinate 991 of CAZXLA010000247.1, forward strand.
CTGCTTCAATAATCCCAACACGCATGCTTCAATATGATCCGCCTCGTCTTTGGCCGGCGTAACAATGGTGACGTGCGGCGGCGGACTCGGCAGCGGCGGCGGGTCGCGAAACATCCGGCGCTGGCGCGACCGCGTGATGAGAATCCCGGCGCACAGCCCTGCCCACGGAACCCCTGCGATCAAAATGTAAACCCACAAAAGCGTCTGCACCCAGCCATCCTCTATTGAAGGTGAATTCACGAAGGAGGATACCGATACGTTCCCCCGGAATCACGTCGAAGCGGCTCATCACCGATTTCTGGCAAAGGTCCGATCGGGCGCGGTATGATGACCGCGTGACTTCAGAACAATACGCCGAACATCCCAAGCGCGTCGCCGAGCTGGTCGAACAGAAGAATTTCGACGAGGCGGTGAATATCCTGCAAATGCTCATGGAAAGCGACCTGCCGCCGCTGGATAGGTCGATTATGTCGGTCAATATGGCGGTGGTGTGCGACCTGATGGGCCACGTCGATCACGCGCTGGCATGGTACGACCACGGCATCGCCCTCGAAACGCCGTTGATGCGATGCTTCGTGGCGCTGCATAAGGCGTCGTACCTCGCGGGAAAGGGTCGCAACGCCGAAGCCGCAGAAATCTACGAGCGTGTGGTGGAGGAGCCATTTCTTACGCTCAGCGAGGTGGAAGGTGCGCAGGCCAACCTCAAGGCGGTGCGGTCGGCTTAATACTCGCTCCACACGTCCTGCTCATCGGCTTCAAATCACTCCGCGTTTGGCATTCCCGTCCCGGCCCGATACACTTCCCCGCCCTATGAAGGCTGACCGTCGACATGATCTGCAGGAGAACACGCTTGGCAATGTTCTCACCAATTTCCCCCTGTACCTGAGCATTTACGGCGGGCGCATCCTGCTGTTTCTATCGCTCATTGTGCTGCTGTTTGTTCTGCTCAACTATCGCAATCAATCCAAACTTAAGCAGGCCAACGATGCCCGGGTTGGGCTATCTTCGGCGCGCGATGCCATTTTTCAGATCAGCCAGCTTAACGGCGGAATGGGCGATCCGAACCAGATCGCGCAGCAGAGGTCGCTGCTCATCAGCCAGGTAAACTCAAATTTGGACGTGGCGGCCGGCAACGCCGATACCGATACGCTCAAGGCCGAAACCGAACTGGCCCGCGGCGATTTGTATTGGACGCTGGCCAACCTGTCTGACATCCCCGGCGCCGCAACCCAACCCGCGCTGGCCCTGCCGGAGAAGCCTGACGAACTGCTGAACAAAGCCCAAGCCGCCTACGACGTCGTCCTGGCGCAGCATTCTAGTATCGAGTTGGCACGCGGCTCGGCGTTGCTGGGCTTAGGAGCGATCGCCGAGAACCGCGGGAAGTGGGATGTGGCCCAGCAGCGGTATGACGAACTGGCCAATTCCGATCTTTCGCCGACGCACAAGTTTCTCGCGCAGCAAAGAATTACGTTGATCCCCATCCTCAACAAACCGCGGCGGATCGTCCCCGCCACCATGCCCGCCACGCAGCCGGCGGCGGCGCCGCTTATTGATGCGATGAACCAGCCGGTCGAAGCCACCACGCGGCCGACGACTGCTCCGACCACAACGCCGGCCCCATAAGTTTCAATCGCGGTCACCGTTTGATTCGCGCACTCCCGCCACCGGCGACGTGCAGCAGTTCTTCCAGTTCGATCTGGCTGGTATCGCCGCGGGTGCTCATGAGCATCGCGCCGTGGGCCACGCCAAGGTTAACGCACGTTTGCGGGTCTTTTCCGGTGAGGAAGCCATAGGTAAACCCGCTGGCGAACCCGTCGCCGCCGCCCACGCGGTCTTCGATTTCCAAGTCGGGCATCTTCAGGCCGTCGAAGAAAGTGCCGGCGGCGGAGGCTCCGCCGTCGCGCGCCCACATGATCGCCGACCAGTCGTTTACCGTCGCCGTCTTCACGCCGCGCAGGGTGGTGCCGACGACTTTTACGTTGGCGAAGTCTTTCACGACCCGTTCGACCATCTTCTTAAACGCGCTGGTATCGAGTTCGCCCTTCTCAACATCCACACCTTGGGCGTGATAGCCGAGCACTTTTTCAAAGTCTTCTTCGTTGCCGATGAGGCAATCAATAAAGGGAACCAGCTTCTTGGTCGTTTCGATCGCTTGCTTGCTGCTCCACAGTTTGCTGCGGAAGTTCAGGTCGTAACTGACGACGGTTCCCGCGTCGTGCGCCGCCTGCACCGCTTCGGCGGCCACTGCCCGCGTGCTTTCGCTCAATGCCGAGAAAATTCCCCCGGTGTGCAGCCAGCGTACACCGTCTTGCTGGAACAGCTTCGTCCAGTTCACTTCGCCAGGTTGAATGCCCGCCGTGGCGCTGTGGCCGCGATCGTAGAGCGTGGTGCTGGCGCGCTTGCCGTGGCCGACTTCGGTAAAGTTCAGGCCGATTCGATCCTGCTTTCCGTAACCGTCGTACTTCCGCGTGACCGCGTGGCTCATATCCATCCCCACCGCGCGGCCGTGGTTGAGGACGATCTTTCCCATCGGCGAGGTGTTCAGCCCGCCGACCCACCCAGTGCGCAGGCCGAGGCGCGCCAGCGCGTAAGCCACGTTGTACTCCCCCCCGCCGACCCACACTTCCAGGGCTGGAGCAAACTCCACGCGACCGTGCCCCGGCGGACTGAGGCGAATCATGCAATCGCCCAATGCAATCAGGTCAAACTTACACTCGGCGGCGGGTTTGATTTTCAGAGGCATGATGAGTCCTTATTCGCATTACATACTGTTTTGGCCACAGAGACACGGAGGCACAGAGAAATTCCAATGACCCGCCGTGGCTCTGTGACTCTGTGGCTATTTCATCGCCGCAACCAGTTCAACCGCTGCCTTGGTGAGCCGGGTGATTTCTCCGAATTGGCCGCCGTTGAGCAGGTCTCTGGCGACCATCCAGCTTCCACCGACGGCGAGAACCTGTTTGATCGCCAGATATTCGCCCATCGACTTTTCAGTGATTCCGCCGGTCGGAACGAATTTCACATGCGCATACGGCGCGCCGATGGCTTTAAGCGCCTTGGCCCCGCCGATCGACTCGGCGGGGAAAAACTTCAAGGTTGTTACGCCAAGGTCGAGCGCCAATTCAATCTCGGTGCACGTGCTGATCCCGGGGATGATGGGGATTCGGTTGTCGATGCAATGCTTTACCACCTTTGAGTTGAAGCCGGGCGTGACGATGTAGCTGGCGCCGGCGTCCATTGCTCGCTTGCACAAGTCGACCGTGAGAACGGTGCCCGCGCCGACGGTGATATCGTTGCGGCGGGCCATCTCGCTGATCGCCGCCTCCGCCGCCCCGGTGCGCAGGGTGACTTCGGCCACGGGCAATCCGCCGGCCAGGAGTGCATCGGCAAGGGGGCCAGCGTGGGAAGCATCGTCGATGACGATGACGGGAAGTAGCCTGTGTTTGGCGAGCACTTCAAGTGCGGACATGGATTTTAAGACCTTTGGTGGCACAGACATTCCTGTCTATGTCTCTGATTGAGACCGTTCTTTCCCGCGCGCCCTCTGCTATCAGCGACTGCATCCTGCATTCAGGCGCCACCTGGCCGATCTGCGCTGGAATCGGAGACACAGACAGGAATGTCTGTGCCACCAGTACATATTAGAATCGCCACATCGTCAACCCCGCCCTCGACCTTGAACACCTGGCCGGTGGCGTACGTCAATTCTCCGCGGGCCAGCATCGATACGCATCGACCCACAGCTTGCGGCGTCCCCCATCGCGGCTGCAAATTCAGGCCGTTGGCGATGAGCTGGTGCCGCGAAAATCGGACCTTCCCCGAAACGGCAGGGACTTTCAACGTCAACTTTCAACGTCAACTTTCCGCGTCCAATGTCCAACTTTCAGACACTGCCTGATAGTTCGGCGTGAGCGTTGGACGTTGGATGTTTACCTTCC
>CAZXLA010000248.1:0-4922 GCA_964641895.1 uncultured Tepidisphaeraceae bacterium
GCAAGTGCTTCGCAAGTCCGCGTCGTAGTGCTTCCCGATTACATGCCGACTACCAAAAGATGTGGGTAATTGAAAGGTTGGCGTAACGCTCACGTTATTTGCGGCTGATTTTCCCGAGAAATCATTTCAGTCCAAGAAGGAGCAACGTTCCAAGCCAACTGGAGATTTCTATGAGGCTGGATCAACTGCGAAACAGGGAAGAGATTGGAAGGGCGTCCGCAGTCGCGGACGGATGCCTCGCAGGCTCTGCGAATTGGCGTCTCCGCAGGGCAAATTCAGGGCACGGCTCAAAACGACGAACCGACCAAGCCATAAGTGTTGGTCGGTTCATAAGTTATGACCGCGTAACGATTTGCAACGGAGAGGGAGAGATTCGAACTCTCGCTACCCTCGCGGGCAGACCGGTTTTCGAAACCGGCGCGTTCAGCCGCTCCGCCACCTCTCCGGGAGCAAAAATCAAGATATCCGATTCGCGTTTCTGCGTCAAAACACTTGTGTTTCCTGTTTTTTCTGGACGTTTCGGAGACGCAACCTCGGCATGAGAGTTGTCAACGTCGAGTTCGCCAAAGTAGGTCGAAGTCCGCCCCTTGGGGCCAAGCTTTTCGGCGGGATTTCGTTCGCTGTGCTGTTCTTCTGCATCGCGGCAACCTTCGGCGTGAGTGGACGACTCTTGCCAAGTTCCGGCCTGCGGTCGATGACGCTCAAGTCGGTCGTCTTCATACTTTTCGTGTAGCGATCGATCAATGCAATGCTGCCCTCACCCAGCAGTTCCTGTACTTCGCGAGGCTTCACGTCGTGATGGTCGAAGAGCCATACGCCCCGCGTGTGGCGAGAGGCGTGGAAGTCGAGAAACCGGTTCTGTTGATCCTTGTACCGAAGAAATTCAAATTGCTCGCAGCGGGAATTGATACGGTCAGAACGGCTCAAATCACATGCCAAAGCTTCTTTCGTTGTCCGCAGTTTGAATTGAACAACGCGAGATCCCGTTGATGAAATGAAAGTATTACTCCGGAAACCCCCAAAGCGCAATAGCTAACGAGCGCCGAACTTCGCTGTGGCGAAGAACATGCAATTGCCCTGTTACGCTCGACGGCAAGAACCCTCACCCCGGCCCTCTCCCGGGGTACTGGGCGAGGGGGAAGATTCACGCCGCCACGGTCACGCTCGTTCGGCCGGTTTCGCTGATGCGTTCGATGTCGGCGCCGACCGCCATCAGTTTTTGTTCGATCTTTTCATACCCGCGGTCGATGTGATACACGCGGTCGATGCGCGTCGTGCCTTTGGCGACCATGGCGGCCATTACCAACGCGGCGCTGGCGCGCAGGTCGCTGGCCATGACGGGGGCGCCGTTGAGTTCCTTTACGCCTTGGATGATGGCGGTCGGACCTTCTTTGCGGATTCTTGCGCCCATGCGGTTGAGTTCGCCCACATGCAAAAAGCGATCGGGGAAGATGCGTTCGGTGATCACGCTGATGCCGTCGGCCACGCACAGCAGCGCCATGAGCTGGGCCTGAAGGTCGGTGGGGAAGCCGGGGTACGGCTGGGTGGTCATCTCGATCGGCTGCAGGCGGCGCGAGCTGCTTACGAAGATGGTGCCGTTTTCTCTGGTGATTTTGATGCCGACTTCCTGCAGACGATCTTCGACCGCGACCAAATGATCGAGGTTGCAGTGCTTGAGCTCGAGCTCGCCGTTGGTGATGGCGGCCAGCATGATGAACGTGCCGGTTTCGATGCGATCGGGAATCACGCGGTGCTCGATGCCCACCAGGCGATCGACGCCTTCTATCTTAATCTCGGGCGTGCCGTGGCCGCGGATTCTCGCGCCCATTTTGTTGAGCATTTCGGCGCAGTCGCTCACTTCCGGTTCGCAGGCGGCGCCGACGATGGTCGTTTCACCTTCCGCCAGCGCGGCGGCGGACATGACGTTGAGCGTGCCGAGAACCGTTGGTCCTTGTGCGCCGCCTAAGTACATGCGGCAGCCCTTCAAGCGGCCGTTGACTTCGCCGACGATGTTGCCGCCTTCGGTGTGGAACGTGGCGCCGAGCTTTTGCAGCCCGCGCATGTGCAGATCGACCGGGCGATCGCCGATGGCGCATCCGCCGGGGATGCTCACCACGGCGCGTTTGCGTTTAGCCAGCAGCGGGCCGAGCACGCAGATGCTGGCGCGCATGGTTTTGACGATGTCGTACCGCGCTTCGCAGTTGCGTTCATCGGTGACGGTAATATCCAGCGGCCCGTTGAGGCTCGGCCCCATGCCGCCGGACGTGAGTGTGCCGGGTTCGTGGCGGTAGATATGACATCCCAGTTCGCCCAGCAGCTTGTTCATGCTGTCGATATCGCTGAGCCGCGGCACGCCTTTGAGCGTGGTGCGGCCTTCGGCCATCAGGCACGCGGCCATGATCGGCAGCGCCGAGTTCTTGGAGCCGGAAATATCAACACGACCTTTGAGGCGGCTGCCGCCTCGGATGAGGAAAGAATCCATGTGTCGCCCGTCCTTGGGACCGAGAAAGCCGGCCCGGATCGATCGGCCAATCAGTTGTGAGAGACGCCACACAACCGGCCAATGCCGCGACGATTGCATACGCCGCTCGATCTGGGTTTGCATCGGTCGATCCATCAACCGATGATCAAAAGTTCCACAACGCCTGCCCCCGACCTGATTATCGGGCGGCGAGATGATGTGCAACCAAATGGTATTGTCGCGCGCTTCGGCGTTTATTCAAGATGGGATTAACCGATTACGTGAATTCTGCGGTGCGACGATTCAACTCGGATCAGCAAGCCCATTCGTAGAACATTCTCAGAGCTTGCACAACGATGGAATTGACGTGTCGCCCGTCGCTGGCCCGATAACTGCGATAATTCGTCGCCGAAGCGTAATAAACCTCACCGCTGCGCCACCCGATACGATAGACATGGCATTTACTGCGCCCGGAAAGACACCTATGAAAACCAACTATCTCGTAACCGCCGTCGCGGTGGCAACGATCGGCGTTTCTTCGGTTCTGCTTTATCAGGCCGCCAACAAGTTCGGCCAGCGCGAAGTGGCGATGGCCAAGGCCGAAGGCGTCCGCCCCGCCGTCACGTTCACTCGGCCGGGCACCGGAGAGAGCGGCGTGCTGCCCAACGCTTTCATCTCGTGCGACGTAATCCTTCCCAATACCGGCGCGGGCGTTGATGCCTCGACGATGAATGAATCGAGCGTACGGCTGCTCAAGGCCGACACCATGCTGCCCGTGAAATCGCGCCTGAACACCAGCGGCGCCGGCGATGCGATCGTCCTTCAACCGCTCGAACTGCTTTCACCCAAAACGCAATACATCTTTGAAGTGAACGACAAACTGCGCGACACCCGGGGCGCAAGCTTCCGCCCGTACAAGTTCACATTCACGACCGCCGCCGTGAGCCGGACCGAGAGCTTCCCCGTGGCCTTCGAAAAAGTATCGATGCCCGCAACAAAAGTGATGATGCCCGGCCGCGACATGCCCAGCGCTTACACGGGGCTGGCGTTCGGCCCCGATGGCAAGCTTTACGCCGGGACATTCGACGGCCGCATTTTTTGCTTTGAAGTAAAGGCCGATGGCACGCTGGGTAACCCGCAAACCATCAGCACGATTCAGGCCGCGGCGCAAGGACCGCGCATCATTACCGGAATCACCTTTGACCCGAAGAGTAGCGCGAGCGATCCCATCTTGTGGGTGGGCCACGGGCAGATGGCGTTCAATGAAGGCCGAATCGAAGGCGCCGACGACTGGACGAGCAAGATCAGTGTTCTGTCCGGGCCATCGCTGTCGAGCTGCCAGGATGTGGTCATCAACCTGCCGCGTGCGTTCAAGGATCATCTCAACTTTCAGATGGCATTCGGCCCCGATGGCGCGCTCTACTTCTGCCACGGCAGCAACACCAGCAACGGCGAACCGGATAAGAAATGGAACTTCCGCCCCGAACGATTGCTCACAGCGGCGACGCTGCGACTTGATCCGAAGCTGATCAAGCAGACCCCGCTCGACGTGAAGACCGAAGACGGCGGAACGTACAATCCATCCGTCGCTGATGCGCCATTGACGATCTACGCCACCGGCGTGCGCAGCGGGTTTGACCTGCTCTGGCACAGCAACGGCAATCTCTACACCGGCTTAAATGGGGCTGCCGCCGGTGGAAACGCCCCCGGCAACGCCGCCGCCGGAAAGCCAGTGGTTCCGCCGATCTACGATATTAAAGAAACCACGCACGATCTGCTCTTGAAAATCGAACGCGGCAAATACTACGGCCACCCCAACCCGATCCGCGGCGAGTTCGTGCTGATGGGCGGCAACCCGACCAAAGACGCAGACACGCAGGAGATCAAGAACTACCCCGTCGGGGTGAACCCCGAGCTTAACTTCGCCCCGCCGGTGTTCGATTTCGGATACAGCGTCAGCCCCAACGGCTTAACCGAATACCGCGGCAACGCCTTCGGCGGAAAGCTCAACGGCAAGATTCTCGTCACGCGTTACAGCGGCGGGAAAGACATCATCGTGCTCACCCCCGCCGCCGATGGTTCGATCGCCGAAGCCACCACCGGCATCGACGGCTTCACCCAGTTCAGCGACCCGCTGGACATCGTGCAGCACCCGAGCACCGGCAATCTTTACGTCGCCGAATACGGCGGCCGGCAGATCACACTGCTGCGGCCCAACGAAAAGGGTGTGAGCAGGAATGTGTTTCATCAGGTGGTGGGCAAGTAGGCAGACATTTTCAGGCCGACAGACTCGCCCTTCCGGCGTGCCAGTGTAAGATCATGTGCGCGTGAGATCTGCGCCAATATACTTACAGGCCGAGGCAACGGAGATGATTTCCGTGCGCAAGCGAGTTGCGTTTGACGCCTGGAACAAAAGGAAATTAGGCCGCGCAACAAAGGGAGAGTTCGGGTGCGAGATTAA
>CAZXLA010000249.1:0-4889 GCA_964641895.1 uncultured Tepidisphaeraceae bacterium
GTGCAGTTTTGCCGACAAGTGACCCTCCCCAACCTCAACGGGCGCGTCTCGGTTCTTCATTGCGGGTAGACTCCCGCGGGAATGGAATCGATCATGGCCGAATCAGCGTCTCCTTCTGCTTCATTTATTGACTCTGCTCCGTCTTCTCTCCGGCCGTCAGGCCGGAGTTCCGGCGCTGCGCCGGATGCCGGGGCCGCCCGTGATTCCAAGGGGCATTTCACCCAGGCCTTTAAACTCGCCGCCCTGCGCTATGCCGCGGCATGCGGCAGATCCCAGCGTGCCGCCGCGATCGATATGGGCATCAGTGACAAAACGCTGTGCAACTGGGTCCCGTTATCCTCAACATAGCGTTCGCGCAGCGACGTCAACTCCTCGTCCGATGCATTCGTGATCGCTGGCGAAACCATCATCACACACTTGGTGATGAGACTTCGACGGAACCGAAGATCTTGCGAGTCATCCCGCGCAGCGCCGGATTGGGCACGCCGACAACCCGCGGTTGGCTAGCCGGCAGGGTCTGCCCGAAGTTGGCGGCCAGCGCCGTAAAATCATCGAGCGAGGTTGACCCGTTGTAGCCGAAGTCGCCGCCGGTCCATACGCTGGCCGTGCCGAATGCTGCGGCCAATCGGGTGAAGTCATCGAGATCGACCGAGCCACTCAGGTCGGCATCGCCGTAGAGGGTGTAACGCAGCAGCACACTCGTATTGTCGATCGGCTGGCCGAGGAAGGTGGCCGGCGATCCGATTGCCGTCGCTTCGCCATACCCGATTCCCCGTCCGGGCGTGCCCGCCGCGGTGCTGCTGTTGATGCCGTTGCCGGTCCACGCGCCGGCCGCGTAGCCGGACTGAAGATACGAACCGACCGTAGCCAGCGGCGATGGGCCGGTGTAGTCCACGATCATGGCGTTGTTGGCCATGTCCAGAACCCCGCCCGCCGCGATGGTCAACGCATTGGTGGTCAACACGGTGGCAGAGCCCGCTGTGATGAACCCTCGCCCGCCAGCCGAAATTGACAGACTCTGAACCGCCTGCGTCTGATTGAAGTAAAGCGCGGCGAATCCAAGGCCGTCGGGGTTGACGGCGATAGCATCCGGCCCAGCGCTGGCTCGGAACAAGATCGGCACGACCGTGCTCGATTCGGCGATCGTCACGCTGTCGCCATTGCTGCCTGTCGTCATCGCCACCGATGCGGCATCCGCATACTTGTAGCGAATCGTTCCCGGTGCGAACCCGGTAAACTGCCCAAAATCCGATCCGGCGATATTCACGGTGGTGTGCAAAATCGCCCGCGCCCCGGTGTCGGCCGAATCATCCAGCGAAATGTTGGAGAACGACGGGGGGTTGGTCACGGTCACGATTCCGAAAATCGACTGTAAGCCATTGGTCGGATTGCCGAAGTTGACGTTGTCTCTCATCAGTGTGTTGGAAATGGTCAGAGTGCCCGCTGCGCCAAGAATGGCTGCCGTGTCGAGCCCCGACCCGTTGGTGATCGTGCACGAGGTCGTGTCGGCGTAACGGTAATCGATCGTGGCCGGCGCCAGACCGGAGATTCGGCCATAGGTGAATCCGCTGACCTGGACATTGTCATGCGACCAGCTTCTCGCGAACGTATTCGCTCCGTCGTTCACGTTGACGACGTTGAAATTGCTGGGGTTGTTAAGCTGTAGGGCCCCGAAAATGCCCTGCACGCCATTGGTTCCGTTGCCGACATTGATGGTGTCCACGCTGCTGACGGTGGTATAGGTGATCGGCCTGCCCGTGCGCAAGATGTTGATCACGTCGGCGCCGGATCCCATCGTGAGCGACACGGAGTTGGTGTCTCCGTATTTGTAATCGATGGTGGACGGCGCCAGACCGGTGAAGCGTCCGTAGTCGGAGCCCCCGATGTTGACGGTGTCGTGGGTGACGGTGCGTGCGACGGAGTCAAAGTTGTTGCTGAGATTGATGACGGAGAATGCCGGAGGATTGACGATGGTCAACGCCGACACAATTCCCTGCAAGCCATTGGTATTGTTGCCGACGTTGACGATGTCGTTGCCCCCGCTGGTGCTCAGCGTCAGGGTCCGCTGGATGTTGATAATGTTGGCGGTGTCCACAGCGCTGCCGGCCGTGATGGTCACGGTGGACGTGTCATTGTACTTATACCGTATGGTGCCCGCCGCAAGTCCGGTGACCTGACCATAGGAGTCCCCGCCAATGATCACCGTGTCCTGGGTGAAGTTGCGGGCAAACGGGCTGGCCCCGTCGTTCATGAAGATGTTGTTGAAGCTGGGATTGTTGAGCAGGGTCACATCGCCACCGATGTCTTGCATGCCGTTCGTGGAATTGCCGAGGTTGATGGTATCGGTCGTGCTACCGGTGGGGGCGACCGTGACCGGGGCAAAAATGCGGTTGGCTTCAATGTTGATCGTGTCGGCGCCACCGCCGCCGTTGATGTTGATCCTGTCGAGCGTCACCCAGGTGCCCGCGTATTGCAGGATGCCGTTCACGATAACGTCAATGAAGCTCGCATTGGCAGGATCGTTGCGAATGGTGATGGTGTCGCTGGTGTTGGCGCCGAAATCGTCACCGACGATGTTTAGGATGTTGCCCAAAGTAGAGGAAATGAAACTGGTCGTCACGGAGAAAATATCCAGGTCCGTCCCGCCGCCGGTGTAGCGCGATGACCAGAAAGAATGGGCGGTCCCGTCGCGGTAGGCGAAGCCTTCGTATTCGAGATAGTCGTTGGTGTTGCCGCCGGTTTCGTCGGAAAGTTGTGAGGAGACGGCGGCCCTTGTCCAAGTCGTGCCGCCGTCGAGGCTGATTGCGTTCCACGAACGAACCTGGGCAGTGGTGGCGTTGCCTTGGGTGGAACGATAGAAGACGGCGACGCTGCCGTTCTTGGGGTCGATGTCCAGCCAGTTGTTGAACTCGGTACCGCCGGAAGAGTCAACGCTGATGGGCGCGCTCCAGTTCGCGCCACCGTTGTCCGACCGGATGATCTTGATGTCGGTGTCGATGCTGGGCGCAGCGCCGAAGCGCTCGGTGTAGTTGATATAGACACGACCCCGATTGGGTCCGAAGGACCGGTCAACCTTGATCATCGGCGCGTTGCTGATGCCGCGCGAGGGCATTGCCGGGACAATGTAGCCAAAAAGTGACCCGGACGTGACCGTCCGCGCGACGCGGTCGGCACTGAAACCGTTGGCGCCGTTCCAGATGCCGTCGGGGTCGGCGACCATGCGGATTTCGTTGGCGTTGATGTCATGCCACGACACATAGGCTTCTCCATTGGGACCGACAGCGGGGCAGGCGTATAGGTTGCCGGCACTTGACCCGGCCAGCGACTTGTCGTTGACGATGAACGGGGCGAAGAATGTATTCCCGCCGTCACGCGAGCCGGTAAGCACGATCCGCTGATCGGTGCCGGGTTCCTGCACGTTCTGAGTCCACGCAACGTACAGGGCCTGGTTGCCGCTGACCGGGTCGCGGCCGGTGGCCAGATACCATTTGTCGTTGCCTTTGAGGGTGCCGAAGTCAGCGTTGGTGGCCAGCGTGCGGAATTGTCCGAAGGTGTTGCCGCCGTCCAGAGACCGCGCGACCACGACGTTCGTGTTAGGTCCGTTGTCGTTCCCATAGGCGACGTAGACAACGCCGTTGGCATCAAAGGCGATCGCCGGATCGAAGCGGAAGCCTGCCCCCAGACCGTCATTGATTCCCCCGCTCGTTCCGTCGTTAATCGTGCGCCTGGCCCACGTATCACCGCCATTGGTGCTGAAATAGACGTCGATATTGTTAAACGACCCGTCGCGGTGCGAGAATCCGACCAGGTTCAGCGGGTTGGTCGGGTTGATATCCATCTGCATCTCCGCCTGGTTGAACCCGGCGAAGTTGCTCACGTTGACTGCCGCTGTAGATGAGAGCGTTTGCGCCCCGCTGAGTGAAAGCGATACCGAGAGCAGCGCGCGTCGCTCCAATTGCTCAGCGAATTCGGTTCGCCGTTTTGGCTTGGCCCGGCCAACGTTCGTTCGTGAAGCTGACAAAGGCGAGAAGAAGCGACGAGACATATCCAACCTCCAATTTAGTCGGCGGGCTCGCCGCGCGACTGAGAAATGAACAACCACTTTGTCCCCGCCCAACAAACCCGGACGCTGCCAGCAGTGCTCACGCTGCATGATCATCGTTGGCTGCGGCTCGTAAGAATTACCCGGATTATCGGTATCCTCGGGCGAGATGTGAGATTAATGGTAGACCGTCAACCGGGGGGATGCAACGAAAATCGAATAAAATATTGATATGTTTTTACGGCAAGTCGAGGTAAGCGCTACGCCAACCGCATCTTCGCGCTGCGCATTGGGCGTGGCATGTTGTCGGGATTGACAGTGCCGCTGAGATCGGCATCACCTCGAAGCGTCAGGCGAAGCAGCAGCATGGTTTCATCAACGGGTAACCCGAACCAGCTTACCGCGAACGGCGTTTCTGTCGCCTCGGCAATGCCCAATGCGAGCGACGGCGATGTTCCGTTCGAGTGGATCGTCCCGCCGCGAATTTGCGCTTCGACTGCCTGAATCGTTGACGATCCCGTGTAGGCGATCGCAACATGCGCCGCACCGACATCCAACGACATTCCGCCATCGATGTTCAATCCCCCGAGTTTAATGGCGGCGTTGCCGGTAATGGTTGCGCTACTCATATAAGATGAAGCACTGATTCCACAGAATGAGCGCCACGCGATAGATGAAGCGTGGCGCTGCCGGCGCTGGTCTATAGTCGGCGGCGCCCGCGAGATCGATAAATGCCGTCGGGATCAGCACGGTGGCGCGGCGCTCGAACCGGCTTATGATCATCCTCGTCGATTTCATCTCGCCGGTAGGGCATGTCACGGTCGGGCATCTCACCGCCGGCGCCGTA
>CAZXLA010000250.1:0-4886 GCA_964641895.1 uncultured Tepidisphaeraceae bacterium
ATGCCCCCGTATGCTGCGAATTGGAATTCAAGTGGATCTGGTGGGTTCGTACGGGCGGGATGTTCTGCGCGGGATCATGCAATTCGCCAATCGCGCCGGAAATTGGGAATTTGTAATGCCCCCGATGTATTCGATCGGGCGGAAGAAAACAGTCAGCCCGCGCGCGGTCGACGGCATGCTGGCGATGATCCACGACGCCCGATCGGTCAGCCCGTTTCGCCGCGCGGGCGTGCCTCTGCTCAACGTGGCGCGCACCCTCGACGACGAACAACTCACGACGCTCAACCTGCCCAGCGTTCTGCCCAACGATGCGGCGATCGGTAAGCTGGCCTACGAATATTTTCGCGACCGCGGCTTTCGCAATTTCGGCTTCTGCGGCCATCCGACAGCCGGTTGGTCGCGAGCACGCGAACGCGCGTTTGAAGCCGCGGTGGCGAAAGACGGGCAAACATGCTTCCGTGTTCACGTGGCCGACGATGTGCCGGTGGACTGGATCAAGACCGTTCCCATTCCCGCCGCCATTCTCGCCGGGAATGACCGTTACGCCTGGCACGCCGTCGATGCCTGCCGCAACGCCGGCCTGCGCGTTCCGGAGGACGTGGCGGTTCTTGGTTGCGACAATGACGTGCTGTTGGTGGACATGGTTCGACCCACGCTTTCAAGCATCAAGCCGGCTTCGTTCGCCGTCGGTTATGAAGCCGGGCGATTGCTTGCTCAGTTGATGCACGGTGGGAAAGTCACGCCGAGGCCTGTGCTGATTGCGCCCGAAGGCATCGTCACACGTCACTCGACCGACGTGCTGGTGATCGAAGACGCCGCCGTCGCCGCCGCCGTCAGGTTCATTCGCCAGAACGCGGCGCGGGCGATCGGTGTGGCCGACGTGCTGGATGAAATCGCCAGCGGGCGCCGCACGCTCGAACGGCGGTTCCGCGAAGCGATGGGTCGCAGCCTGCTCGATGAAATCCGCCGGGTGCGCATCGACCGCGCGATGCAGTTGCTTCGTGATACCAGTTTGGACATGCCAGCCATCGCCGAGCAGTGTGGTTTTTCCAGCCAGGCCCGGTTTTCAACCGTCTTTCGTGACCAATCCGGCGATACCCCAACCGACTACCGCAAGAAGATGCGGGCCGGCCGATGACACGCCACGATGAGACGCGCGCACGAGCGGCTCGCTCGTCTGCGCCGGCGAAAAGCGTGTCGGCCGGCAAGGTTTTTGTTGACGCCGCGCCCCGGGCCGATACCATGTTCGTGCAACAGTTGCATGAACTGTTTACTTCGTTATGGGATCTGTCCGCGAAATAGCCAAAGCCGTCGGCGTGTCGCCGTCGACCGTCTCACGCGTGATCAACAGCGATCCCCGCGTGACCGCCCACGTCCGCAAACGCGTGCTCGATGCCGCCAACAAAGTGCGCTACGTCGCAAGCGTGGGCCGGCGACCGACGACCAATATTGCCTTCGTTTACACCTCGCAACCCTCGCTCGGATCGCCGTACGACACCGCCGTCCTGCAGGGCCTCTCCGACGGCATCGAGCAGATCGGCATGGACCTGATCATCCTCAACGCCGGCCGCAATCGCATGGATCATGAAAATTACACGCAGATGTTCATGCGCCGGGGCGTACGCGGCGCGGTGCTGCGCGCCACCGCCGATTCGCATACCATTTGCGAGCAGATCGCCAGCGAAGGCTTTCCGGCGGTCGTGGTCGGCGAGCGGTTCAGCAGCCCGCGCGTCAGCTTCGTGCACGCCGAAAGCCGGCCCGCCAGCCGCACCGCCACCGAGCACCTGATTGACCTGGGCCACCGCCGCATCGCCATCTGCGTGAACGGCGTGCCCGATTCGGATCACGCCGATCGTTTGGCCGGCTTCCGAGACGCCATCAAAGCCGCCGAGATTGATTTTGACGAACGCTATATCTTCCAGGCGTGGGCCAGGCGCGACGGCGGCGCACAACTGGTGCGTCAGATCGCCGCCATGAGCCGCCCACCGACCGCCGTTTATGTCACCGATCCCATGACCGCCATCGGCGCCATCAACGAAGCGCGGGTGCTGGGGCTGCGCGTGCCGGACGATCTTTCCATCGTCGGCTTTGACGACGGCGAAGCGCGGTTCATCGTTCACCCGACTATGTCGGCGGTATGCCAGGATGCCGTGGCGATCGGCCGGGCGGCGTTTGATGTGCTGCACGAGCTGATCGACCACCGATCCGACGGCAGCGCGCCTCGTAAAGTGCTGCGAACCTGGTTCGAAGTACACGATTCGACCGCACCGCCGGGCCAGGCCGGCAAGGCCGGGGCGATGGCGACCCCCGCCCGCCGAAAAAACCAGTCTAAGGAGTAGCCAATGCATTCGTGCCATCCCACCGGTATCTTTGCCGCAGCCATTATTTCCGCGTTTACATTAGCGTGCGTGTCGGTCCACTCTTTTGCCGCCCCGACGACGACCGAGCTGCGCAAGGCTGAATCCGGCTGGCAACTGCTGCGCGGCGGCAAGCCCTACCCAATTCACGGCGCCGGCGGGAGCGGGTCGAAGCAACTTCTAAAATCGATGGGCGGCAACTCATTCCGCACCTGGGATGCCGAAGACATTGATAAGGAGCTTGATGAAGCGCAGAAGCTGGGCCTGACGGTCACCGTCGGCATCTGGCTCAAGCACGAACGCCACGGGTTCAGCTACAACGATGCCGACTTCGCCGCCGAACAACTGGCGCGGGTACAAAAATTCGTCACCCAATACAAAGATCATCCGGCGGTGCTGATGTGGGCGCTGGGCAACGAGATGGAAGGCGAAATGGGCGAGAACGCGGCCATCTGGTCGCACGTTGAAAGTTGCGCCGCGCTGACCAAGCGGATCGACCCCTCGCGGCCGACGATGACCGTGATCGCCGAACTCGGCGGCGATAAGGTGAAGAATATCAACCGATTGTGCCCGAGCATTGATATCGTCGGCATCAACACCTACGCGGGAGCGGCCTCGGTCATCAAGCGCTATCGCGCGCTGGGTGGAACAAAGCCGGTGGTCATCACCGAATTCGGCCCAGCGGGCACATGGGAGGTGGAGCGCAATGCGTTTAAAGCGCTGCCCGAACCCACTGCCGACGAGAAAGCCGAAGCGTACCGCCGGCATTACGTCGCCACGGTGCGCGACGGTCAGGATCTTGTTCTGGGTTCCTATGCTTTTACATGGGGCAACAAACTGGAAATGACCGCGACATGGTTTGGCATGCTCCTTCCCGACGGCAGCAAACTGCCTGCAGTGGATGTAATGTGTGAACTGTGGACGGGCAAACCGCCGGCGAATCGATGTCCACAAATCGAGCCGATTAAACTGAGCGGCCCACAGCGCGTTTCGCCCGGAACAACGATTGAGGCAACCGTTGCGGCCACCGACCCGGAAAATGATCCGCTCAAGTACGAGTGGGTGTTGTGGGGCGAAGTGGCCAAGCCGGGCATCGGCGGCGATGCCGAGGCCCATCCGCCTACATTCGCCGACGCCGTCACCGTCACCCAGGCGGGTCGGGCGACCATTCGTATGCCCGCCGAGCTGGGCAACTATCGTTTGTACGTTTACGTGCGCGACGGCAAAGGATCGGCGACGACCGCCAATATTCCGCTGCTGATTGAAGCCGTCGCAGCGAATGAATCAACGCCGTCAACCCCGCCAACCCCGCCAACAACACCACCAACGCCGTCGGCCAACGCGCCCGCGGGCGTCGCGTCGGCCAGCCTGCCATTCATCGTCTACAGCGACGCCGACGGCCCGACGCCTTTCTCGCCCACCGGGTGGATGGGCAACCACGCGGCCATCAAGCTTGATGCGGCCAGCAAAGACAATCCGCACCGTGGCAAGACCTGCCTCAAGCTGCAATACACCGCTGCCGATGCGTTCGGCGGAATCGCCTGGCAGCACCCGGCCGAAGATTGGGGCGAAAAGCCCGGCGGCTACGACCTGACCGGCGCGAAAAAGCTACGCTTCTGGGCGCGCGGCGCCGCGGGCGGCGAAAAGGTGGAATTCAAGTTCGGCATTTTAGGCGCAGAAAAACAATTCGCCGATAGCGGTTCGGGCGACCTCACCGTCGAACTCTCGGCGGAATGGAAGCAGTATGAGATCGACTTATCGGGCAAAGACCTCGGCAGAATCAAAACCGGCTTCTGCTGGGTAACGCCCGGGCAGGGCAAGGCGATCACCTTTTTTGTGGATGACATCGCGTTTGTGCGTGAGTAGGGTGTGGCAGCGAATCGCGTATGCGCGGTGGCGAAATGAGCCGGCGCGTCTGTTAACTGAGCCGGCGCGTTTGTTAAATGATCGGGCGCGGTTGTCAAATCCCTGCGCGCGGTTGCGTCCTGAATGCTTCCTCTCGCCAAATGCTTGCGCGCGGTTGCAAACTCCCCGCTCCATTTAGCCAAATCCTCGCTCCATTTGGCAAAGGGAAAGTTTCCCGATGCCAAATCCCTCCGGGAGTTTGCCAAATGCACGGAGGAGTACGCAAGTTGGCATGGCAGTTTGCAAAAGGAAACTTCCCCTTTGCAAACAGAATCTTCCCCTTGGCAAAATGAACCAGGGATTTGGCGCGTTCACCGACTCCGCCGGCGCGATTGCCGGGGGCGCAGGGACCGATTAACATCCGCCTGTCATGGCAAAAAAGGGGATCACGGGCAAAACGAGGTCGAAGCGCAACGCAGGCGAGCCGCGGGCGGCGGTGTCGCCGGTGGTGTCGCTGGCCGCCGGGCGGGCGTCGGCGTTATTGGACACCCGCGTCGTCTACTGCGGCGACTGTCTCGAACAACTCAGAAACCTGCCCGATGCCTGCGTCGACCTGATCTACATCGATCCGCCGTTCAACTCCAACCGCAACTACGAAGTGTTCTGGGGCGAGACGAAGGAGAA
>CAZXLA010000251.1:0-1126 GCA_964641895.1 uncultured Tepidisphaeraceae bacterium
ATGAAAACTACTTCGCAACTCAACGAGAATTTTCTTGCTCTGCTCAATTCCCTTTAGTCCATTCGAGTCGCTGATTGACGCAGCCTTTCGAGTGTTGAGGAAAATCTGCGTTAATCTGCGGTTAAAACTCTTCATCAATACGCCAGACAATCCGAAATTGCCTTCCCGATTTTTTTTGCATCAGGCAGGTAATCCAGTTCCAACTTGTAATACGGCATGCACGTGTCGTAGCCCGCCACGCGCTGCACCGGGGCCTGCAGGTGCAGGAAGCAGTGTTCCATGATGAGCGCGCTGATTTCTGCGCCCAGACCGCAGGTTTTTGGCGCTTCCTGGACCACTACCGCCCGGCCGGTGCGCTTCACGCTTTCGGCGATGGTATCGATGTCGAGCGGGTAGATCGTCCGCAAGTCGATCAGCTCAACGCTGGCGTCTTCCGGAAGATCGTCGATCGCTTCGAGGCACTGGAACAACATCGCGCCCCACGTGATGACCGTGAGATCGCTGCCATCCTGAACCACTTTGGCCTTGCCGATGGGAATGGTGTATTCCTCTTCGGGCACTTCTTCCTTGTAAGTGCGGTAGACGCGTTTAGGCTCGAAGAAGATGACCGGGTCGTTATCGCGAATGGCGCTAATCAGCAGGCCCTTTGCATCGTAGGGCGTCGCCGGCATGACTACTTTCAAACCTGGGGTGTGCGCGTAAATGCTTTCGGGGGAATCGCTGTGATGTTCGGGCGCATGAATCCCGCCGCCGATGGGTACGCGGATGGTCATGGGGCAGGTGAGTGCGCTGCGCGAGCGCGATCGCACCCGCGCGGCCTGCGTGGTGATCTGGTCGTACGCGGGGCCGAGGAACCCTTCGAACTGAATTTCGGGGATCGGCCGTAGACCGGCCTGGGCGAGACCAATGCTGGTGCCGATGATTCCGCTTTCGCTGAGCGGGCTATCCACCACGCGGTGCTCGCCGAAGCGCTTCTGCAGGCCGTCGGTCACGCGAAATACGCCGCCGTTCTTGCCGACGTCTTCGCCGAGGATGATGATGCGTTCGTCGCGTTCCATCTCCTGCCGAAGGGCGAGGTTGATGGCGTCGACTAAGTTGAGTTTGGGCATGGTGGTTGTGGGTTGTG
>CAZXLA010000251.1:1226-4792 GCA_964641895.1 uncultured Tepidisphaeraceae bacterium
GTTGTGGGTTGTTAGTGGTTAGCAGGGTCTGCATTCCAACCTACAACGAACAACCTACCACCCACAACCAACGTCCTCTCCTAGTGCGTTGCTTCTTCGTGCTGAGGCTTCAATCCAATTTCTTCCGGACTCAAACCAATAGAATGCGTCTGCCGGGTGTCGCGCTGCTTGAGCAGGTCGGCGGGCATGTCTTCGAACGTGTGGTTGAAAATGTCATCCGAATCCGGCGGCGAAACGTTGTCGGCCTGCGCGATGACGTCGGCAATCGTGGCCTTGGCCTTGGCCCAGGTCTTTTTTTCCAGTTCGTCGTTCCAGAGTTTTCTGTTTTCCAGGAACTTGCGCGTGCGGATCATTGGATCGAGCTTCTTAGCGCACTCCAGTTCACCGGGTGGGCAATAGCGCCGCGCGTCGTCGGCGGTGGTGTGGTCGGCGATGCGGTACGTGACCGATTCGATCAACGTCGGTCCGTTGCCCTTGCGGGCGTGTTCAATCGCGTCGCGGTGCGCCTTGTAAACCGCGAAGATGTCATTGCCATCGACCCGGATGCCCGGCATGCCGTAGGCGATGGCCTTTTGCGCAAATGTTTCGCTGCCGGTCTGCTTGCTGGTGGGCACGCTGATGGCCCAGGCGTTGTTGATGCAGGAGAAAATGATCGGCACCTTGAGCACGCTACCCCAGTTTAGGGCCTCGTGAATATCGCCGGTGCTGGTTGCGCCGTCGCCGAAGAATGCGACGACCACGCGATCTTCCTTGCGATATTTGAACGCCCACGCGTGCCCCACGCCGTGCAGGCCCTGCGTGCCGATGGCGATGGTGAGCGGGCTCATGCTGACATTGCGCGGGATGGCGTTGCCGCGTTCGTCGCCGCCCCAGAACATCAGGATATAGTGCATCGGCAGCCCGTGAAAAAAGCTCGCCGGGTTTTCGCGGTAGTAGGGGACCAAATAATCCTGGCCCTTGCGCATGGCGCGGGCGGCGCCCAACGCCGTGGCTTCATGGCCTTTGCACTGCGGAAACGTGCCGAGCCGGCCCGACCGCTGCAGGCGGAAGGCCGATTCGTCGTATTCGCGGTTGAGAATCATGTGCTCGTAAAGGTTTTTCACGTCAGCATCGCTAAGCGTGTCCTTGGCGAGCGATTCGTCGAGGTTGCCTTGCGGGTCGAGAATCTGAAGATACGGAATCTCGCCTTTATAGGCAGTCGTCAAAGGCATGCGGGCCTCCTTGTTGGAGCAGTGGTTGAGTGTTTGAGTGGTTGTGTGGTGGAATATTCTTCACTCCATCACGCCACTACGCCACCACTCCATTACTCTTTTGAATCACACACCAGGGATCACCCGGCGAGTGCCGTTCATCGCCCGTCGGCGATACCGGCCGGCTCTTCCGCGGTGGCGGGGAACTGGCCGTTTCCATTACCGGCGGCGCGGCCGCCGCCGGGAAATTGCTTGATACCGTCCTGCCGATTGACGCGCCCGGTGCCCTGGGCCACCGGCGATCGTTCCGGCATGACAAATTCGCTGTTCGGAAGCGTTGCGGTGTATCGCAGCGCCGCCTCGGCTGCCGACAGCATCGTGTTATCGCTGTTTTCATGCAGCGTGTGCATCGCGGCATGAATCTCAACTTCGGCCATATCAAAGTAATGCTCGGCCGCCTTGCGGTCGCGAGCGCCTTTTTCGCCGGTCAGCTCGCCGAGGCGAATCTGCCGATCGAGCTTGCTCAACACGGCGGCGTAACCGTGCATCCACACGGCGGCGTCGGCGATGCGGGCCTGTACGCACTGACGGTCGATTATCTTCTCTTCAAATCGCTTGGAAGCAAGTTTGAACGCGTGACTTAAGTCGCGCGCGAAGCGCGCCAGCTTGCCGGCGTAGGCATACAAGCTTGCGTCGACCTTCGGCGCCGCCGGGACGCGCAGCTTCATTCCCAGGAAAATCTCCAGCCCCAGCGGCAAGGCGGCTTTCAACACGTCGCCGCGGAAGCCGTTTTTGGCGATGCGCGACAGGTTGGCAAAGAAGCCTTCATCGCCGTCCCAACCCACCAGTTCCTTCACCCCGATCATCTTCTCGGCCAGTTGTTTGCCGCCATAGGCGAAGATGAAGCTCTGCATGACTTCGTTAGCGCCTTCGACGATCAGATTGATGCGGCTGTCGCGAAAGATGCGTTCGATTTCGTTTTCGGTCATGTACCCTTCGCCGCCCATGATCTGCATGGCATCATTGACGGCGCGCCAGCCCATCTCGCTGCAGAACACTTTGCAGACGGCGGTTTCGAGCATGATGTCGTCGTCGTGACGATCGAGCATGCCGGTAGTGAGGTAGAGCACCGCGTCCATGGCGTAAACCAGGGCGCTCATGTTGGCGATGCGTTTCTTCATCAGTTCAAAATCAGCCAGCGCTCGGTTGAACTGGAAACGTGTCTGTGCCCATTTGATGGATTGATCCATCGCCCGCCGCGCCCCGCCGAGCATGCCGGCCGAAAGGGTGCACCTGCCGTAGTTCAGGCAACTAAGCGCGACGTTAAGCCCTTTGCCTTCCACATGCAGCAGATGTGCCTTGGGCACGCGCACGTTATGGAAGCGGATCCGCGCCTGCCATGTTCCACGAATGCCGCATTTGCTGCGGTTTTTCTGGAAGATTTCCACGCCTTCCATATCGGGGTTGCACACCAGCGCGCTGATTTTGCCTTTGCCGTCGGCGCGTTTTTCACGCGCCATGACGGTGAACAAGCTGCTGATCGCGCCGCTGGTGGCCCACTTTTTCTCGCCGTTGATGATGTAGAACTCGCCGTCGTCGGTCTTGGTGAACGTGGTTTCCTGCCCGCCGGCGTCGCAGCCGACGTTGGGCTCGCTTAAGCAGAAGGCGCTGAGCCATTCGCGCGCCAAATGCGGGAGCCAGCGTGCCTTTTGTTCTTCGTTTCCAAAAAGCATCACGGCTTTGCAGCCGATGGATTGGTGCGCGCTCACCAGCACGGCGGTGGAGCCGCAGCTTTCGCCGATGCGGTCGAGCACGCGGTTGTACGACGTGATGCCCAACCCCAGCCCGCCGTATTCTCGTGGGATGGTCATCCCCAGCACGCCGAGGCTGAAGAGTTTATCGATGACCCAGCGGGGGATTTCCTGGTCTTGATCGATCGCGATCGAAGGATGTTCGTCTTTGAGATAGCGATCGAGACGGGCCAGCAGTTGATCGCAGCGATCGCGTTCTTCGGCGGGGTAATCGGGGTATGGAAACACCAGCTCTTCCCGGAGCCGGCCCCAGAACAGATTTTTGACGAAGCCCATGGTTCCCGGTTCGGGCCCCAGCAGGGCTTCAGCGTCGGCGATCATGTTTCGATCGCGCTCGGAGACGCCCTTAAGGTTTTTAAGGTCGGCCATGTACGCAACCTCCGCGTATGTGCGTAGTTAGAGACTTGGGCTGGTGGCCCGTGATTCTATTCTACAACCGAAATTTCAGGAGTTGCCTGCAAATCCGGCGAGACAAAAAACCGATCCGCCCGCAGCATCGAAGGTCATTCGATGAAGCGGAACTTTGCGCAGTATATCGGAAATAAGGCGGCGGGAGCAAGTGTGA
>CAZXLA010000252.1:0-3547 GCA_964641895.1 uncultured Tepidisphaeraceae bacterium
GAACACGCGGGTCAGGTGTTAACTATGATTTCGGTGCACGTTTCCCCCGCACAATCGTAATTCCTTCGTTTCGCTTAAAGTCCTCAAGCATTTGCCGTCCCACCGTTACTTTGAACCGCGCCGCGCCATTGTCAAAATTGCGGTCGTTCACGCGCGTGTGCGATTCGATGTAGCTGATCAGCCGGCCGTTGGTCACGTCCACTTCCAGCGTCGCCTCCACCTGCCGCCCGCGGACTATCTGGTAGACCGCTTCCTGCAACTTCTCCAAGCCCTTGCCCGTCTTCGCCGAGATAGCGATGGCATCGGGGTAAAGCGTTCGCCATTCGGGTAGTGCTTCAGTTCCTTCGGACGTATCGGTCTTGTTGAGAAGGAGAATTTCGGGTTTGTCTTTCACACCCACTTCGGTCAGCACTCGATGAACGCTTTCGAATTGCTGGCGGGCGTGCGGATGCCCGACGTCGAGCACATGCAGCAACAAGTCGGCGTGGATGGCTTCTTCGAGCGTGGCTTTGAACGATGCGACCAGATGGTGCGGCAGATCGCGCACGAAGCCGACCGTGTCGCTCAGCAGCACTTCCGTGCCGCGTTCGAGTTTCCACGCGCGCGTTTTGGTATCGAGCGTGGCAAAGAGCCTGTCATCGGCATACGTTCCGGCGCCGGTCAGCGTATTGAAAAGCGTGCTCTTACCGGCGTTGGTATAGCCGACCACGCAGACCGTGAAATGAGTGCGATTGCGCTCGGCGACGAGCCGCGTCTTGCGGGCTTGGATGGTGACGATTTCGTTCTTTAAATCACCCACGCGCTTGCGAACCAGACGTCGGTCGGTTTCGAGCTGGGTTTCACCCGGCCCGCGTGTGCCGATTCCCGCCGCCGCCGAGCCGGCGCCGCCGCGCAGGCGCTCCAGGTGGCTCCACATTCGGGCCAGGCGCGGGTAGGTGTACTGGAGTTGGGCTAGTTCCACCTGTAGTTTGGCTTCGTAGGTTTGGGCGCGGGTGGCGAAGATATCGAGAATCAGCTCGCTGCGGTCGAGCACTTTAAGCGGGTAGATTTCATCATGATCGACATTCTCGTTGATAATTTCCTCCAGCCCGCCGATCTGACCGGGGGTGAGGTCGTTGTCAAAAAGAATGACATCGGCATCATTCTTGCGCGCCAGATCAGCAATCTCCTTCGCCTTGCCACTGCCGACGTAGGTGCCGGAATCCACCTTGCGCCGTTTCTGCGAAAGTGTTGCGACGACGCGTGCGCCGGCGGTTTTGGCCAGGCTATGCAGTTCGCCCAGCGGATCGCGCGGGTCGGCGGTGGAGGCGGGCAGAATCACGCCGACAAGGACGGCGCGCTCCTGCTTAACAGAAAGTTTGGTACGTGTTGGTTCGGGCAAGGTGTTTTGAAATCCTCCGGCTGGATTATAAGCGGATAAAGCGTTGAAAACGAACGCCTACTGCGCGGGATCGCGTTGCGATCGGCTAAGATTGATCTCATGACGATGGAAGTGGAAACAACCTCCCCGCCGAATTTGCCGCCAATTGGGCCGCCAGCCGTGCCGCCGATTCTGCAATACCTTGATGGTCTGGTCGATCAGTTGCGGCTGCATGTGGCATCGGTCATTGATGCCGGGCCGGCAGAGTCGGTGCATCAGGCGCGCGTTACCACGCGTCGCCTTAGAGCGGCGAGCGACTTGCTGCGGCCGATTCTGGCGGGGAAATCGCGCGAGCGGCTGAATCATGTGCTGCGCCGGGTACGCCGGCGCTTGGGGGCGATTCGCGATCTGGACGTGTTGACCGAGCACCTCGCCGAGTTCACATCAAACCCCGAACCAAACCCCGACATTGCTCCCGCGGCAGAGTGGATGTGCAACGAGTTGTTGCCGACGCGCGGCCTGCTGCTTGCGGCTGCCCAGGACGATAAAACGATCGCGCGTCTGCTGATCAAACTGGCGCCGTGGGGAAAAGTGCGCGGCCAGATTCTGGCTCATGCCGAGGCGGTCGATTCTCTGCTGGCCGAGAGCCTGCACGACCAGATCGATACCTTCGCCGCCCGCGCCGCCGAGCTGGCCGCCGCGGCGCCGGGTGTCGATCCGCACGCGGTGCGCATCGCCGGCAAGGCGCTGCGCTACACGCTCGAACTCGCCGCTGCGCACGGGCATCCGCTGGATGAATCGTTGTTCAAGACGTTCAAGAAAATGCAGGATGCGCTGGGAACGTGGCACGATCATGTCGTGCTTACCGAGCAGGCCCTGCAGCGATCGGCCGAGCGCATGCTGGCCCACCATGACGCGCCGCTGCAGCATAAAATCCTCGCGCTGGCCGGCGCGACGTTGACCGAGGCCGAGGCTCAGTTGGCAAAGTTCAACCGCCATTGGAGCGAGCACGGCGCGGGCCTGGTCGATTCCATCCGCGCCGCGTTTCCGTTGTCTCGGCCGATTGATGATACTACAGAACCGAAAACGGATCCTGATCCAGCCGACTCTGCAGCACCGGAAGTTCCGGATGGGCCGCACTGATCCGCTCGGCGAGCCGCTTGAGCGTTGCGCGTTCGCTGTTGCTGTGCAGCGTGCAGATCACGGTCATGTTGTGCCGCACGGCACGCAGCGCGTCGTGGTGGCGCATCTCGCCGGTGACATATAAGTCAGCCTGCTGCGCGATGGCTTCGGAAAGAAAATCGCCCCCGCACGCGCCCGCGCAGACGGCGGCGCGCTTGATCAGTCGCCCCGGGTCGCCGGCGATGAGCACGTGGTTAATATCGAGCGCCCGCTTGAGCATGTTGACGAGCATGTCCGCCGTCGCGTCGCCGGGCAATTTTCCGATGCGCCCGATGCCCACGGGGGTGGGATCACCCGCCAGAAGTTGAAGATCGTACGCCACTTCTTCGTAGGGATGTGCCGATTTCATCGCCGCCAAGGCCGATTCAATCTTGTCGATCGGCACGATGGTTTCCAACCGAATCTCATCAACGTGTTCGAGCTTGCCGGCCTGTCCGACGGCGGGGGATGCGCCTGGTTCGCCAAAGAACGTTCCCGTGCCCGGCGTGCGGAAGCTGCACCTGGAATACTTGCCCTTGCCAACAATCCCAGCGCCGACGGCAAACAGCGCATCGGCGACGCGATCCACGACATCCACCGGCACGAACACGACCAGTTTATGATGCGTGGGTTTGCTCTCGCGCAGTTTCAACGGCCGACGATTGATTAGCGACAACGCATCGGCCAACACATCATTCGTCCCGCCGTCGGCCACATCCAGCGCGGTGTGCGGCGAATAAATCGCCACCCCGCGGCGAATGGCGTCGTGAATGAGGCTTGTCGCCCCGGTTGCCGTGACGCGTTTCACCGCATCAAAAATCGGTGGGTGGTACGCGATGATGCAATCGCACTTCTGCTCGCGCGCTTCGCCGGCCACTTGCGGCGTGTAGTCGATCGTCAACATGACGCGCGTGATGTTCTGTGTCAGATCACCCACGAGCAGGCCGACGTTGTCCCACGGTTCGGCCAGATTCGTCGGCGCAATGGATTCTAGCGTCTCCAGCAATTTACCAATGGTCATGATGC
>CAZXLA010000252.1:3647-4720 GCA_964641895.1 uncultured Tepidisphaeraceae bacterium
GGCGACGTGTCGGAAACGACCACGCTCACGGCTTTCCTAATACTCGT
This sequence comes from uncultured Tepidisphaeraceae bacterium, assembly GCA_964641895.1. Classification (GTDB taxonomy): domain Bacteria; phylum Planctomycetota; class Phycisphaerae; order Tepidisphaerales; family Tepidisphaeraceae; genus UBA2421. The sequence goes on from CAZXLA010000252.1 coordinate 3,695, forward strand.
TCGAGCGTGACGACATCCTGCTGGGCGTCTTCGGCGGTGTATCCAATTGCATCAATACTTCGTTTGCCGCATTCGGACCAAAACGCCACCCGGTCCAACCCGGCAAGATCACGCGCGGCATTCTGATCGAGCTTTCCAACTTGAAACAGCCGGCAGGCGATTTCAATGCGCGCTTGAGCTTCAGTCATGCCTGCCTCGGCGAGAATGTCGTCTGTGATCACTACTGGCACAAAGGAAGCATACCATAATCGCGCCGGTTGTTTGTAAAATTTGCCGTCGCTTCATCCGACTACTTCCGGGCCTAGGTAAACCCGCCCGGCCGTCGGCACGAAAACGAGTTCTTTGGCGATGCCCTGCGCTGCGACGTTGCCCTGGCCCGTGCTCGGCGGGCCTTGCATCTCGATCGTAATTCAACCCAGTGAAGCCCCCAGCGCCGCGAGCATCGCGCGCGCTTTAACAATCGTCTCTTCATACTCCGCCGCCGGAGTGCTGTCGGCGACGATTCCGCCGCCCACGGGCACGTACGCCACGGCGTCTTTCGTGGTGATGGTTCGAATCGCGACGTTGAACTGCATCGATCCATCGCCGCCGATGTACCCGATGGCCCCGCAATACGCCCCGCGGCGCACCGGCTCCAGGGCTTCGATGATCTGCATCGCCCGAATCTTCGGGCAGCCGGTGACGCTGCCGCAGGGGAACACCGCGCGCAGGATGTCGGACGGACGAACGTCGGTGCGAAGTAAACCCTCAATTGTCGCAACGCCGTGATAGATCGTCGGGTGTTGTTCAACGGCGCGCGGCTCGGTCACGCGCACGCTGCCGATTTCGCACACCCGCCCGAGATCGTTGCGTTGCAGATCGACGATCATCGCCAGTTCAGCGGCATCTTTTTGGCTGTGGAGAAGTTGGTCGCGCATGCCTTTGCCCAGTGGGCGAGTTCCTTTAATCGGCCGACTGACGATCGACCGCCTGCCGCCGGGCGTGCGTTCGACTTTGAAAAATAACTCGGGCGAATTGGAAATGATT
>CAZXLA010000253.1:0-4581 GCA_964641895.1 uncultured Tepidisphaeraceae bacterium
GCAACTGCGGAATCGAATTGGGCCCACGAATCCACACGAATGACCACAAATTATGAATTGTGTTTGGCTGAATTCGCGTAAATTCGTGTTGATTTGTGTTGTTTCGTGGGCCATCTTCGACGACGCCGCAACCGGCGCAGCCCACGCTTGCGGCGTCGCGGAATCTATCGTCCTCGTTCTGTTAATTGAATGAAGATTGCCCGCTTGTCACTTTCGATTGCGTGTGGTCGATCGCCGTTTGGCACCCCTACGCCGCGACGCTTTCCCGAAAGGGCATTTTCTGATTCTGTAAACACACGGCTAAAAAGATGTGGCGCAGGCGTTCGACCGAGGCGGTGCGAAGAAAGTCGTCGGTGAGATCGAGCGGAAAACGTGCGGGGTAAGAGCGAAACTGCTCGGCCAGCGCGGGGCGGTTCATCGATGAAATGACCGTCACCAATTCTTCAATCTGATCGTTGTGCAACATCGCCATCTCCGCAGTACGACAAACGCTACGGATCGGTTCGGCTTTCATTCGCCTAACAGATCACATCGACCATCACCCCCCTACGCAGCCTATCGGGTCGATAGCGAAGCACCTTTACAACCTGTTGTCGCTCGGCGGGGGGAAGCGGTTGTTCCCAAGGCAAAACTTTCCACGGCGGCTCGATCGGATTGGCGTGCCTGCACGCATGCTCCGGCTGCGCTGGTCCGGCGTAGAGGGTTGGCAGGGGTTCGATCGCCGGATCGGGGTGATACACCGGCCGGCCTTCGATGAATGGCTCAGGGGTAATAGTGCGACGTGGCTCGATACCCGGCTCCGGGGTGATCGAGAGGCGCGGACTGATGTCGGCGCGGTCGACCCCGCGGACGGACATGGGGCCGTCGTCGGCAATCGCCCCGCGAATCAGCCGCACGACCTGAAGATCGATTGCGGCGACGAGAAGCGAGAGGTTGGCAGGCAACGCGGGGCTGAACACGTTCAACCCACTGCAAACCCGCATCTTCACTCGTTGCCGTGACCAACGACCAGCGAAAATCTGCTGAAAGCCCGTTAAACTCCGTGATATCCCGAGGTGTGGGAAGGTTGTTGGCAAGTCCGTTTATGACGGATGGTGATTTTCGACAACGCATTTGTAGGGATGCTCATGCTCAATAACAATTGACGGTCGTGCGCCGATGAATGTAGACCAACTCGATTTTCATCTCCCTTCCGACTTGATCGCCCAAACGCCGGCGACGGAGCGGGCGGCGGCGCGGCTGCTGCATTACCGGCGAGACGAACGATCGATGGCCCATCGATCGTTCGCCGACCTGCCAACGCTTTTGCGCGCCGGCGACCTACTGGTGTTCAACAACGCGCGCGTCATCCCGGCGCGGTTCACGCTGCGCAAGGCAAGCGGGGGGCGCGTCGAAGGGCTGTTTGTCGGCCAGACTGCGCCGCGCCGCTGGCAGGTGATGCTGAAAAACCTGGGGCCGGCGCGCGATGACTTTTGCCTGCACTTTGCAGACGATGCGTCGATCACGGCGCGCGTGATTGAAAAAGGCGACGACGGGCTGTGCCTGATCGAAGTGAACATTGATGACCCCGCTGATTCTGTGCTGGCACGGGTGGGCCGAATGCCGCTGCCGCCGTACATCAAGCGCGAAAAGGACCACGACCCGCGTGACGATTTCGACCGCGATCGCTATCAGACGGTTTACGCTCGCGAGTCGGGTTCCGTGGCCGCGCCGACCGCCGGCCTGCACTTCACGCCGGCACTGCTCGAGGCGCTCAAAACCGCCGGCGTGGAGACGGCATTTCTCACGCTGCACGTCGGCCTGGGCACGTTTAAGCCGGTGACTGCCGACACGCTCGAAGCCCACCGAATGCACAGCGAGCGCTATACGATTCCCCCCGAGACCGCCGCCGCCATCAATGCCGCCAAAGCAACGCGCCGCCGTGTTATTGCCGTGGGCACCACTTCGGCCCGCGTGCTGGAAAGCCAGCCGGCTGATCAACCGATCGCCCCGACGGCGGGAGAGACGTCAATCTTCATTTACCCGCCGTACCGGTGGAAGCACGTCGACGGTCTGATCACCAATTTCCATCTGCCGCGCAGCACGCTGATTGCGCTGGTGGCGGCACTGGTGGGCCTCGACGAGCAACGTCGCCTCTACGCCGAGGCCATCGAGCGGCGGTACCGGTTTTTCAGTTATGGGGATGCGATGCTGGTTGAGTAGCTTGGAAAAACTGCCTTCGGCATTTCCGCAAATCAACTCCATCGACCACAAGCCGGGGGCTTCAGCCCCGGATGACTCGGTTCGCGCGACGGCGTTCTGTCGGATCACGCGCGTCAGATTACCGAAGCAACGATCGGGACGACGTTGCTTCCAATAATCAGACCCACCCCATCTTCGGGTTCGGGCACCCGATCGGCACGGTGCCACCCGGAACCGGCGCGGCCCAGCGGCAGGCGTTGTCGATGATGCGCATCACGTTCTTGTCGTGATACGTCGGATAGGTTTCGTGGCCGGGACGGAAGTAGAAAATCTTTCCCGCGCCGCGCGTGTAAGTCATGCCGCTGCGGAACACTTCGCCGCCGCTGAAACTGCTGATCAGGATGGTTTCCATCGGCTCGGGCACGTCGAAGTATTCGCCGTACATTTCCTCGGCCGGCAGCACAAAATGATCATCGATACCCGCCAGAATGGGATGGTGCGGTTTGGTGACCCAGAGAATCTCGCGGTCGTCGGCCTCGCGCCATTTCAGGTTGCAACTGGTGCCCATGAGCCGGCGGAAGATTTTTGCAAGATGCCCGCTGTGCAGCACGATCAACCCCATGCCCGCCAGCACCCGGCCCTGCACGCGGTCGACGATTTTGTCTTCCACTTCGTGATGGGCCATGTGGCCCCACCACACCAGCACATCGGTCTCGGTGAGCACGGCATCGGTCAGGCCGTGCTCGGGTTGATCGAGCCACGCGGTGCGGGCCTGCAATTCGCCGTTTTTGCGCAGCGCTGCGGCGATGGTTTCATGTATTCCCTGCGGATACAGCTCGGCCACTTTCGGATTCTTCTTCTCGTGGCGGAATTCACTCCAGACGGTAACTCGAATCGGCATAAAATTCCTCAGCTTGCTTCAACGAACGGATGTAATATTTGGTAACGATTGACGATTGACGATTAATAATTGAAACAGATCAATCGTCAATCGTTAATCGTCAGCCGGCATTTTCAGTCATTCGCCGGAACTCGTCAAAAAAGTTTGGATACGTTTTCGCCACGCATTCATGCCCGTTGAGGGTGACGCCGTTCACGCGCGTGGATGCGACGGCGAAGCTCATGGCCATGCGGTGATCGTTGTACGTTTCAATGTTTGCCCCGCGGACGGTGTCGGGGGGTTCTATCACAAGCGTATCGCCGTCGATCGTGATGTTGCCGCCCATTTTGCTCAGCTCTGCCTGCAGCGCAGCAAGGCGGTCGGTTTCTTTGTGCCGCAGGGTGTGAAGGCCGCTGATTCGCGATTCGCCGTCGGCAAACATGCACACCACCGCGAGCGTTTGGGCCATATCGGGCATGCCGCAAAGATCGGTTTCGATTGATTCGAGCTTGCCGGTGCCTTCAACCATCATCGCGTCGTCGGTCACTTTGACGTGCGCGCCCATCTTGCGGAGCAAATCCACGAACCCGACATCACCCTGAAGCGATCGCCTGCCCAGGCCCGCAACCGTAACGCGCGAACTCTCATTAATGGCGGCGGCGGCTGCGAAGTAGCTGGCGGCCGATGCATCGGGTTCGACGGCATAATTGGCGGCCAAGATCGGGCTGCGGGGCACGTTGATCTGCTTCGGCGCGCCGGACTTTGGGTCGCGGGTGAGTTCGCAAATCACGCCGAACTCGTCCATCAACTGCATGGTCATTGCCACATACGGCCAACTGGTCTGGCCGGGGTCGAGATCGATCTCCACTTCGTTTCGCGCCAAAGACGCAACGAGTAATACTGCAGAGAGATACTGTGAGGATTGCGCGGCGCCGAATCTTGCGATTCCGCCAGCTAAGCCGCGAGCGGCCAATCGCAGCGGCGGGGTGCCGGGGTTTTGAAGGTACTCGATGCGCGCGCCCAGGTTGCGGAGCAGTTCGACCAATTCGCCGATCGGCCGTTGACGCATACGTTCAACGCCGTCGAGAACGTATTCGCCTCGGCCCAGCGAGCAAAGCGCGGTGAGGAAGCGAATGGTCGTCCCCGAATTCCCGCAAAACAGCTCGGCGGCCGAAGCGGGGATCGATCCTTCGCCGCCACGAATGTGAACGGTGTGATCGTCGTTGGTGGTCGAAAGTTGAAAACCCAGTTTCCGAAGCGATTCGAGCATCACTCCGGTGTCTTCGGCCACCAGCACGTTGGTGATCGTCGAGTCGCCGCGCGCCAGCGCCGCCAACACCAGCGCGCGATTTGTCAGGCTCTTGCTGCCCGGCGGTGTGACCGTGGCGGTGAAAGGCTTGCGAATGGGCGACGGGGTGATGCAGGACATCGTCGCCACACTTTATGGCTGCGTCACAGGCTGGCAAGTGCGATCAGGAGGGTAATTGCAGACTCCGCCGTGAGACGCGATAAAACAGATC
>CAZXLA010000254.1:0-4571 GCA_964641895.1 uncultured Tepidisphaeraceae bacterium
ATCACACCTATAAGTTCGGCGTTGCGGGTGACGTGATCACGTCTCGCAGATTTACGACCAGTCGCCGCTTCACAACATCCATCGCCGGGCAGCGGTCGCCGAGCAATTGCTCCATTGAGGTGACCGGCTTATCGGCAATGCCGCACGGCACGATGAGATCGTAGTACGATAAGTCGGTCGTCACGTTAAGCGCCAGGCCGTGCAGGGTCACGCCGCGTTTCACCCGCACGCCGATGGCACAAATTTTTGCGACTAAGCCGGTAGCTTCAGCCCCGGATTCTTCATCACCCAATGGGTGCAGTGCAGTCCAAACCCCAATCCCCGCATCATCGGTGAACGCGTCAACACCAAATTCTTTGACGGTCGCGATCGCCGCGCGCTGCAGCGCCTTCACATACGCGCCAACGGAGAGCTTGTGATCGATCAGCCGAACAATCGGATACGCCACCAACTGCCCCGGCCCGTGAAAGGTAATGTCGCCACCGCGATCGGTCTGAACGAACTCCACACCGCGGGCTTCCAACGCTTGGCGATTCGCTCGGAAATTGGTCACGCCCAGCGTCTCGCCGCGTCGGCCCATCGTAATCACCGGCGGATGCTCGACGAGCAAAATCGCCTCCTCCCCGCCGCCGAGCACTTCGGCGTGGACGCGCTCCTGCTCCTGCCAGGCGTCACGGTAAGCGAGATGGGCGAGATCGAGGATCCGCATTATCGGTTGTAGGGCTGAATCGTCTGCAAGCCACGAATTTTTGCGAAGTGCTTAATGTTGAACGTGTGGAGCGAGACGCCGTGCCCGATTGCTGTCTGCGCGATCAGCGAGTCGGTTATCAGCAGGCCGTCGGAAAGGCGGAGCGCCAAGAGCGACTGAAGCGCGTTCTGACAATCAACTTCACTTGGCCAAAGTTGTCGGAACGGCTTGATCGCCTTGAGCAGCACTTGAAGTTGACCACCGGAACGGCAGCCCTGCACCAACTCCATGACGACAATGCCGGGAAGAACGACTTCCTGATCTCGGACCGAACCAGCCCACTCAACGGCCGGCGGGTGCTTGCGGAGCACATCGATCATGACATCAGAATCAAGAAGGATCACAGCTCGCCTTCCGTGCCATCCTCGTCACTCCGTGCAACGCCGACACTATCCCAGTACTCGTGCAAATCAATAAATGCACGTTGTTTGTCGTAATTGGGCCAGTTGCAGCGGCGCCGAAGTTCCTCCGCGAATTCGGGTGTGTCCAGGTCGCGAAGCTCTTCAATCCAGCCCGAAGCGTCGGCAACTAGCAGATCGGCCATCGTGCCGCCTTTGCCGTTCATCGGCGACGTTTCGTCTAATGTGTAAATTACTTCTCCCGCTGTGCCAGCGGGAGCGTCAACAGATTCTTCGGGCACGAAGACTTTGCCGTCGAAATGGCAGCGGACACGGGACATCATCTGATTATACCATGAATCGCGCAGCTGAGAGGAAACCGCTTCGCGCTCTCAATTCAAGGCAACTTCGACGCAACGAACTGCTCAGCTACAACAAATGAATCGCTGACCGTAATGCATTGCAGACCGGGGCTGCTGGCTTGGTCTGGTTTCCACCGCACGCATTTAACTCTTGATGGCAGCATGTCGTGCCGGGTCAGAACTGATTCAAGATCGCGCACCAACGACACCGGGCCCTCGGCGATCATTCCGAATCCCGCTTCAACCGACTCGCGGAGGTTTGGTCGAAGGAACCGATGTGCTGGAAGCCAGCGCCCGAATTGCCTGACGTGACAGTCGCAGAGTTCACCAACAACTTCGTAGAAGGAACTGGGCCGCCGAGCGAAGTAAAGAGACTCGATCTCATCAGTCCACGGTGCCAATACAACGTGCTCGGCAGTGAGGATCAGATCGCCCCAGCGATCGGGAACCAGATTCCAATCGACGGCTCGAATGCATTTTACCTCCCAAGACTCCTGCGCCTCGATCTCGCCCTGAAAGTGCAGGTCGATGCGTAGCTTCAAATCAGCATCGCCAAAATCGCTGGACGTGATTCCTGTTCTCACATCGTTGGTGTTCGACAAACGATCAATGGCTCTGAACAGATTCTCCATCTCGTCTTACTCCACCGGTCCCAGCACCAGCGCACACCGCGCCGGCAAATAAATCTGCACCGACTGCTTCCGCCCGTACATTTCCTGTTCCTGCCACACATACTTCGTCGCCGGATCGATGCGGCTCTGCCCCGCGAACGCCTTGGCATCGGTGTCGAGCACCAATTTGTAATCCGTGCGATCCGGCACCGGAATCCGCAAATCGGTGTACGACTCGGTCGCATGAAAGTTGAACGCAAACACCAGCGGCCCTCTGCGGAAGGCTAGCTGGCGCGTGTCGTTGTGGCAGGCCAACTGTTCTATGAAAACGTCGTTGAGCAGGTCCCAGTCTTCGTCCAGCTTTTGCATCGCCGCGTCGAAGGCATTCAAGCCTTTGTAGCGCAGCAATTCGTTGTCGGGCAGGCTCCATTGACGGCGGGCGTACTGGTAAGAATTGCCGTTTCCCTCCCGAGGGAAATCAACCCACTCGGGGTGGCCGAATTCGTTGCCCATAAAGTTCAAATAACCTTCGCCCGACAGACTGAACGTGAGCAGGCGGATCATTTTATGCAGCGCAATCCCGCGGTCGATGATGTGGCTCGGTTGATCGACCGCCATGTGGGTATACATTTCCTTGTCCATCAACCGGAACGCGATCGTCTTATCGCCTACCAAACTTTGATCGTGACTCTCCACATAACCCACATGCTTTTCCCCGCGGCGGCGATTGAGCAGGGTGTGCCAGATTTTGCTTAAATCCCACTGTTCGTCCTTCTTTTCTTTAAGCGTTTTGATCCAGTAATCGGGCACGCCCATCGCCAGGCGGTAATCGAAGCCGAGGCCGCCCTCTTTCACCGGGCGCGCCATGCCGACCATGCCGCTTACGTCTTCGGCGATCGTGATCGCATCGGGCTTCACCGCGTGCGCCAGCTCATTGGCGAGCATGAGATACGTCACCGCGTCGCGATCGACGTTGTCGGAAAAGTAATCGTCATAGCCGCTGAAGTCGGTGCCCAGGCCGTGGTTGAGATACGTCATGCTCGTGACGCCGTCGAAGCGGAAGCCGTCGAATTTGTATTCTTCCAGCCAGAATCGCACGTTGCTGAGCAGGAACCGCTGTACTTCATACTTGCTGTAATCGAAGCAGAGCGAGTCCCACGCCACATGCTGACCGCGGGGGCCGCCGTGGAAATATTGGTATTCGGTCCCGTCAAAGAGGTTCAGGCCCTCGCGCGTGTTCTTCACCGCGTGGCTGTGGATGATGTCCATGATGACCGCGATGCCCATGCCGTGCGCGGCGTCGATCAGCTTCTTCAATTCTTCGGGCGTGCCGAAGCGTGAACTGACGGCGTAGAGATTGCTCACGTGATACCCAAAGCTGCCGTAATACGGGTGCTCCATCACGGCCATCAATTGAATGGCGTTGTAGCCCAGCTTCTTCACCCGAGGCAGCACGTTCTGCGTGAACTCATCAAATGAACCGACTTTTCCCTCTTCCTGCGACATGCCCACGTGCGCCTCGTAAATGCGCAGACCGCGCTTCAACTTCGGCGATGAACTCTTCCAGACAAAATCAGCCGCGGGATTCCAATACACGCCTACAAATTCCTTCGACTCCTGCTGCTGCTCGACTCGGCGAATATACGCGGGGATGCGGTCCATCTGAGTCGTCTCAGTGATGACGTGAACCTTCACCTTGCCGCCATGCGTCAGTTTTTCTTTGAATGCATCATCCGGCAGAAAGATGGACCACACGCCGAACGTATCGCGCACGAGCGGCGTGGCCATTCGGTCCCACCCGTTAAAATCGCCGATGAGCCGCAACTGCAACGCATTGGGCGCCCACTCGCGATACCAGGTTCCCGGCTTGTCCCAAAGCTCGCCGCGCGTAAAACCGTAGTATTGGTGCCCCTGGCTGATCTGCCCCATCAGCCCGCCGTGGGGTTCGAACGCTTGTTTGGCTTTGAGGTAATGCGCGTACCGCGCCCGCAGTTTGTCGGCGTACGGTTCGAGCCACGGGTCGCCGGCGATGAGGGCGGTGCCGTCGCTCTGTTTCGACCAGTCGATCGGTTTGGCAGACAGCTTTGTTGCGGTCGTCATAATCGGCGTAGTCTAACAGAAAAAACGAGGACGCTGACAACGCCGACGAACACACGTGGAATTGGAGGCAGGGCAATCGCATGTGCCCCGATTTACGAGCCGCAAACGTCAGCGACCGGATGTATTTCTGCGGGAGTCGGTCGCGGTGCTGATGGAATCGGGTCGCTGACGCTCGCCGCTCGTTAGAGTGCGTTTGCCCTGGAATTGGAGGTTCATCTCCAACCAGCAGTGTTCGACAATCGCAATCTACGTTTTTCTGAACCGACAGCGGGTGCGACGGATCAGGTGCCGTCGGCGCTCTCGCGCTTGATATCCTGCCCGTGGGCGCGCTTGAAGGTCTGTATGTCCTTAAACTGCCCGCCGGCGTCGCGAACGACGTAGAGCTTCGCGCCCTTGCTGCTGTGCATCGTGG
>CAZXLA010000255.1:0-4487 GCA_964641895.1 uncultured Tepidisphaeraceae bacterium
CACAACCTACAACTCACAACCTACAACTCACAACCTACAACTCACAACCTACAACTCACAACCCCCAACCCTCACTGCACAATCTCCGCCACCCGGTATTCCAGCGTACCGCGCGGGGCTTTCACCTTTACTTTATCACCGATCCGCGACTTCAGCAGCGCTTCGCCCATGGGGCTGCTGACCGACACATTTTCGATGTCGCAACCCGGTTCGGCCGGGGTGGCTTCGCCGACCAGGCGCACGAGCATTTCGCTGTCATCCATGAGATCGATGAGCTTCACGGTGTGGCCGAGAAACACCACATCATCCGGAAGGTTGTCGGTGGTGACGACGCTCACGTTCTTGATTTTCAATTCCAGTTCGGCCAGTTGCCGCTGGATGGCGCGGTTCTCTTCTTTGGCGAAGTGGTACTCGGCGTTCTCGCTCAAGTCGCCCAGGGCCGCGGCTCGGCGGATGCGCTCTTGAACATCAATTTGCGCGCGAAACAACTCTTCGCGCTTGGCTTCCATCGCCACCTTTTCGGCGGGACTGACGATCTGCATAACCAAACTCCTGCCTGCACGGCACGTTACGCACCGGCGGGCATACAAAAGCGAACCACCGCGCGGCCGGCGCGGTGGTGAATCATCCCTGCAGGGCATATTACCCGCCCCGCCGCCGATCGCAACCGGAAAATCGGCTCCATTTGACAAGGCAATCGCATGTGCCCCCGATTGACGAGCCTCAAGCGTCAGCCACCGATTGTATTTCCGCGGGAATCGGTCGCAGTGCTGCGGGAATCGGGTCGCTGACGCTCGCCGCTCGTAACACGCGTTTGCCCTGGCGACCTGCGGTAGTTTCACCTGCCCCACGAAGCAGCCCCACGAAGCACCCCACGAAGCAGCGTTGCGCCTACCCCGTGACTTCAAGATCCACTTCAACCACAGAGTCCTCTAACGCGCCCGGTGTCCCCGTTTTTGTAAATTCAATCAGCAAGGTCTGGCCCGCCGTTACGTTTCGATTCGAGGTGGTTCCGTGCAGCGTAAGCACCGCGAGTGCATACGCGGTCAGCCCCCCACCGCTGTTGATGCCTCCGGTCGCTTTGGTGGTGTTCGCATTGCTCGCGGCGAGCACTGGTGTGGTGCCCGATCCGTTGGTGCCTTTGTTGATGATCTGGAACGACCAGTAATTGGTGTCTGAGGCAGCAATGCCAGCCGCAACAACAAGCCGCGCCGCCGTAATGGTTGCCGAGACGCCTGGTATCGGCGGAAGCAGCAGCGAGCTGGTGCCTCTCACGGCGCCGGTGCTGCGGGAAATCTGAATCGTCCTCGCGGCAACCGGAAGATCGCCCACCACAACCGCGCGAAATATGGGCGCGCCGTTGCTGCCGTCTGGCGCGGCAAGGATGCGATTGCTGGTTACTGTCCCCGTCACGGACAAATTCGACACGAACAAATCATTTGTAGTCAGTTGATAAACCCCAACGATGACGCCGGTATTCACGTCCAGTATCGCGCCGCCGCCCGACATCGCGATGTTCCCGTCGTTATCGACCGTCAGTGAGCCACCCCCCAGGTCCAGCGATTGCGCGTACAATTTTCCGCTCTTATCCGCCTTAACTTTGCTCGATCCACCGACGCGCAAATCCATTAACAACGATCCCGATGCCGATGCTGTATCGGTCACGTCGAGCTTCATCGCCGTGAAAGTGGTGCCGCTGCTGTTCCAGGTTTGTGCCAAAGCGATTGGCCAGTTTCCGGCGTCGGCAATCGGTAGGCCGCTCCCGTCCGTGCAATCGACTTGCTTCCAATAACCGGTGCTGTCGGTGGTGATGGCGTCCGATGCGCCGTACGACATCCGGCAGTTGTCCAGCCGCAGCGTCGCCTTGGACGCGCCACCATTCACGCTGGCGAACGGGCCTTTGACAATCGCGCCGCGCACCGTGCAGTTGCTGAGTTGTCCGAGCCGCACCGGGCGCACCCACTCGCCGAGCCATCTCCACGAAGCCGGCGAGGTCGCCGGGCTGTTGCCGACATTGGCTGCCGCAAGGCTCTCATAGAGGGTGTTGTCGACGCGCGTCTGCGCACCTAACCCATAAGTCGTAGCACCCGCGTAGCCATCGGGATATGACCCCCCGGTCCAGCCGAAGCCGTCGATCAGAATATCGGCTTCCGCCGCCGCCGTCGTCTCGATCAGCGACGGCTTGCCCGCTTTCATCTCCAGCCGCACGCCGTAGAGCACGAACGACGATGCGTTGTTGCCGCCCCCGCGAATTTTCAGGAAAACGCCACCGACATAGCCGTTCATCGAAGCGCCGAACACCCGAATGTCGCCGCCGAGTTCGTGGTCGATGCCGATAGCGCACTCGTTAAAATCGCAGTTAACGATGGCGTTGTTGACGACTTGCGACGAGTTGACTTTGATGCCGGCGGCGCAGGCGATGAAACTGCATTGCACGATGACGTTGTCGGCGCAGTTGTTGGTGGGCGTGGTTTCGTCCAGCCGAAGCCCGTCATCGGCTTCGCGAAACGTGCAATTGTGAATGATCAGATGCCCCGCCGGCCAGCCTTCAAGACTGTGCTGTGCGAGCAACGCGCCGGCACGGTCGCGAATTGGAGTGACTGTGCTGCAACTCAAAGCCACCGAATCATTATCGGAAATCGTTCCTGCGGAGTGGATGGGCGTGACGTTGATAGTTCGATTCGCGCCGGTGCCCTCCACGCTGATCACTTTGAAAATGCGGATGATGGCAGGATTGTCGAATTTCTGAACTGTCACCCGAACATCCGGGCGATCGTCGATGCTATCGAGCCAAGCTTGAGCGTCTTCGTGGTTGGCGGTCTCCGCGCCCACGTAGATTTTCGTGATGCTGGCAAACGTCGAATTGTTGAACCGAAGCAACTCGTCGCCCGGATTCGGATCGGTTGAAACAGAGAAACGATAAGGCTGAGGTGTTCCACCGGAACGTACATAGCTCACAACGATTACATCGTTGTTGGCAAAAGCACCGCTCGACTGGACGTATTTGACCGGGATCTTGCGATATCCCGAGCCTGACGTAACCGAGCCATCGACATCGAAAATGCGAAAAGCGCCTGCATTATCGCCGGCTGTAACCTCGATGGTGATCCGACCCGCCGAAATGTAATCGGCTCGATCGAGCCAGTTGGTGATCGTCCATCCGAAATCGTTCATGTCATCGGCGAAAATCTGGGTGACCGACGCAAAACTCGCGTTGTTGAATCGGAGCTTCCCGTCTCCTGGGTCGGAATCAGTTGTCGTCGTTGAGAACTTGTAGCGTTGCGGAGTAGCGCCGACAAACGCAAGATTCTCCAGCGTTCCGAAGTTGGTGCCGTAGAATCGCAGAAGCGGCAGGCCCGGCTCGCCATCCCAGAACAGAACCGCCCCCGTCTGCCGCCCGTTGTAACCCCCGATGTTGATCGGTAACCCGGGAACATTGCCCACTCCGATCAGTCGAGTGCCAAGGCTTCTTTCAATCTCTAACGTTCGTGTGATTCGGTAGTTCCCCGGGGGGAAATATACCGCATTTCGCACGCCCGCGGCTCCTGACTCAGCAGCGGCTAAGGCGTCCTCGATCGCGTCAGTGTCATCGTACGAGCCGTTGCCGAGCGCGCCATACAGGGTGTCCTGAACGTTGATCCAATCTGGTGGCAACATGAAAAATCCTTCCCTTGGTTTGACTTATCCTTGGTGAGACCGTTCGAACCAGAGCCGACGGAAACGCCGCAAGAGGACAACTGGTGCAAACGTTGCTAGCAAGCCCAACGACGGCTCAGGAATGACGCGCACCGAGAGCGAGTCAATCGTCCCGCGAAGTGTGAGATTCGTGTCGTTTGCAGAAAACACTCGACGCGTTGCTAGCGACAGGTCTAACGTGTGCGGTAGTGCATCACTCGTGAACGTCGCTGGTGGAAAATCAAGAACCAGTTCCCAGCTGAAATTGAAGGCACCCCGGTACTCTAGCCGCCATTGGTGATCACCGCCGATTTCTGCGTCTATCCGAATATCGCCGATTGAAATTGGCGGGTTGTCGAACACAACGGGGCTGGCTGTCGCACCCGGCACACTCCAAGAGATGTAGGGATACCGCCCGTCCGAAGGTGATGGATCGGCATCCGCAGCGCCGGGGTCGAAGCGCACAGTTGTCGTAAATGGGCCCGCCGGAAGCACACTGCCGGTGGTTTGCGTAAGCACGCCCCCAAACTCAAATTCAATCGGGTTAGCCGCCCGCGCCCCGGCGCTCAAAACGGTTAGAAGCGACGTAACCACAACAACGACAGCAGTCTTCGATATGTACATGGCACACATCCTTTGGACAAAGGCCTTTCCCCCTGAACAACATTTTTGCTTGAACTTGCGGAACTTTTCAAAACCCCTCGTTAAAAACCCCTCCTTAACACTACAACGCGGGGTTGATCGTAAGTCCTTGTGAGCCGTTGGTCCAACCCCGTTTTCTGAGCCAAAAACGCGGACCCTGCGCTGTAGTG
>CAZXLA010000256.1:0-4458 GCA_964641895.1 uncultured Tepidisphaeraceae bacterium
ATGCGCCACAACCCCTTCTGGGCCGCGGCGGCGGAACTGCGGCGGAGCGGGGTGTTGGGGCCGCTCCTCCATCTTGATCTGGTGAACCACGCCGCCGGCTTGTCGCTTCCCCCACAACATTGGTTTTGGGACGAATCCAAGAGCGGCGGAATCTGGATCGAGCACGGCGTGCATTTTTTCGACGCCTTCGCCTGGGTTTCAGGCGAAACCGGCCGGGTCATCGCATCGCAACAGTTCCGCCGGGCCGATGGGGCGGTCGATCGCGTGGAGGCACTGCTGCAATACGGCCGCGCCGGCGGGCATTGTTATCACGCTTTCGATCAGAGCGCCCTTACCGAGCAGACAACGGTGCGGCTTACCTTTGAAAACGCATACCTGACGCTGCGCGAGTGGGTGCCGACGACGCTGGAACTGCTCACAACGGTCGCCCGCAACAAATGGGAAACCATGCTGCCCGGACAGGTCGAATACACCCGACGCGACGACGGACGCACGTTCGCGAGAGCGCGGGCCGCGGGCAACAAGTCGGAGGTCTATCGACAGTGCGTGCAATCGGGCATGCGCCAACTCATCGCATCGGCCCGAGAAACATCTAACGCGAACGGCCTCTCCGCGACCGGTGAGGCAGCACTGTCATCCCTGCAGACAGCGATCGACGCGCGGCGTCGGGCAGTCGAATTGGATCGTTCGCCGTAGCGAATCGTCGCTCATTGACACCCTGTGCGGGAAATTCGCCGATTCGGTCTAGCCGTCGGCGGATTTCTCTATGCGTCAGTCAGGCAATCACCGATGCCGACGGCCGCTCATTGCTGTCATGTTAATAGGTGAGTATTGGCGCATCCATTCCGCGCGGAATGCGCCGATCATTTGAGTCACAAGGAGTCACCATGATTGCAAATGACACAACGCCGAACCCCCCGCCCGGCAAGCCATTGGATAAAGAGTCCCCCGAGCAATGGCCGCCGCCGGTGGAACCGAATCGGGCGGACGCCGACGTGACGTCGGGCGAGTATCGCACGCGACCGGTGGTGCCGGCGGAGGGTGCCGGCGAGGGACGGGACGAAACCGATGCGAGCAATCCGTCGGCCGATTCAACCCGGCGGCCGCTGCGCGGTGATCGAGTGCATAACGTTGTGGATATTCGCGACGGCGAGATCAAGCAGATGCACGGCGTCACCGGCGAGCGGATCATTGGCGGCGGCGTCGGCGCCGCGGTCGGAAGCACCGCCGGCGCGATCATTGGATCGGTCGTTCCACTTGCTGGCACCATTGCCGGCGCCGCCATCGGGGCTGTCGTCGGCGCTGCCCTGGGCAGTGGAGTGGCAAGCCTTTTTCATCCGCATGACCAAGACGAATTCTGGCGAATGCATTACAAATCGCGACCTTACTACGAAGCGCAATTTGATTTTGAGAGAGACTACGCGCCGGCGTATCGCTTCGGATATACGACGCGAATGGAGGCCGACAAAGGACCGATCGACGCGTTCGCAGGCGGGTTTGAAGACCAATGGATGGCGCATCGAGGTATGTCGCGGCTGAGCTGGGAGCAAGCGCGTCCGGCGATCGAGGATGCGTGGGCGCGCTACGAGCAGATTCTCGCCGTGCGCGAACGCGGACGATAGCAGGCGTGCAAGGTGATCGACCATCGCGCGGTCACCATAAGGTGTTGAACCACTTTTCGATGATAAACGTCTGCGCATAAAGCGCCAGAACCGCCGTCGCAACCGCGATGGACCGGGGGCGGCCGCTTGGAAGCCGCATGATTCCTCGGGCTGCGGTCAGCACGAATAGCGGCAACAGAAAGAGCCACACCCGTTCGACCTCCAGCGTGAACAGCGTTGAGAACGCGATCGCCACCAGCGCGATCCAGTAAGAGACGAGTCGGATGTTGAAACGCATCGGCCGCAGCGAACCCGTCGCCGCTGCCGTTGCCAGCGCCAGGTTGGCCAACCCCGCGGCGATAAAGAACGCTGCGAGGTTGCTGGTGCTGACGTCAATGTAGCGGCCCGCCGTCTCGGCGCCGGTGCCCATCAGTTGCTCGTCATATTTCGCCGATGCCTGCACGTTGGCGATGAAGTCGTAGCCGCTCAACCACTGCACCGCGCCGATCGCACCCATGGAGGCAGCGAGAACGACGAGGTTGACCACAACGAGCCTTCGAATGGATGACCGGTCGGCCACGCAAGCGACGATGAATCGCGTAGCCCAGATGATGCCGAGCACCAGCGCCGCAAACGTCATCATCAGCCCCGCGGCGAGGGCGATCCCGCCGAGGCAAGCGAGCACGGGCCACCAGCGTTGGGATTTTGTCGCGTGCTCGTACAAAGCCATGGCGGTGATTGGAAAGAGCATGAATACCCCGTCCATGCAGGTAGCGCCGAACAAGACGACCGACGGCGTGACAAGCCACAGGCAGACAGCGGCGCGGGCGGATTCGGCATCGCTGACTGCCGACCAAAGGAAGTACGCCGGCACAATCGCCAGTGCCGAAAGTGCGATCGCCGCCCAAGCCGCCGTCGTCGCCGATGGATCGAACATCCGCGACACGGCCCAAAGCACCAGCGCGCCGCCCGGCGGATGCGTGCCGCCGTGAAGCGACAATTGCCGCGCCTCCACCCGCTGCGCATAGTCGGCCAGAAAGCGCGCCGGGTCGTCACCCACCCGGCGAACGTCACCGAAATACTCGAGCCTGAGGCGCGTGAAGGGCCGCTCGATGGTGCCGGCCCCATCGATTGATGCAGTCAACGCATTGATGGTCACTGCGAACCCGACTGCGACCGGAAGCAAAAGCCAGACTGGCCATCGCGCGTACCGCAAAGCCAACGCCGCCATAGCTGCCACCACGCACCAGGCGCCCGCCGCCGCGGGGATCGATTGACGGGAAAGTTCGAAGGCGGTGTGTAACCGCGCATAGAGAGGAGCAAGATTGCCGAAGAACGGCCGTGACGCCTCAAGCCCGAACGAATACACCGCAGCGTGATGCGCCCACAATGCCACGGCCCACAACACGAAAAATACGGCAACGACGGTCATCGGCCGCGCGATCGGATGCCGCACAATCGGACGGCGCAGAAGTTGACGTAATGCTCCGATCATCTCCTGCCGTGCGTCGTTGTCGCGCGCTTTGAGGTTATTGGCGGCGGATCAATCAAAAAAAAGCCCGCCGAAGCGAGCTTTTTCATACCCCCAAGGGGGGTTGAACACTCCGGGGAAACGCCCGCAAATCCGCAAGTTTCTCAATCAAGCGGCACAGAATCCGGCACAGTTGGCGGCGATTTCGCCCCCGATCATCTCCGGTTCGACGCCGATCTGCAAGGTGTCATCATCGCTTGGCCGACGCTGCCCCCCGCGATTCGGGCGGGAATCTTGGCAATGGTGAAGGCGGCAATGGATTGATTCACTGTTCCGGTACGAGCGTGGCCGGGAAATCGAGCAGTTTTTGGTGAGGGCCCTATGAGACGACCAACCAAGCGAGTTGCGGGCGAAAATGCGATCCTGGGCTGGGGGCCGCTTCGGCAATACTGGCTGGAAATCAATCGCCAGGAGCGGGAAGCGAAGCGTGACGAGCGGGCTGCCCAAAAGGTTCGTGACAAGCGCCGGGCCAAATGTCGCTGCCAAGCCTACCCCTAGCCGCATCGACCCGCGGGTGGTCTCTGCCGGTATCCCGATCCGCCCCTGGAGAAATGGCAGTCGAACCCCGGGTCTTCTCGACCACACCGCGACCGCTACGTTGGCATCCGCCGGCAGATTGCCCGCGGCAACGGCTTGCACCCGATCAAGGACCGCGCCGCGATTGAAGCCCTGATGCCCCGCGTGTTGGCGCAAGCGAAGCAGATACACCTGCAATGCCCCCGGAAGTGGAAGTATCGCAACATGGAGATTACCGACAACGGGTAACGGCTACTGGACCAGGGCCGGCCCGACCATGAAGCCCGCCGAGTCGAAAAAGGGCGTCATTCGATCTCTTTGCCCGCCGGGTTCTTTACTGCCTCGTCCGGAACAACCTCGCCCATGCGCGCCAGGTTGTCGGTTGTGATGTTCTTCTCCTGCCCGAAGATTGTGCTGATCCTGAGATCGCGTCTTCGTGCCCGACGACGCGTCCTTACGCGCCCGCCTCCGTAGACAACTCTGCTTGTTTCAGCACGAGTTGCGTCGCGTCTTCGCTCAGGTCCGGCGGATACCCGTACATCGCCAGTAGCCGTCGCACCTTGCGCCGCAGGTCTGCACGAACCGATTCCCGCTGCGTCCAATCGAGCTTGGGCATCTTCTTGACCATCTCCGACAACTCGCGGGCCATCAGGCGCAGTTGATCCGATTGCATCACCTCTTTGGCCGATCCGTTCTCGGCCAAGGCGTCGTAGAACGCGGTCTCTTCCTGATCGAGCCCCAGCTCTTGCCCGTGTTTCTTCGCCTCGCGAACCCACTTCGCCAGCTCCAGCAGCTGCGCGATCATCTCGG
>CAZXLA010000257.1:0-4407 GCA_964641895.1 uncultured Tepidisphaeraceae bacterium
GGTGGGGATTGCGGAGTGCGGATTGCGGATTCGATGATTCCAACAATCCGCAATCCGAAATTCGCAATCCGAAATTCGAAGAACCCTCACTCCGGCCCTCTCCCGGCATACCGGGCGAGGGAGGGAAATTTGCCCCGCCGGCGGTTTTCGTGAAGACGCTGCTCATGCCTGCAAATCAATTCTTCACGGTCTATTGCTTGACGTTGGCGGCGAAGCGTTCCTTGAGCGTCACGCCCGTTGCTCCGGCGGCGGCGGCTTGAATGCGCTTCACGCGGTCGGCGCTGATGGGGTGCGTGCTGAAGTTCATCCCGCCGGATGTCGTACCGTCGCTAACGCGGCCGAGATAGCGGGCTAAGCCGTTGGGATCGTAACCCGCGAGCTTGACGATTCGAATCGCCTCTGCGTCGGCCGACGTTTCGTCGCCCTGCCCGAATGGCTTGGCAACATTTTTCGCCAGGTCATCAATCGCACCGCGAATCGCCTGCATGTCCTGATCGGCAGTTCCCGCTTGAACGCCTGCTTCCAGTAGCTTCGTGCCCTGCATCGCTTTCTTGCCATGACCAAGACACACGTGACCGACTTCGTGCGCTAACACGCCGGCAAGTTCGCTTTCATCGACCATTCTCGCCAAAGCGCCGCGGGTGATAAAGATGTAGCCGCCGGGCATCGAAAGCGCATTGGGTTTGGTCGCTTCAAGCACGCCGAAGGTGTAGCTGATGTCGGGTCGGCTGGAAACCGATGCCACTGTCAGTCCAACTTTGGTCACGTAAGCATTGAGCGCGTCGTCGGTCGACAATTTCATGTCCGGCTGATTGATCACCGCGATGGCAACCGATTCGCCGATTTCTTTGGCGCGCTGATCGGACATGCTCATGGCATCCACGGTCTTCAAACCAGCGCCCAGCAGTTGCGCTTCTTTAGAGCTGCCCCCGCCGCTGCCCGTCACGCCGGAGACGGCGCCTCCGACGATGGTGCCCATCTCCCCGCCGCAGCCGGCGATGATTGGCAATAGTCCCGCGGACAGCACGAATGCAACGGTGGATCGATGAGAGAATGGGCGCATGGTGAGTTCCTTGCTTTCTAGAGTTCCTCGACTCAGGTTATATCATGCCCGCCGTGTCATCGAAACAGACCGCCTTACAATCGCTCGCCCCGCGACTGCTCGATCTGGAGCAATCGCTGGCCGCGCTGCACGCCCCCGGCCTCGCCGCCGCGGTATCCCGGTACCGCGCCGATTCCGCCGCGGCCCGGTTTCACCTGCATTTGCACGGCGGGCCGGCGATTGTGGCGATTTTGGGCGGCACGGGGACGGGCAAATCGACCCTGCTCAACCGCCTGCTGAACGCCAACGTCTCGGCTGCCAGCTTTCGCCGCACATTTACCGCCGGCGCGGTGGCGGTGGTCGACTTGTCGCATCCCCTCCCCGCGGGGTGGTTGGGCGTTGAAGCGCACATTCTCCCCGCCGCCGACTTGCCGGCGCGTGGACAGCTTGATCAGTTAATGGTTGTGCCGTTAGAAAATGAGCTACTAAAGCACGTTGCGCTCATCGACACCCCCGACCTCGACGGCGACCAGCCCGCCCACCACGCGCAGGCCGACCGCGCCTTCCGCTGGGCGCAGGCGGTGGTGTTTCTGGTCACCCCCGAAAAGTACCAGATGACCGAGCTTCCGCCGTACTACCGGCTCGCCATGCGTTACGGCATCCCGGCGTTGTTCGTGATGAACAAAGCCGAATCGCGCGACGTGCTCGACGACTACACCACGCAGCTCTTGCAGTCGCACGGGTTCGATGATCCGCGCGTCTTCTGCATCGCGCGCGATGATGCAACGTTCCCCTCTCCGTCGGATCAGGATTTGGATGCATTAAAGCAAGCACTGCAATTGTTGCAGAACAAACAAACTACTCAAGCCGGGGGCTTCAGCCCCGGATCCGATCGCGCAAAGAGCACAGGAATTCATCAACGCCTCCAAGACCTGCTGGCGCGCGCCAAAGACCAGATCATCCAACCCCTGCTCGACGCGCGATCGCAAAGTGATGGCATCATCGAATCCCTCCGATCGTTGACAACGCCGCAGCCAAACGTCGACGTCAACCCCATCACACAGCAACTGCAACGACGGCTGCAGCAGAAGAGCGTGCTTTACCTGATGGGCCCGCAGCGAATATTCGACCGCGTGCGGCAGGTGCCGCTGATGCTCGCCAAGCTGCCGCGCAACACGTGGGATTTGTTCCGTACCGGCAAGCTGCGCACAAGAGTTAACCACGAACCCCTGCCCGACGACTGGCAGGAAACCGGCCCGAATTTCCAAAGCGCGCTGGCCGATCAGATGAAGCTGCTGCACGCGAGGATGGATGACATCGTGCGATCAAGCCCCGCGGCCGAAAGGTGGATCGCCGGCGACGCGGCGGGGTATCAGGCGGTCAAGATCAACCCCGCCGATGCGGGCAAGATCGCCGAAGACGAGCTGGCGGAGCTGAAAAAGTGGCTCGAACAGCGCTGGAACGCCGTGCCGCGCGATACGCGCATGTTGCAGTCGCTCCTGAAAGTGATCCCCGGCGGGCGAAAACTGGCGCAAATGTCGGAGGCGGCGCCGTACCTGCTGGCGATCGTGGTCGCCTCGCATCACGCGGTGTTTGGCGGGGTTGATCTGCTCATCCTCGGCGGATACTCGCTGGCGACCTGGCTCACGGAAAAGCTCAGCAACGAAGTCGCCTCGCGGGCCCGCACCACCAACGAACGCATCGCGGCGCAATACACGCAACTCGCGCAGCGGCAGATTGAGGCGATGATTATATGGATCGACCGCCAGTCACCCCCGCTCGCGGAATTGCAGCGGTTGGTACATGTCGTTGATGATCTTTATGGCTCGGTCGAGAAGACTGATTAGCGAAACGTTATGCAAACCGATTTACACAACCTCATCACCGACGTCATCGCCGCAACCAGCGCCGCGCCGCCGGACCTGCTCGCGCAGGATTCGCCGGCGCTGACGATCGCCGGCGATGAGCCGATCTACATGATCGGCCTCATCGGCGGGAAAGACGTGGGCAAGAGCAGTCTCGTGAACGCCTTGGTGGGATTGCCCATCTCGCGCGCGTCGGCATCGGGGCCGGGAACCGAAACCGTCATTGCCTACGCCCACCGCTCTGCGATGGGACAACTCGAATCCCGACTTCAACAGATCGTGCCCGGCAAGTTCGAGATCGTCGGCCACGATAACCCGCAACTGTCGCGGCAGGTGTTGCTTGATCTGCCGGATATCGACAGCGTCTACGCCGATCACATCGAAATCACTCGGCGGATGCTGCGGCACATGCTTTTTCCCATCTGGCTTCAGAGCATCGAAAAATACGCCGACCAGCAGCCGCAGCGGTTGTTGGCGCGCGTGGCCGAGGGGAACGATCCCGGCAACTTTCTGTTTGCGATCAATAAAATTGATTTGCTTATCGCGCGCGAGGGTCAGTCGGCGGTCCGCGAGCTGTGCGACGACTACGCCAACCGCATCGCCCGCAGTTTATCGCTTGCGGCGTCGCCGAAGATATACGCCCTTTCTGCAGCAAACCCGTCGAAATACGACTTGCCACAACTTCGCGCTGCCCTTGGTCAGGAACGATCAAAGCAGGATGTTTCACAATCGCTGCAACTTGCCGGCCGGCAGCGCGATCGCACGCTGTTGCGCTGGCTCGACGCCCAGAACCTGCCCGACCGCGCAGCCCGCGCGCAGCGAACCTATCACGAGGCCGACGAACTCGTCCGCGAGCGCCTCGCCGGGCCGATTCTCGAAACCGCCCTGCCGCGGCTGCTGGATAATCCTACCTACCGCGCCGCGCTGATCGAACCGGCAGTGAAGCGCCGGCTGGGCCGCTGGCCGGTGATCGGCGCGATCAACACGCTGGCCGGCCCGGCGCTGGCGTTCATCCGCAAAAGCATTTCCGCCGGCGGGCACGTGCCGCCGATTGATGCCATTCTGCAGGACGATGCGTCGCCGCTGTCGCATCGCATCAGCACGACGTTTGCGCATTTGCAGCAGACCAACCCGTCGGTCGCCTCCGCCTATGCCCACCGAAAGTTGTGGGAAGAAACTACCAGCCTCGCCGCCGCCGCCGATTTGCGCAATCGCCTGCGTGCGACCGCCGAGCAGCAGAGCCAGGCCATCCTCGACCGCGCCGGCGGGCGCAGCGGGATCGTCGCGCCGTTGATGCGATTGTTGCTCACCATCGGCGCGATACTGTGGTTCCCGATCATCCAGCCCGTCGTCGCCACGCTGCTGAGCCTGGCCAGTTTCGATTGGCCGACGCTGGGCCGAAAGATTGTTGACGTTTTAAGCGCCGCGCACCTGTTGCAGGCCAGCACGTTTTTGCTCATCTGGTTCGCCGTGCTGTGGGCGATGCTCCGCTGGGCGGCA
>CAZXLA010000258.1:0-4389 GCA_964641895.1 uncultured Tepidisphaeraceae bacterium
ACATGAGCATGGGCCAGCGGCAATTGATCTGCTTCACCCGCGCGTTCCTGGCCGATCCGCGGATTTTCATGCTGGATGAGGCCACGAGTGCCGTCGATACTGCGACTGAACAATTGGTGCAGGAGTCGCTGGAGCGTTTGCTGGCGGGGCGAACCACATTTATCGTCGCCCACCGGCTGAGCACCATTCTTCGCGCCGATTGCATCCTGGTGTTGCAAGAAGGTCGAATCATCGAACGCGGCACGCACGGGGAGCTGATCGCCCACGGCGGTAAATACGCCGAACTTTATCGGCAATTCGCGGCGGCGGCCCAATAACTCTAAACGGGGCTGTGATGTCGATCACGAATTGGTTAATTGCAGCCAAATCCGATCCGATACAACAGCATGCGCTGCGCTAATTGCCGTCATCGTTCCGGAATTTCCCTGATCTACACCTCGATTATCGCGGTCGCATTGATTGCAATCGCGTCGCTCGCTGTCGATTTCGGGCGGGTGTCTTTGGCGCGGAGCGAGCTTCAAACCGCCGTGGATGCCTCGGCCAGTGCTGCCACCGCGCGGCTGAACGAAGGCTGGGCCGCAGCGCGAACCGCCGCGACGGAGATCGCGCTGGCCAATCGTACTGACGGAACGCCGGTTCAGCTTGATGAAAATCAAGATATCGAGTTCGGCCGGTGGAACAGCCGCACGCGATCGTTCGAGGTGGCCACAGGGTTCACCACCGCCAACGCCGTGCGCGTTACCGCGCGGCGCACCGCCAAGCGCGGAAACCCGATCGAGCTGCCGTTGGGTCGATTGATCGGCATGCCCACATGCGACGTAACCGCCTCGGCCGTCTCCACGCGGCTGCGCTACTCATTGGTCGGGATCGAAGGCGTGAGGATGACCGGCACCGCGACGATCGATAGCTACGATTCGTCAATCGGAAAATACGGCGGCGGCAACACCGGCGAGAATGTGAGTGTGATCTCGAACCGCGACATCAACCTGGGCAAGAACTGCGCCGTCTACGGTGACGCCCATCCCGGCCCCAACGGAACGGTCATGGGCGCGTCTTCAGTTACCGGTACAACGACGCCGCTGCCCAGAGCGTTGACATTCCCCATGCCCACACTCGACCCGAGCTACAACAACGTTCTGATTCAGCCGTGGTTGGATAGCGATCGAAACCTCGACCTCAGCGGCAAAATGTTTACGATTCAGCCGGGCGTTTACTACGTGCACAACATCGATCTGGCGAGCAACGCGTCGATGATGCTTCAAGGCCAGGTTACGTTTTACGTTTCCGGCAATGTGATCCTTCGCGGTGGAATTGACTTGGGTGGATTGCCCCCGGGTGACTTCCGGATTCGCGTCATCGAGCCCGGCGGGACGGTGCAGATTAACGGCAACGCTTCGCTTTCGGCCGACCTGTACGCGCCGGGCAGTGATGTGTCGATCGTCGGCACAGGCGATTTCTACGGGACGATGGTGGGCAAGACGATCGATCTCGTCGGTGTGGCCGGCGTTCACGGTGACGAGTCGATCGCGCCCTACGGCGGCGGCGGGTTTTTGACGCTGGTTAAGTAGCGCGTGTCGCCGCGGCGCGAATCAAGCTCGCTCGTTACAACCCGCACATGAGCGCCAGACTTCGGTCGAGACGTTTATCGGTCGCGAGAATTCCCCTGCGTCGGGTAAATCGACGCTTGCGGCTTTTCGATATCTACAGAAGCGACGAGTGGAGCACCAACGTCATCGGGTCTGGAGGCAGCCCCATCGCTCTGGTCGAATGGTAACCAGCAAATGACCCGAGTTTTCCACGCACTGGTCGATCTCGGAGAACCCATGCATCTGATCGAAACAACCTCAGTCCGCAAAATGCCGCGCTCGGAACGCCGCGCGCGTCGTCACGGCAACGTGTTGCTGGCGTTTGCGATTCTGATTCCGGCGTTGTTCGCCGTAGTCAGTCTGGCGGTTGACTATGGGCGCGTTCAGTTGGCCAAGAGCGAACTTCAGGACGCCGCCGACGCCGCCGCCAAGTACGCCGCCGCGGGGATTCCTGCGGGCAACGCCGTCAACTTCGCAAAGACCGCCGCCGGAGCGAATTTCGCCCTCGGCTCGGCGGTCTCGCTGACCGACGCCGATATCGTCGCGGGGAACTTTGATTCCACCAATAGCCCCAAGTTCTCGTCCGCCCGCACGCCGTTGAACGACGTTCAGGTGACGGCCCGGCGCACTGCCTCGCGCGGCACAGGCATCCCCCTGATTTTCGCATCATTGATCGGTTTTTCGTCCTGCGATGTGACTGCAACCTCGGTGGCAAAAATTGATACTGGAATCAAGGGTGGGGTCATTGGATTTGACGGCATCACCGTCAAGAACAACCTGCTCGTCGCCACATACAATTCGTCGTCCTACACCAACCCGAGCCAGGCAAAGTATGATGGCGAAGGCACGCTCGGATCGAACGGCGCCATCACGGCCAAGAACAATGAAGTCATCGGTTCGGTCATCCTCGGGCCGTCGGGCAGCCACAATCTTTCAGTTCCCGGCGGGGCGACGACTCTCGCCGCCGACATCCCCGCCCCGACGATCGACCACAGCGCTGCCCCGGCCATTAACCCTGGCGGCATCAGCAAGAACCCATCCATTTCCGGAACCGTCACCCTGCCAGGCGGAACATATTCTTTCACGTCGATCTCTATTGCAAATAATGGAAAGCTAGAATTCTCGGGTGCTGCAACGGTCTATATCGACGGAAGCGTGACGTTCGCGCAGAACGGCGAAATCACGGCCTACAATAGCATCCCGTCGAACCTGAAGATCTATCAGAAGGGTTCGGGTTCGCAGTTCGGCACAAGCAGCGCTAACAGCGTTGACATTACCGCAGATGTCGAAGCGCCTGAGACAGCGCTGGCCGCAAAGAACAGTCTCACGTTCAGAGGCCGGGCCGTATTCAAGACGATTGACGCAAAGAATAACGCCGATTTCTTTTACGACGGCTCTCTCAACTCGACCATCAGTGACAACGGCGGATCAGGAAGCATCGCCACCGTTCAGTAGTCGTCGGTTGATCTCGAGGCAACTGGGTGAAGGTAGCGGCCTGCTCACTTCATCATCCGCACAACTTCCTCATACACCTCAACGCACGATCGCGCCGCCGACGCTCCCGAAACTTTCTCGCTCAACCTTGATACCGGCACTTGGTCGATCACAGCCAAGCTTCCCAACCCGCGCAACCACATCGCCGGCGCCGCCATCGATGGCCAGGTGTACGCCATCGGCGGACAAGTCGGCGAGGCCAGCCTCGCGACGAACCAGGCAACGGTGAATCGATACGACCCGCAAACCGATTCGTGGAGCGACGCGGCGTCGCTGCCGGTGCCGAATTTGCACACCGTTTCGTCCACGTTCGCGCACAACGGCGGGCTGTTCATGGTTGGCGGCGAAACGGCCCACAAAGTCTCCACCGCCGCGGCATATGTTTATGAGCCCGCGGCCGACCAGTGTGGCCAATCGGCAACCTCCCGGCGGCGCGTCGCGCGACGCAGTCGGGGATTATCAACGGCCGCCTCTATGTGGGCGGCGGCTCGATCGTCGGCAGCCAGAAGTACGACGTGTGGATGAGCAGCCCGCTGGATTCAGTGCTCGACGCATGCCCGGCGGCGACGTGGGCTTTGGCCGACAAGAATCGTTGACTAATTTATTAACTTTATCTAATATATGCCCATGATAGTCCGGTACTATCAGACGAATAGCGGGCGTCGTGTTGTCGAAGAGTTCGTCAGCGAACTACCGGAGTCGACTCGGCTCGAATTTGTAGACGCCATCAATCTTCTGGCCGAGGGTCAATCGCTTTCAATGCCGCTCAGTCGCAATCTTTCATCAATTCGCCCGGGCCTGCACGAATTGCGATTCCGCGACAAAGCCGGCCAGGTACGCGTGTTTTATTTTATCAAGCGCGGCATTGCGATTTATCTGGTTCACGCCTGTCGCAAGAAATCGCAACAGATTCAAAAGAGTGATATCGAACTGATCCTGAAACGTATCAAGGAATTGTAACCATGCCATGGAAAGACCTGACCATTGAGGAACTGGCCCAATCGCTGGGCGCAAATATCTCGGAGGTTCGCGAAAAGCAGAAGTTGTCTTCGCTAATCATAAAAACGCGAAAGACGCGAGGCATGTCGCAGGCAATGCTCGCGAAGAAGTTGAAGATTTCACAAGGTCGCGTTGCTCAGATCGAGTCGGGAATCGGCACATCGCGAATTACGTTCGATGTGCTGCTTGGGGCTCTAAAGTCGCTGGGTTTTGAATATCGCGTGGTCACGAAAAAAGCGGCTTAGCCCCGTGGTTACTTCATCATCTGCACAACTTCCTCATACACCTCAACGCACGATCGCGCCGCGTC
>CAZXLA010000259.1:0-4282 GCA_964641895.1 uncultured Tepidisphaeraceae bacterium
CCTCGGCATCGCCGGGCGTGCGGTCGGGGTGATACTTCATCGCCAGCCGGCGGTACGAGCGCTTAATCTCCTCCCCGTCGGAGGTGCGGGTGACGGACAGGACTTCGTAGTAATCGCGTTTGGTGGTGGGCATCGACATCTCGTAGGGTGCGGCATCGCACCAGTCCCTTCGGTCAAAACCGTGCAACGAGTTGCATGCTACGGGGTCCGCGGACGATTCACCGGCTGATCGTCATCCCACCAATCCGGCAATGGAAACGTAGGGATCGGCTCCTTCTCGCCGCGCGCGCGATAGTCAAGCCAACGTTGGATCGAAGCTGCGGTTTCACCGGATTTTTCACCGTTGAGCAGGCCTTCAACTGAAATATCTTCGTTCAACTCGGGCCAGTGAATGCCTTCGACATTCAGTTCGAAAATATCCCGTTCGGCCGGCGTTCCGTGAAACAGCCGCGGGAACCATACAAGCGGCGCCGAAATCGTCCGGGCGTCGGAAAGCTCGACAGTCAAAGTGTTGTCGGTCAGGCGAGCGCCGACTGGCTCAGGGATGACCACGGGTTTAACCAAGATGTTCATGCCAAGCCTCCAGAAGTACCTGACGATTTTCCACGACGAGCCTGTGCAGCTTACTCAACTCATGGTTCGCAAAGACAAGCCAGTATTTGCAACCAAATGCACGCTACGCGATCTTTCTCGCTTTCCCTCGCGCCGGTTTGCCGATCTGTTCGAACGCCAGTCGAAGTTGTAGATAGCTTCGCAGGGCTTCGTTCACGGCTGCTTCATTCGGGAAATCCGAAAGCAAGTCGGAAGCGATTCGCACGACATTCGACTTTTCCATTACCTTGTCGAAGTATTTACCTCGCACGGCGCGGCGGAAGAAGTCCGGACCAAGTTCGGGCATCTCATTTCTCGCCCCGGCGCGATTGACGTTTGGCTTGCTCAACGTTTTCAACCTCGCGACGCGTGGCGCGCCGGGCATTGGTAATTCTAATCACGTCGAAGGCACGAAGACGTATCGGGTCTTCGTGCCTTCCACCGTGTATTTCAAACGACGTTAAACCACCGCGCCCGAAACCGGCTCAAGCACCTCACCCTTCTTTTCCTTCAGCTCAGTAATCAGCACATCAGTCGTCAACGCCAAACCGATGGCACTGGCGGCGTTGAGCAGCGCGGTGCGGGCGACTTTGGTGGGGTCGATCACGCCCATTTTGAACAGGTCGCCGAACTCTTCGGTGGCGGCGTTGTAGCCGTAGCTGGGGTTGTTGTTTTCCAGAATCTTTGCCACGATGACTTCGCCGTCTTCGCCGGCGTTGTCGGCGATTTGGCGGGCGGGCGCCTGCAAAGCGACGGCGATGATTTCGAAGCCCAGCTTCTCGTCACCCTTCACCTTGCTCTTGCCCGCTTCAACTGCTGCGATCGCGCGAAGGAATGCCACGCCGCCGCCGGGGACGATGCCTTCCTGCGCCGCGGCCTTCGTGGCGTGCAGGGCGTCGTCGATCAAGTCTTTGCGTTCCTTCATCTCCGTTTCGGTGTTAGCGCCGGCCTTCACCACCGCCACGCCGCCGGTGAGTTTGGCCAGGCGTTCCTGTAGCTTTTCCTTGTCGTAGTCGCTGGTGGTGCCTTCGATCTGTTTGCGGATCTGATCGCAACGGCCTTCGATTTCTTTTTTCTTGCCGGCGCCTTCGACGATAAGCGTGTTGTCTTTATCGATCACGATGCGCTTGGCGCTGCCGAGGTCTTCCAGTTCAACATTTTCCAGCTTCAGACCCAGGTCTTCGCTGATGAACTTGCCGCCGGTGACGGTGGCCAGGTCACCCATCATGGCTTTGCGGCGATCGCCGAAGCCCGGACACTTGACCGCGCACACCTTGAGCACGCCGCGCAGCTTGTTGACGACCATCGCCGCCAGCGCTTCGCTTTCAACATCTTCGGCAATGATCAGCAGCGGCCGGCTGCCCCCGACGATTTTGTTCAACAGCGGCAAGAGTTCGGCGAGATTGCTGATCTTCTTTTCATGAAGCAGGATGTAGGCATCTTCCAGTACGGCCTGGAGTGTCGTGGGGTTGGTGAGGAAGTACGGCGACAGGTAGCCCTTATCAAACTGCATACCTTCGGTGTATTCCAGCACGCTCTCGGTGCCCTTGCCTTCATCAACGGTGATGACGCCTTCCTTGCCCACTTTCTGCATCGCGTCGGCCATCAGTTTACCGATGTGCTCGTCGCCGTTGGCGCTGATGGTGGCGATTTTCTTATAGTCGTCATAACCCTTCACCGGCTTGCTCTGCGCGGTGATGGCATCGGCGGCAACTTCGGCCGCTTTGATGATGCCGCGCTGCACCTGCACGGGGTTGGCCGCGCCGCTGGTGACGTACTTTAGGCCCTCGGTGTAAATGGCCTCGGCAAGCACTGTGGCCGTGGTGGTTCCGTCGCCGGCGACATCGCCGGTTTTGCTGGCGACCATGTTAATGAGCTTGGCGCCCATGTTTTCGAAAGGCTGCGGCAGCTCGATTTCCTTGCTGACGGTCACGCCGTCTTTGGTAATGCGCGGGCTGCCCCAGCTCTTGCTGAGGATGACGTTGCGTCCCCGCGGCCCGAGCGTCGCCTTGACGGCACGGGCAAGCTGCGACAACCCATTGGCGATTTCCGCCCGGGCGTCTACATCGAATTTCATTTGTTTAGCGGCCATGTGAACCTCGTTTGTTGTAGGTTGTAGGATGTTTGTTGTGCATCAATTGGGCAAAGGTCTACGACTGCGGCTGGCTCTTCCAACCTACAACGTCCGACCCACAACCCACTTCATTCCAGTACGCCAAGAAGATCGGATTCACGCAGAATGACGAACTTCTCGCTGTTAATTTCCACATCGGTCCCGGCGTACTTGCCGTAATAAACGACATCGCCGACGCGCACGCCGACTTCGGTGCGCTTGCCATTGTCGTCAAGCTTGCCCGGCCCGACGGCGAGAACTTTGCCCTTCGTGGGCTTTTCTTTAGCCGCGTCGGGGAGGTAAAGGCCGCTCTTGGTCTTCTCTTCCGCTTCGGTTTGGCGGACGATGACACGATCTGCTAGGGGTTTGAGTTTCATATTGTTCCTTTTGCGTATTACGCGGATTTCCTTCGCTTAATTCCGTTTCTCTGAGACAGCCAGCCTTTTATCGAAGCGGCGCTCTCCTGGCTCCGGCGGCCTGCCAGGAAACTTTCCAGGCTCAAGTCTTCATCAAGATCCGGCCAGTGAACGCCTTCGCCATTTCCGATCAACCGCCAGTGATTCCGCTCCGCGGGTAACCCGTGTTGCAGTCGCGGATACCACGACAGGGGCAGCGACACGCGACGTCCGTCCGAGAGCGTCACGGTCAACAACTCCGCGTCAGCCACCACAAAACTCACGGCGACTGGCAACTTATTATTGGCCGAACTCACGGTACCACCTTTCAAGCCACCTGACCCGATGCAGTTGAATGATCGCTTCGATCCGATTCAGTTCCTTTTTCGAAAAGCCGTTGTTCCTTTCAAGCCCGGTGGGATTGAACCAGAACTTCGCAGTCTCCCGATCACGCTCCACATGCACATGCGGCGATTCCTGCCGATCGGCCGAGTACCAGAAGAAGCGATATGGGCCTTCAACTAAAACGGTCGGCACATGCACTCCATAAAATACTCACGAACTCATTTCGGACATTTTTCCGCCGTTTATTTTCAGTTATCATTCTCAACGCTCGCTATATCGTTAGTGCCGATGGTTCAAGAAAACGTTCCTGACACCATTAGTTCACTTTCCGAGGGTTTTGGCTAGCTTTAAGCTGCGCTGAAAAACTTAATGCCACATGCGATCAGTGTCACGATAACTCCCAGAGGACCCGCGACCATCCACAGCTTGAGCCATCTCGCAAATCGCCGACCCATTAGCAAATCGACAATCAACCCACCAACTGGAATGGACAGAACCATCCAATACCACTTAAAAACAAGAATCCCAGAGCAAAGGCCACCCAGTAGCAAACGGAATTCAAACCATCCGCAAAGTTCTGTCTCTCGGGCTCCGCGAAAGGCTCGGGACATTCGCTCCAAAGAACAGGATAACTCCGCAAAGCCTTTTCAATGTTAACACCCGCAACCCGCGCACTCATGGTCAAACCTATTCCGACCATCATCACATAGTTACTGCAGTTCATGGATGTTATCGCGCTGCGGCACCAACCGCCGTATATGAGAATTACATCATGTCATCCATCCCACCCATTCCCCCGCCCATTCCGCCCATTCCGCCCATGCCGCCACCGCCGCCG
>CAZXLA010000260.1:0-4246 GCA_964641895.1 uncultured Tepidisphaeraceae bacterium
GCTACAACCGCGATCTGCAGGAAGACAAGCGCATCGTCTTCCGCGCGTACGACACGGTCAGCAGTTCCCTGACGATGGCGGCGGCGATCGTGAACAGTGCATCGTATGACAAGGAGCGGATCGAACCGACGCTCGATCGCGGGTTTCTGGATGCGACTTCGCTGGCGGAATATCTGGTGACGAAGGGGATTCCGTTTCGGACGGCGCACACAATCGTCGGGACGCTGGTGGCGCGGTGTGAGAAGGAGGGGAAGCATACGCTCAAACAACTTTCGGTCGAGGGGTTTAATGAAGTCATCATGGCGCATTGGCCATCGAAGTCATCCGGAGCTGAAGCTTCCGGGTTGTCGTCGTGTCTGGTGGATGAGGATGTTTACAACTGTCTGGGCGCGCACAATGTGGTGAAGCGCTACCAGAGCGCGGGCGCTGCGGGAGGAAAACCGTTCGAGGAGCAACTGAAATCGTGGAAGGAACGATTAGGGATATGACCTCTTAGCCCGGTCGCTCGCGACCGGATGTTTGTCGCGCCCGGATATACCGACACGCAACCAAATTCTCTTCCCGACCGAATCTTGGTTGAATACACTTCTCGGAAAGTCGGTCGCGAGCGACCGGGCTAACGGAATAATGGATTGGGGTACTGTCATGATTGCGTTTCATCTCATCATCAGCGCTTACGGGTTCTGGTTGCCGAATGATCCGCGCGGGTCGTGGTCGGATTTCGTCGGGTCGTGGGAACTCTACAAGTTCGGCCCCGCAACGAAGGTGAACGACGCCCGCAACTACGCCAAGGATCCGCACGATGCCGCGCTGCGTCGCGCCGCCAAGAACGCGCTGAAGTATCCGCCGGTGCGTTTTGACGATGTCCGGCGCCGCGCCATCGCCGCCGGGTTCGCGCGGGCGTGCGATGAGGCGCAATACCGCTGCCGCGCCTGCTGCATCGGGCACGATCACGCGCATCTGGTGATCGCGCGGCACGATCGCCAGATCACCGTCATCGCCGGCCACCTCAAGGCCGCCGCCACGCGCTCGCTGACCGATTCCGGCGTTCACCCGCTGACCGGCCACACCGGCAAACGCGGCGGGCTGCCCACACCCTGGAGCGAAGGATGCTGGAAGGTGTTCATCGACGACGACGAACAACTGGCATCCGCGATCCGGTACGTCGAGCGGCATCCGGAGAAGGAAGGTCTGGGGTCGCAGATGTGGGAGTTCGTAGTGGGGTGTGCGCGGGTGTGAGGACTCGGTGCGGCGAACGTCGTCAAACGCTACCAAAGCGAGGGCGCTGCGCGTGGAAAACCGTTTGAGGAACAACTTAAGGCGTGGAAGGAACGATTGGGAATTTGAGCGGTCGCGAAATATCCATTCACCGCCGACGAATGTGAAGGCAGAGCGAGGAGCGAGGTCTTCGCGTCGACATTTCGAATTTCAACAATCGAGGTTTCATATGATCTGGCCAAACGCGGCGAGAGCGTTGATTCTGGGCTGCATTGTTATGGTCGCATCTCAGTCGTCGGCCCGCGCCGAACCGCCGAACCTGACGCTCGAACAACGGCTCGACGCCAGGGTGACCGACGTCTATCCCGCTCAGAACGAGCCGGGATTGGCGGTGTTGGTGATGGTGGACGGCAAGCCCGCGCTACGGAAGGGTTATGGAATCGCCGACATGAAAACCGGCGCGAAGGTTTCGCCGGACAGCATCTTCCGCATCGGCTCGATCACCAAGCAGTTTACCGCCGTGTGCGTGCTTCAACTGGTGCAGGCGGGGAAGGTGGCGTTGGATGATCCGATTACGAGGTACGTTCCGGGTTTTGATACGCAGAGCAAGACGATCACAATTGAGAACCTGCTTTCGCATACGTCCGGCCTGTTTAACGTTACCGCGCGCGATGACTACGACGATCAGATCACCAAAGACCTGACGCCTGGTGAAGTGGTTGCGCTCATCGCCGGCAGGCCGCTGGAGTTTGAGCCGGGCACGCAATTCAAATACAGCAACACCAATTACATTCTGCTGGGCATGGTGATCGAGAAAGCGTCGGGGCAGACATACGGCGAGTAT
Organism: uncultured Tepidisphaeraceae bacterium; assembly: GCA_964641895.1. Lineage (GTDB taxonomy): Bacteria > Planctomycetota > Phycisphaerae > Tepidisphaerales > Tepidisphaeraceae > UBA2421. Next base: position 2,063 of record CAZXLA010000260.1, read on the forward strand.
CTCATCGAGCACATCGGCAAGCCGCTCGGGCTAACCGACACGCGTTACAGCCGCGACGATGCCCTCACGCCGCGGCACGCGCGCGGGTATGAGAAAGATAAATCCGGCAAGTGGGCGCCGGCCCCGCCGCTGAGCATGACCCAGCCTTTCGCCGCCGGCGCGATTGAATCGACGGTGGATGATCTAGCCAAGTGGACGGCGGCGCTGGATGAAGGCAAGTTGATCGATCCGGCACTGCGCGACCGCGCCTGGACGCCGTTCACGCCGACCGAGCGGCCGTCGCGCTACGGCTTCGGATGGAACATCCGCCCCGAAGCCGGCGAACGTTGGATCGGGCACGGCGGGGCGATCAATGGATTTATGTCCAGTGCGGTTTGGATCCCCGAGAAGAAAGTCTTCGTGGCGGTACTGCACAACGCGCTGGGCGATACGACGCCGGAACTGCTCGTGCGCCAACTCGCCCTGGAGGCCGTGGGCCGGCCGGCGCCCAGGCGCGTGGCCATTACGCTGCCGGCCAAGACGCTCGACCGTTATGTGGGCGTTTTCGCGGTGTCGCCGGAGCAGAAGTTCACGTTTTCGCGCACCGGCCAAAAGCTGTTCGTCGTGGCGCCGGGCAAGACGAAGATGGCACTGTTCGCCGAGGCCGAGGGCAAGTTCTTCAGCAAGGAAATAGACGCCCAGTTCGAGTTCACTGTTGAAGCGGGCAAGTCGACGCAAGTCACGATAACCCGCGGCGGGCGCAGCGGGACGGCAAGTCGTGAATGATGAGGAGCGCGGGTGTGGCCTCTTAGCCCGGCCGCTCGCGACGGGATGTATTGCGACGCAAAGAACAACTCTTGCGCGTGCTGACCCACAACATCATGATCTTGCAACGCGCTTCAAGCGGGTCGAGACAGAGCCGACGCGGCCCCGTTTCATTTCCGCCGGCACTATTCCCGGCTTCGCCGTCAACCCGGACGGCAAAACCCCGCACGACGCCGTGATTTTCTACAAGCCGCTCAACTAATCCGCGCGAGCCTCCCCGGCGCTGTGCGGTGGACGCCGATGAGTTACTGCTGTTCCTTGCGAAAATTCTCCAGCGAGCTCTTGGTGATCGCGCGGCAACTGAAGCTCAGCACCGGCCGGGCCGGCATGCCGGCACGCATTTCGCCGCGGGCGGCGGCGACCAGGATGCGCACCGAGTCGTAGCCGTAGCGGTATTGATCTTGGACGATCGTTGCGAAGACATACCCGGCATCGATGCCGGCCATGGTCTCGTCGGCCGTATCGAAGCCGACAACCTTGATCTTGCCGAGCTGGTCATTCTGCTTCAGCACGCCCAGTACGGCCGGCGTGCTGTAGCCATACAGGCACGCAAAGCAGGCAACATCCGGGTGCGCCTTGATCGCCTCGGCCGCCAACTTTGCGGCTTCCGCGGCGCCGGTCTCGTCAACCAATGTAGTGACGACGGTGTACTGCGGGCCCTTGAGCTCGCCGGCCACCGGATCCATCGGGCGGTCGGGGATGATTTCGCGATCCAGCAGTTCGTCGATCACGCCCTGGCGGCGGCGCTGGCCGTTTTCCTTTTCAAGGGAGCCGATCGAAATGATCACCTTCCCGCCGTCGGGAATCGCCATTTTGATCAACTGCGCGCAATTGCGGCCGGCGCCGTAGTTGTCGGTGCCGACGAAGCAAAGCCGGTTGAACACCGGGCCGTCGGAGTCAACCGTCACCAACCGCGTGGTGGCGGCGGCGTCGGCGAGCAATGCCGATTGGCCCTCGGGGTTCAGCGGGCTGATGGCAAGCCCGTCGATGCCCTGTTTCAGCAATTCAGAAACCATCGCACTCTGCTCGGCCTCGCCCTTGGAAGGCTTTTTGACAATCAGCACCGCCTCGTAGTCTTTCGCGGCTGCCTGCGCGCCGTCGATGACGCGATCCCAGAATTGGTCAGCCGACGCGGTGACAAAGCCGATCCGAGGTGATTGCCGCAAGATTCCCGATGTCCACAATACGTAGCCTAACGCGCCCAGCAGAGCCAGAAGAACCACTGCCCGCAAGAACCAACTGCGTGCTGGCTTGGGAGCATCTGTGTAACTGGCTGCCGTCATGATGTTTGACTCCGGTAAGAGGTGAAACCAACCAGCGAAGTGTCGCCGTTTGCCTTCGGGTCGTCAATCGGGCAATTCTGGCTATGGGCCGTTGCGT
>CAZXLA010000261.1:0-4235 GCA_964641895.1 uncultured Tepidisphaeraceae bacterium
TGGGAATGCTCGTGCGGAAAGTACAAGGGCACGAAGTACAAAGGCATCATCTGTGATCGTTGCGGCGTGAAGGTCACTCACTCGCGCGTCCGCCGCAAGCGCATGGGCCATATTAATCTGGCCGCGCCCATCGTGCATATCTGGTTCTTCAAGGCGCTGCCGAGCCGCCTGGGCGCGCTGCTGGACATGAAGACCAGCGACATCGAAAAGATCGTCTACTTTCAGGATTATGTCATCACCGATCCGGGCAAGGCGCCGCTCAAGCGGAAACAGTTGCTCACCGAAGAAGAATATCGCGCCGTGTACGAAAAACACGGCGACGACTTCGTCGCCGAAATGGGTGCCGAAGCGATCAAGAAGCTTCTCAACCAGCTTGATCTGCCGACCGAAGGCGTCAAGGTCCGCGCTGATATTGAGAAGACCAACAGCAAGCAAAAGATAAAAGACCTCACCAAGCGTCTGAAGATGATCGAAGCCATCCGCAATTCCGAGAACAAGGCGGAGTGGATGGTTATGGACGTGATTCCAGTCATCCCGCCGGATTTGCGTCCGCTGGTGCTGCTGGAAAGCGGTAACTTCGCCACGAGCGATTTGAATGACCTGTACCGCCGCATCATCAACCGTAACAACCGGTTGAAGAAGCTGGTCGACCTCAATGCGCCAGAAGTCATCATTCGCAACGAAAAGCGCATGCTGCAGCAGGCGGTCGATGCGCTGTTCGACAACGGCCGTTGCCGTCGGCCGGTGCTGGGTTCGTCCAACCGGCCGCTGAAGTCGCTGACCGACATGATCAAAGGCAAGCAGGGCCGCTTCCGCGAAAACCTGCTGGGCAAGCGCGTCGACTATTCGGCGCGAAGCGTGATCGTCGTCGGGCCGGAACTTAAGCTGCACCAGTGCGGTTTGCCCAAGAAGATCGCGCTGGAACTTTATCAGCCGTTCATCATCCGCAAGCTCAAAGAGCACGGTTTGGCCGATACGATCAAGTCTGCCAAGCGCATGTTGGAACGCCGCGACCCGGAAGTGTGGGATATTCTTGAAGAAGTGATCTACCAGCACCCGGTCATGCTCAACCGCGCGCCCACGCTTCACCGCATGGGTATTCAGGCGTTCGAGCCGGTGCTCGTTGAAGGCAACGCCATCAAGATTCACCCGCTGGTGTGCAAAGGCTTCAACGCCGACTTTGACGGCGACCAGATGGCCGTGCACCTTCCACTGTCGCTTGAAGCACAGACGGAAACGCATGTGCTGATGCTGGCCCCGAACAACATCTTTTCGCCGGCGAACGGCACACCGATCATCACGCCGTCGCAGGATATCGTGCTCGGCACGTTCTACATCACCTTCGATCGTGAAGGTGATAAGGGCGAGTTTAGTGTGTTCAACAGCGTGCCCGAAGCCATGTTCGCATTCGAACTGGGCAAGATTCGCACCCACACGCGTGTGTTTGTTCGTTTGTCCGATCGCACGCATGTCGTGCCGGACGATAAAAGCAACGAAGTTTCCATTAACGAAGTCGCCAAGAAGCACCTGGAAGAACACCGCAAGCGCCGCGACGCGGCCTATGTTGCGAAGGAAGAGAAGAAGCCCAAACCGCTCAAGAGCCACGTCATCCTCACGACGGTCGGCCGGTGCATCTTTAACGACATCCTTCCCCAAGCCATGCCGTTCTACAACTACGCGTTGACCGCTAAAGGCTCCAGCCGCGTCATTGCTGATACCTATGCCAAGCTCGGCCGTCCGGCGACGATCAAGCTGCTGGACGACATGAAGTCGCTTGGCTTCAAGCGAAGCACGCTGGCGGCGTTGAGCTTTGGTATCACCGACATTCGATCGCCCGACAGCCGCGAGCGCATCCTCGAAGCGTCGCAGAAGAATGCCGACGCGATCGAGAAGAGCTACATGCGCGGTCTGATCACCAATCAGGAACGCCGCAGTCAGCTCATTGATCTGTGGGGCCACGCCCGCAAACAGGTGACGGAAGACCTGATGGCCGGCCTGAACAACGACTATCGCGATGAAGAAGGCAAACCCGTCGGCAAGGAAGACGCGTTGAAGCGCGGTTTCATCAAGTACATTAACCCCATTGCCATGATGGCGACGTCGGGCGCTCGTGGTAACGTCGATCAGATTCGTCAGCTCGGCGGCATGCGCGGTTTGATGGCCAAGCCGTCGGGCGAAATTATCGAAACGCCGATCAAGTCCAACTTCCGCCAGGGGCTGAGCGTGCTGGAATATTTCAGCTCGACGCATGGCGCACGAAAGGGCTTGGCTGATACGGCCCTCAAGACCGCCGACTCGGGTTACCTTACGCGGAAGCTGGCCGACGTGGCGCAGAACGTCATCATCAACGAGATCGATTGCGGCACCGTCAACGGCGTGACCAAAACCACGATCTATAAAGGCGAGCAGGTTGAAGTCGAACTGAAAGACCTGATCGTCGGCCGAACGGCACGCGATACCATTCGCAACCCGATCACGGATGAGGTCATCGTCACCGAAAACCAGATCATCAGCAACGACACCGCCGACAAGCTCAAAGAGCTTAAGCTTGAAAGCATTCGCGTGCGTTCGCCGCTGGTGTGTGAATCGGCCCGCGGGGTGTGCGGGCGTTGCTACGGCGTGGATATGAGCACCAACCAGCTCGTCGAAGAAGGCTTGGCGGTCGGCATCATCGCCGCGCAATCCATCGGCGAACCGGGCACGCAGCTCACCATGCGTACGTTTCACACGGGCGGTGTGGCGACCGGTTCACTGATCGAAAACGACATCAAGTGCATCGCCGGCGGCACGGTGAAGCACCTCGATATGAATGCCGTTCGCGTCAAAGACGAAGAAGGCAACTTCCGGATGGTTGCACTGAAGCGCAACGGCGAAATTGCCATCGTCGATGCCAAGGGCCGCGAGGTCGAGAAGTACAAAGTCCCCTACGGCTCCACGGTGCTGGTGGCGGACGATGAGAAGGTCAAGCCCAAACAGCAGCTTGTCGCGTGGGATGCCCACGTCACGCCTATTCTCGCCGAAAAGGCCGGTATCGTTCGTTACGAAGATATCGAAATGGGCGAGACCGCCAAGATGGACGAAGAGCGCGGCCAGGGAATCAGCGGGTCGAAGCTGGTCGTCATTGAGCACAAGGGTGAGCGCCACCCGCGTATCACGATCGAGGGCACCGACGGCAAGACGCTCGACTTCCATTACCTGCCCTCCAAGGCGCGTATCGAAGTGAAAGACGGGCAGAAAATCGAAGCCGGTCACCTGCTCGCCCGGCAGCCGAAGGTTACCGCCGGCACGATGGATATCACCGGTGGCCTGCCGCGCGTCACCGAAATTTTTGAAGCCCGCAAGCCCAAAGATCCGGCGGTGCTGGCTGAAATCTCGGGCACGGTCACGCTCGATAACAAGCGCCGCCGCGGCAAGATGACGATCGTGGTTGCCAACGAAACGGGCATGGAAAAAGAACACCATGTACCGCAGGATAAAGAACTGCTGGTGCACGCCGGCGATCGCGTCGATGCCGGCGACCCGCTCATCCGCGGGCCGATCATTCCGCATGATATTCTTCGCATTAAGGGTGAAGAGTCCCTGTACACCTACCTGCTCACCGAAGTGCAGAACGTATACCGTTCGCAGGGCGTGAAAATTAACGACAAGCACATCGAAATCATCCTGACGCAGATGCTGCGCAAGGTGAAGGTGGACGATGCCGGCGATACTAAGTTCCTCCCCGGCGAAGTCGCCGACAAGTTCAAGTTCCGCATGTCCAACGACTTGATCGCCACGAGCGTAAAGGTTGCTGAGCCGGGCGAAACCAGCTTCAAGGAAGGCGAAGTCGTCGCGAAGGTCGTTTACAAGGAAGCCAACGAAGGCGCCGAAGCAGCTGGCAAAGAACCCGCCAAGGGCAAAAAACCCAAACCGGCGCGTGCCAAAACGCTGCTCTTGGGAATTACGAAGGCTTCGCTGCAGAGCGAATCGTTCATCTCGGCGGCAAGCTTCCAGGAAACCACCAAGGTGCTCACCGAGGCGGCGATGGCCGGCGCGGTGGATACGCTGGTGGGCCTGAAAGAAAACGTGATTCTGGGCCACCTGATCCCGGCGGGCACAGCGTTCAACCCGCATCTGAATCTGAAGATGAAGTTCCTGGCCGAACCGCTGCCGGTCGAGGAACCCGAGCATGTCACCCGCGTGAAGCGTGAGATGACCGGCGCCGTCAGCCCGAGAGAAGCGCAGCCGCAGGCAGG
>CAZXLA010000262.1:0-4234 GCA_964641895.1 uncultured Tepidisphaeraceae bacterium
GGGTCGATCGCCCCGGCGGAGGAACGCAATCGCAGGTAAGACAATCCATTCTGCGTCTCGTGCGCGAACGGCAGCGCCGTCGCCTTTCCGCCATCGATTGATGCGGTGCATCTCGACTCAGCGGTGTCCCACTCGAAGGTAAGCGTATGCCAGACATCCGCAGCGATCGTCGTGCCGTAAACCGTCGAGCCGATGCGCAACGGAATTCGCACCATCGATGCTGCCTCGCCTTGATCGTCAGCGGGATCGAACATTCGATCGGTCAATCCCACGCTCGCCCCTGCCGAGCCGGCGGGCAACTGAAATCGCAGCGTGAGCGTACCGGTCGTGCCGGTCGGGAAATTCCAACTTGCGCCATCGGGCGATTTGTCGTCAGGCCTGCGAACGTGCAATACCTTCTTGCTCGGATCGTCCGGATGAGTGATCAGTTCTGCACCCTGCATGCGATTGCGCCACCATCCGATGGCCGGGCCGAATGATTTGTAGACGCACCAGATATCAATGCCGTTGGAAAAGTCGTCGCTTGCAACATTCTCCATCAGCCACGCAGGATCGATATACATCAGCGCTCGCCGCCCGCCTTGGCCGGAGACGACCGCCACCCTGCCGTCACGCATCAGCATCGACTCAGGGTAGGCCGTTCCACGATCGCCGCGCTTCGGCGGTTCGAGGTTGCGGGTGGGGTCGCGATACACCTCGCGGTAGCCAAACCATCGATCACCGGAAGAATCCGAGATGGCAGCGTGTAGTGCGTCACGTCCGCCGTACACGCCTTGGCCGTCAACCTTTGGCGGCATGGCGCAACTGTTCCATGTCAGCATCACCCGATCATCACGCATCCGAATGAGCGACGGCGGGCCAGTGCTCGCGAAAAACCGGCTCGGTGTAGCGGTGGTCCAGTTTTCTCCGTCTGTGGATGTTGACTCGTAGAGAAATCCGGCTTGCGTGCGCATCAACATCAACAGCTTTCCTGTCGCAAACTCTACGACTGCCGGCTCGCACGCGCCGACTTTATCGCCATTGTAATCGTCGTCGACGGGAGAAATGAGCCGGGCTGGCGATTGCGCGAAGGTCGCGCCATCGTCATCGGAATGAAAGGTAATCACTTCGCTGGGCCCATACGGCGCCGCGCGTTGACGGCTGCCGACCCACGAGCCGATGGGCACAACAATCCGCCCGTTCTTCATTTGAATGGCCTGCGAAATCGCGCCCGTGTATCCCGCGAAAATGCGTCGAGGTTCTTCCCACTTCGTGCGCGTTTCCGATGAGCGCGCGTGCCAGACATCGATAAACCGACCGATGCCGGGCCCTTTGCCGTCGCCTTCGCTGCGCGATCGCGTGATGAACATTTGAATCTCCCCACGTCGATCAAGCAGCGCGGCAGCCCCGCCCCACCCTTTGCCGGGAAATGTCGCAGCGGCGTAGGGCTCCGACCAACTTACGCCTTCGTCATCCGATTCGATGTAAACGAGTTTGGTGTTTTCTCCGTCGGCCTTGGTCATGTACCGATGCCAGACTCCGGTCGGCATGACGACGGTGCTCCGACCCGACCAGGCTTGTGCTTTGGGAAACTCAACGGGGAGGGTTTCGCCGTTGGCTAATCGCGCTCCGAAGCCGCTCAGGAGCAAGTAAAAGAAGATGCAAGTGGCCGAGCCACGAAGAACCACCCGGCTGGGCACGAAGAAGAGCTCCATGGTCGTCGCTCCTGTTGGAAGAGTGAATTTTATTACCAGACTAGCTGCTTAATCCCCGTGTATTCCGGGCTGCCATACCAATACTCGCGAATACGGGTTGGGCCGTGCGTCACCTCCCCAGCACGAAGCATGATTTCAGATCGCGGGAGTTGGTCGGCCCGGCCGTCTGCAAACCCAATCGTCATCGACGTGTTCTTACGGTGATCAAATCGTATAGCAGTGTCCAAAGAACGATAACTCGCCAAGTATGCGGACCCGCTTGCGGTCACGGCACCTTCCCAGAATATGATTAGCTGACTCGGCCTCTTCACAAACTTCAAAGGGCGCGGGTGAAACCAGCTAACATGATCAAACGGCGCCGTATACATCGGCGGGCGCGCGGGATCGGAGCTATTTACAAAGTGCGGTGCGTCGCGGTTCATCATGTAGCTGGAGTTGGAATCGCGAATGTTGGCGTAAAGGCGCAGATCCGCAGGGCGCGTATCGATGTATCTGTCGGAGGGGCAAATCCATGCTTTCGGGTCTTCCTTCAGAAACCGGCCCGAGAGATAGGTAAAGAACAGTGGCCCGCGCCAACTCGGTGACCCAGCCGCGATATAGTTTGGAGTTCGCTCGGCGACTTTGTACGGAGGGAGCCAACGCCCTTTGTAGTCGTTGGTGTACATCATCACCGACATGCCTACCTGCTTCATATTTGAAAGGCACTTGGCGGAATTGGCGGCCTCCTTGGCCTTACCTAATGTGGGAAGCAGAATCGACAACAGCAGCGCGATGATGCCAATGACCACAAGCAATTCAACAAGCGTGAACGCCATCGGCCAGGCAGTTGTTGCCTTTACGCGGTAAGAACCGGATCGAGTGATAATCTGCGACATGATATTCTCCAGCTAAGTCGCCGGCGCACGGCCGGCGGTCGGATAACTAACTCCTATTGGACAGCCACTTTCGAGCCGGCGCCATGGAGCAATACCGGCACAACAACATGTGGGGTCTCCAGCGTTTCGCCTTCAACGACAGAATGCAGCATGTCGGCCAAGGTCTTGGCGATTTGCTTAACCGGCATCTGCGTTTCAACGTGAACCAGCCCGGCTTCGCGCACATTGGTCGGCGGACCGTGGAACACCACGTCAAGGTCTTGCGGCACGCGCAGCCCAAGCTCATCAGCAATGCCGAGCACCGTGCTGGCCAGAGGCGCAATTGAACAAATGATGCCCGTCGGCCGGTCGGGTTGGCTGAGCAGTTCATTCACTTGCGCACGAAACGCATCAAAGTCACGCGGGAAGATTCGCACCGTCAACGCATTATGAGGCAACCCGGCTGTGGTGAGTTCGTTGCTGATGCCGTCGAAAAAGGCATGGTCGCCCGGCCGGCCTTCGCCGATGACGAACAGCCCCATCCGGCGATGGCCTTTCGTTACCAAGTGACGTGCTAGAAGCGATCCGATGGCGTGTGAATCGGAATCGAGCGAGGCGATGTGTTGCTGGTCGGGGCAGAGGGAACCCACGACCACCGTAGGCACGCCGGACTCATCTAGGTATCGATAGATTTCCCGAGCGCAACTAATCGGCACCACGCCGGCGAGTTGGCCGGTTTTCTGGGCTGTTTCGATCAATTCTGAGAGGTAGTCAATCGACCGGCGAGAGGGAATGAAACTCACCTGTAAATTGACATTGCCCATCCGCTGGCGAATAGCCGGAATGAAAGCCTCAACGAGCGAATAAGGGCCGACGCCTTCCTGATCTTCCATCAACAACACGAACACCGTGTGCACCCGACTCGTTGAAGGCGCGCCAGCGGCTTTCCCGACGAAAGTGCCTCGGCCTTGCTGCCGCACAAGCAGCCGCTTGCGAACCAAGATATCCATGGCGCGGTTAGCGGTGGCAGTGGAGACGCCGATCATGGTGGCCGCATCGGCGACCGAAAGATATCGATCGCCAGCGCGCAACGACCTCGAACGAATGTCGCCTTCCAGCCGACCCGCTATCAAAACCAAACTCGACGGTGGACTCGCTTCTCGCACCATGCCTCCCTTTATCTCACAAAAGAAAGAGTTGTCAACACATTCTTTCCAACTTATTCAATAGTCTTTCAGGCGCTCATTCCGCGGGTAACGCATGAGACATGAATACCTTTCCGCTTGACACTTCTTGCGGCGATCCATTCGGTCGCTCTTACACGCAAGAGTGCACGAAAATGGCTGTTCAGATGGAGCTTCACAAGATCATTATTAATGAACTCGCCGAACAGCAGATTATCGTGCTGCGCGAAGGCCCTTTTTCAGGGCTTTTTCGATCGTCTTCCCGATCGCAGGGACGTTTATCCGAGCGCGCGTGAAGCGAACCGGCGATTTCACGCGGAAAACGAGGTTTCTTAACCGCCGGATACGCTAAACAATTTCAGTTGGAGGAGGAGATAGACGGCTGATCCACCAATGGTTGGCAGCGACTGGTCGTTAATCGCAAGCTGAAAAACTCCAAGGGTCTTCGGAACATGTCGAAGTACATAAGTTGGCGAATTGCTCGACAGACACGGTGTTTCGC
>CAZXLA010000263.1:0-4223 GCA_964641895.1 uncultured Tepidisphaeraceae bacterium
CGTTAATGGCGGGGCTGTCGATCAACAGATTCCCGCGCAGCATCGGCGAATCGGCGACCGCATGCACGCCCGCCCCCAGCCCGGCCAGCAGCCAGCACATGCCCAGCGGAATGATGTACAACTCGGCATCAATTAAACTGGCCGCCAACAGCGTGGCGAGCATGACCATGTAGAGGGCGTAAATGGGCCAATCCTGGCGAATATCCATCGCCCGCACCGGCGGCGGACAAGGGCCCCACTGCAGATCAAACATGGCAACGTAATAAAACACGAACAGCGCGCCGGTGAGGAATTCGATGATCGGGTAACGCGCCGAGATGGGTTCATGGCAATACCTGCAGCGGCCGCGAAGCCACATCCAGCCGAGCACCGGCACGTTGTCGTGCCACGCGAGTTTGTGCTCACACTTCGGACACCGCGACGGGGGCGAGGAAAGCGACTGCCCGCGCGGCAGGCGGTAGACGACGACGTTGAGGAACGACCCGACGCACGCGCCGAAAGCGAAAACGAAAGCGAGGATGACGAAGTCGGGCATGATCTTATCCCCTCTCCCGGTACGCCGGGAGAGGGTTAGGGTCTGTTTCCCTCTCCCGGGGTACCGGGCGAGGGAGATGTCACATCCCAAACACCTTCATTAAAAACGCGTACACGTCCGCACCTTCGTCGAGAATTTTGCTCGTGGGTTTTCCCCCGCCGTGGCCGGCTTTGGTTTCTACGCGCATCAACAGCAGGTTCTGGCTCGACGCCTTGGCCGCAAGTGTCGCGGCGAACTTGAAGCTGTGGGCGGGGACGACGCGGTTATCACCTTCCCCGGTGGTGATGAGAATGGGAGGATATGCCGCGCCGCTTTTGATGTTGTGCAGCGGCGAATACGCGTGAAGGAACGCAAATTGATCGCTCGATGCGTCGGCGTTGCCGTACTCGGGAATCCAGAACCGGCCGATGCCCAACCGATGATAGCGCAGCATATCGATGACGGGAACCTGACAGACGACTGCGCCGTAAAGTTCGGGCCGCTGCGTCACCGCCGCCGCCACGAGCAAGCCGCCGTTGCTGCCGCCCTGGACCGCGAGTTTTTTCGAAGACGTGTAGCCCTGCTTGGCAAGTTCTTCGGCGCAGGCGTGAAGGTCGTCGAAGACGTTTTGTTTCTTGTCGAGCATTCCGGCGGTGTGCCAGGCTTCGCCGTACTCGTCGCCGCCGCGCAGGCAGGCCAAGGCGAACACCCCGCCGCTTTCGAGCCATGTGATCCGTGTTGGACTGAATCCGGGGCGTTGGCCTGCCGTAAATCCGCCGTAACCGTTCAGAATCGTCGGGTTGTTTCCGTCGAGCTTCAGGCCCTTCTTGTGGGTGACGAACACCGGCACTTTTGCGCCGTCTTTGCTCGTGGCGAAGATCTGCCGCGACTCGTAGTCATCCGGATTGAATGCAACCGTCGGCGCGAAATGCACGGTTGATTTGCCGCTGCTCAGTTCGTGACGGAACGACGTGGACGGATAGTTGAAGGACGTAAAGGTGTAAAAGAAATCCGCATCTTCCTTCCGGCCGCTGATCCCGCCGACCGCGCCGACGGTTGGCAGCTCGATTTGCTTGTCGAACGAGCCGTCTTTCTTGAAAAGCTTCAGGATGCTCTTGGCATCCTGGGCGTAGACCGCCACGAAGCGATCGCCGACGAGCTTTACCGATTCAAGCGTGTCATCGCTTTGCGGAATCAGTTCCTGCCAGTTTTCTCTTGCGGGGTTGTTTACATCGATGGCGATCAGGCGTTTACGCTGCGCGTCATCGGTGGTGACCACGTAAAACGTTGAACCATCATTCTCCACCGGCCGGTACGACGCCACTTCTTCGTCGACGATCTTTTTCCAATCGCCCTGGCCGTACTCGCGCACGTACCAGCGGTTGTTCGGCGACGTTCCCCGGCGGAGGGACATGATTTCGTACTTCCCGTCCTCTGTCAGGCTGATGCCGAACGACAGTTCTTTGTCGTCGGGTCGCTCGTACACGAGTTTGTCTTGCGTGGCCGGCGTGCCGAGTTTGTGGAGGAAAATCTGGTAGCCGTAAGCCACTTCCGTCTGCATGTCGCCGCCGGACGTGGGAAATTTGCCGTAGTAGAAGCCCGACTTGTCCGGCAGCCATCCGGTCACGCCCTGCCGCGCCGGCGGGAGGATGTCGGGCAGGTCTGCGCCGGTGACGACGTTTTTAACTCGAATTTCAGAATGATCGCTGCCGCGTTGCGCGAGTTGATACGCCATCAGCGAGCCATCGACGGTGTAGGCTACGCCGGACATCGACACCGTGCCATCTTCGCTGAGTTTGTTCGGATCGATGAGCACCCGGCCCGAATCGCCGATCGTGTCGGTCACCCAATTGACACCCTGGTTCTGCAGGCCGGTGTTGGTGTTGTAAAATGCAAGCTTCCCCCGCCGCGTGGGGGCCGATTGCCGGGCGAAATTATAGAGTTCGGTCATCCGCGCCTTGAACTTTTCGCGCGCCGGCCCGTCGACGTACGCTCGGACTCGGGCGTTGTGCGCATCGATGAACGCGCGCACCTCGGGGGCGTCGACTTTTTCCATCCAGCGGTAGGGGTCGGCGACGTTCGTGCCGAAAAAGTTGTCGACCTGCTCAACCGTTTTCGCCTGTGGCAACCGCGGAAGCTGGGGGGCTTCAGCTAATGCGAATGTGGGGATGACAAATGCGATTACCGCGGCGAGGCGGAAATTGATTGCCATTTCGGAGTGTCCTTTCGATTTGCTTGGCGAAGGGGCGATTCTCGTTGTTCGTAGAAGCCATCACCCCGGCCCACTCCGCGGGTACCAGGAGAGGGGGTTGATCATCCCCCGACTTTCATGGCCCAGTAGGGATAGCGTTGCATGACAATTTCCAGCAGCGGTTCGATGGGCGGCGGGTAGGGGTTTACTACGGCGCCCTTCATGAGGCTTTCGCGCTGGCGGTCGCGCATCTCGGCCAATTGCTGAGAACGCAACTCGTTGCGAATCTGATCCTGCACGGCTTCTTCGTTAAAATCGCGCACGCGGCCATCGCTTTTCTGCTCCATCTTGGCGACGTAGAACGCCCCGCTGTCTTCGATCGCATCGCTGACTTCGCCGGGGCTTAGGTTCCACACCGCGGTCTCAACGGCTTGACGCGCGAAGGCACCTTTTTCCACGGTGCCCACTTCTCCGCCGTTGCCGCGCAGGCGGGGGTCGTCGTTGTATTCTTTGGCGAGTGTTGCGAAGTCTTCGCCTTGGCGGGCGCGGTCGCGGAGTTCGGTCGCCTTGGCCGCCGCCGTCGCGCGATCGCCGACTTTCTTGAGATCGACTTTGATCAACCGGAACGTCGCCCCGGCGCGATCGCTGAACTTGGCATCTTTGTTGCGCACATAATACCGCCGCATCTCCTCGGCGGTCACTTGCACGCGTGGGAAGATACGTTTGGAATAGAAAATGCGGACTAAGTTCGCGCGGTACTCTTCCTTCACCTGGTCTTCAAATGTCGTGCCCTGGTCGGTCGCCTTTTTGCGGGCTTGCTCGATTGATCCGCCCGCTTCGCGGATTTGTTTCACGCGCCAGTCCATCGTCAGCCCTTCGGCGCCGAGCGTTTCCTGGGCGTTCAAGTTCTTCTTCGCCGCTGCCACTTCCAGTTCGGTGCGGATAAGAAAGTCGACCTGCTCGCGAATCGCCTTGGCGGCGTATTTCTTGTACTGCTCGGGGTCTTTATCTTTTGCGTTGGCGGCCAGATCGGGTTCGATCGGGCGGAGCACCCGGCTGGAGTAGATCGGTTCGCCGTTCACTTCGACGACCACCCGGCCGACCGTCGACGCAACCCCCATGCCCAGCGGCGGCAGAGGCTGCGTGTTGCTGTTCTGCGGCGACGGCACCAGTTTTGCCACCGCCGGCGGCACTTCGGTGACGGCCGGTTCGAGCGGGCCGATTTTTTCGCCTTCGGGCCGCAGCAAGTCGAGGCGAACGCTGTCGTAGTTCACCGCGCCCGGCTGATCGATCGCCGTTCGGCGGACGGGCGCATCGGCCTTCTGAATGGTCGATTCCCGGAAGAACGCCTCGGGCTTGAGCACCACCGGCACCGCCCCCCGCTGACAACCCGCGACGGCGAAAATTGCGGTGGCGACGACTGCGACGACGACAATCGAACGATTCAATTGCATGAATCCTCCATAAAACATGCTGCGACGAGGGGAAAGATTCGTCGAAATGTCGCGATTCGGCAAG
>CAZXLA010000264.1:0-2844 GCA_964641895.1 uncultured Tepidisphaeraceae bacterium
GCTATCTGCTATCTGCTTATTGGTGACAGAAGTCAGACAGCGCCACTTCTGTCACCCATGATGGAGACCGCCATGGAACAGCCTGCCAATCGAGTCGGAATCGTCGCACTCTCCAGCATCGTCCCACCGGTGGAGTTTGGAATTGGCGTTGACGTGCTGCGCGCCGCCGGGTTTGCGGTCACGGTGCATCCACAGGTGCTGGCGCAGCATTGGCTGCACGCCGGTGATGATCAGACCCGCGCCGGGGCGTTGATGGATTACGCACACGATCCATCGTTTGATGTGATCTGGTGCGCGCGGGGTGGATACGGTGCCGCGAAAACGTTGCCGATTCTCGATCGGCTCACGTCCGAGCGGGGCATTCCGCCGCGGAAGCTGCTGGTCGGATATTCGGATGTGACCGTGCTCCACGAATTCGTTCGTCAGCGGTGGAACTGGAGCACGCTACACGCCGTCATGCCCGCCGCCGCCAACTTTGGTTTGTTGCCGCCTGGGGATTGGCAATCGACGGTTGGCGCGGTGATGCAATCTTCAACCCTCCACTGGCCGTGGGCGAATCGCCCGTTGCGATGGCTCACGCCCCCGCCTCAGCAGGCTGTTGAAGCGCCGCTCATCGGGGGCAACTTAAGTTTATGGCAAACGCTCGCCGGCACGCCTCATGCCCCGCGGCGGCGACCGCACATTTTGTTTTTGGAAGACCTTTCGGAGAAGTTTTATCGCATCGATCGCATGATGACGCATGTGGAACAGTCGGGCCTGCTCGACACCTGTGCCGCCATCGTCCTGGGCGATTTCACCGATTGCGCCGATGAATCTCAAACGTGCGTCGCCGAAGGTGTAAACCCTCAGACCTTTCCCAACCCGACGCAAGCCCCGCGGCAACCGCTGCGTCGTACCTATCAACTCGAAGAGATGCTCCGAGAAGTTTTCACAACCTTAGGCGAGCGCCGCGGGTTGCCCATCGCCATCGGCCTACCCGTCGGCCACGGCCCGAATTTCGCGCCGCTTCCGGTGGGCGCGCGCTATCAACTCGGCGTCGATGGCGTGCTGCACTTGAAAGAATGGGATTGGTTGGCAAGCTTCGATGTGGAAGCGACGAACGGGTAACGATTGACGATTGGGAAGACCTGGTGGCACAGACATTCTTGTCCTGTAGTGGGGCAGACATTCTTGTCTGTCATCGCTTTCCAAGCGATTCGGGATGACGACACGGAATGCCGTGACAGACAAGAATGTCTGCCCCACCACCAAAAGGGGAGTGGCGGCATCGGAGACACAGACAGGAATATCTGTGCCACCAGGTCTTCTTAATCTTCAATCGTCAATCGTTAGTTTTCCCATTCATCGCATCAATCTCCCGCTTCTGCTTCCTCATCACCGCATCGCCGACCGACGGCATTAGCGCGTTGAGCGCCAAACCCCAACGCGCGCCCAGGCTTGTCCACACCTCGGCCCGCGGCTTTGCGATTGCTCGCACCATCGCCACCGTCACCCGTTCGACCGGTTGCCGCCAGTTTTGCCGCATGGGCGATTGAATCTTTGTCTCGCCCAGCGATTCGGCCACGGTGAAGAAATCGGTCTCGGTGCCGATGGGGTGTACGCTCGTCACCGCGATAGCCTTCGGCGACAGTTCCACCCGCATCGCTTCGGCGATGGAGAGTTGCGCGGCTTTGGTGGCAGAGTAAACGCCGAAGTACGGCAACCCGCGCCGCGCCGCGCCGCTGGAGACGATCATGATCTGCCCGCGTACGCCGTCGCGCGGGGTTTGCCCGGCCATCACCCCGACCGCCGCCCGCGCGCAATCGATGGTGCCGAACACGTTGGTTCTAAACATCGCTTCAACTTGCCCGGGTGTGGTGTCGTGTACGTTGGAGGGCAATCCGTAGCCGGCGTTGGCGACGAGCGTATCGATCCGCCCGAATCGCTCGACGGCCTGCTCGATCAGTCGCCGGCAGTCGTCGCCGTTGGAAACGTCGGTCGTCACGCTCAGGTGCCCGCCACCTAATTGCTCACGGAGTTCGTACAGTTTTTCAATTCGCCGCGCCGCCAGCACGAGCTTCGCCCCGCGTGCGTGCAGATCGATCGCCAGCCGCCGGCCGATGCCCGCCGACGCGCCGGTGATAATGATGACCATGTCGGCGATTCGTCGTCGCATGCGTGTTATGATACGCGAAGTGTTCACCGGACTCGTACAAGCCTCGTGCCGCGTCGTCGCCGTCCGCGACGGCGCGAACTTGCGTCGGCTTGTTATCGGGCTTGATGCCGACGATGCAAACGGCGCAATAAAACCGGGCGATTCCATAGCCATCAACGGCGTGTGCCTCACCGTCGCCGCGCTCCAGCCCGATGGCGTCGGGTTCGATGTCATCGCCGAGACGCTGGCGAAAACCAACCTCGGCCAACTCGCCGCCGGCGATGTCGTGCATATCGAACGCGCCCTGCGCGTCGGTGATCGGTTCGACGGCCATTTCGTGCAAGGCCACGTCGATGGCGTCGCGAAGCTGCTCGACAAGCAAGTCCAAGCCGACGATTGGCGACTGACCCTCGAAGCCGCGCCGCACTTCGCGATGTTTCTCGCGTCCAAAGGATCAGTCACGGTCGATGGCGTGAGCCTGACGATCGCGTCGCTCGACCCGCGCAGCTTCGACGTGGCGCTGATCCCCACGACGCTTCAAATCACCCAATTGGGCCGCCGTGAAGTGGGCTACGCGTTCAACATCGAATGCGACATGATCGGCAAAACGGTGGTGCGGTATTTGCAACTGTATCCGCGTGGAAATTCAATGTAACCACCAAGACACCAAGGCACGAAGCACCCAACGAAATTCCACACGCTGATGCGGG
>CAZXLA010000264.1:2944-4210 GCA_964641895.1 uncultured Tepidisphaeraceae bacterium
TTGTGGTCTACACTGTGTTGATCCGGTTTGACCGGTTCGAGCGCAACGGAACATGGATTACCGACCCACCATCGCCATCACCATGGGCGACCCCGCCGGCATCGGGGCCGAGGTGATTGTTAAGGCGCTATCCGACCCGACGTTGCGGCATCGGGCGCGGTACATCATTTTCGGGTTGAACGAGATGCTTGCCTACGCCGCCGACTTGGCGGAGTATGATGTGTTCTGGTGGCGCGATCAGTTCAATGGCCGGCTTCGGTCGTACCCGCACGATATTGTCGTCGTCGATTACGACCAATACAGCATGCTCGGCCACGCCATTCGTCACCCAAGCAAAATGGGCGGGCAGGCGTCGATGCGGTTTTGCCTGGATGCGATTGATGCCGCCAATCGCAAGCTAGTGGACGCCGTCGTCACCGCGCCGATTGCTAAAGAGAGCTGGAAGCTGGCGGGCTACAACTGGCCGGGGCATACCGAGCTTTTCGCCGCTCGCACGAACACGCGGCACTACGCAATGATGTTCGCCGGTGGGCCGTTCAAGGTGGTGCTGGCGACGGTGCATGTGCCGCTGATGGGGCTTTGGAACAAGCTCAACATTGGCGCGGTCTTTTCGCCGATCGAACTGGTGCATCAAGCGATGGTCGATTGGTTCGACATCCCCAAGCCGCGCATCGCGGTGTGCGGGGTGAACCCGCACGCGGGGGAAAACGGGCAGTTCGGCGATGAGGAAGATCGCATTATCAAACCCGCAATTTTGATGGCCCGCATGCAGGGCATTGACTGTTCGGGGCCGTATCCGGGCGACACGATTTTTCTCGCCGCGCGGGATGGGAAATACGATGCGGTCGTGGCGATGTATCACGATCAGGGGTTGATCCCGATTAAGCTGCTGGCGTTTGATCGAGCGGTAAACGTCACGATCGGCCTGCCGATCATCCGCACCAGCCCGGACCACGGCACGGCGTTCGATATCGTGGGCAGAAATAAAGCCAACCCCGGCAGCATGCGTGCGGCGATTGAACTCGCGATCGAGATGGCGTGCAAGAAACGGGCGCGGGAAGCGACGGTCAAGGATGAAGCGGGAAGGATGAAGGATGAAGGGTGAGGCGATTGCGGTGGGGCAGACATTCTTGTCTGTCATCGCTTTCCAAGTGATTCACCAATTGGTACGGCATGGAATGCCGCGACAGACAAGAATGTCTGCCCCACCACAACACAAGAATCTCTGCCCCACCACAACACATGGATGTCTGCCCCACCGATCCA
>CAZXLA010000265.1:0-4082 GCA_964641895.1 uncultured Tepidisphaeraceae bacterium
AGGAATGTCTGCCCCACCGGCAGATCATGAAATGACGATGCCGGTAAAGCACATCTTCGGGGTTGATTTTTCCGGCGCGGCAAAGGCTGGCGAGAATATCTGGATCGCCATCGCCGCGCCGTCGCGCACGCGCTTAAGGCTGACCGGCCTGCATCGGTTGGAAGACCTCGCCGGCGCTGCCGATCGTGTCACGTCGCTTGCTCACCTGGTGAAACTGATTGAGCAATCGAGCAACGCCGTCTGGGGCATCGATTTCCCTTTCGGCCTGCCGGTCGAACTCGCGGCGATGGGCGCGACATGGCGCGATCAGCTCACGTTCGTCCAAACCTATCGCGGCGACGCCAAAGCCTTTGGCCGATGGTGCGTGGATGAAGCGAAGAAGATCGGCCCGAAACTGCACATCCGCCGGTGTAGCGACATCGAAACCAAGACGCCGTTCGACTGCTATCACTACCGCATCATCTATCAGACATTCCACGGCATGCGCGACGTGCTTTTGCCGCTTGCGGCTTCGCGGAACATTGCGGTGCTGCCATTCCACTATGCGCGATTCCGCAACGTAACCACCGTCGTCGTCGAAGCCTGTCCGTCTTCCACGCTCAAGCGCCTCAGCCTGCCACACCAAAACTACAAACAACCCGCCGGCGGGCCACTATTGGCGAAGCGGAAGAAAACCCGCCGGGCTATTCTGGCTGCGCTGGATCGGTTGATCGAAGTCAGCGCGGAGCACCGCCGAACCATCATGCGCAATCCCGGCGGCGATGCGTTGGATGCCGTGATCGCCGCCGTCGGGTCTTGGCAGGCGTTCACGTCCGCCGACCATGCCGCCATCGCCAAACACGCGCGTTATCGGCGTGAAGGGCGGGTTTATGCGTGATCTGCTTCTACCAAATGGGTGCAATGGGGAAAGTCCAACGTTCAACGTTCAATTTCCAAAACCTATCTGGACGTTGAACATTGAATGCGGACGACGTGCTGCCCTGTCGAAAATTCCACGCCTCTCGCGCCCTCCCCCCAACCCCCTCCCGGAGTACCAGGAGGGGGAGTTCTGGCAAATGATCATTGATGCAGGAAAGACGTCGCAGTGATGAAGATCTGCCATCCTCTCCCATCTGCGTTCATCAGCGTTGATCGGCGGCCACAACCGTCGTTGCCGAACGTGACTTGCCCCGCGGCGTCCGTTACATTCCGTCGATGACCGCCACCAGCCTTGCCGCTAAAGGGAGAGTTCTTCGCGTCGAAGGCGATCGCATCGTCTTCCAGCCGAGCAACACCAAATACGAGCTGCATTTGAAGGTGGCCGACTACACCGGGCCAGTCGGCACATCGGTCGAGTGCATCATTCGT
The DNA here is from genome assembly GCA_964641895.1 of uncultured Tepidisphaeraceae bacterium. Lineage (GTDB taxonomy): Bacteria > Planctomycetota > Phycisphaerae > Tepidisphaerales > Tepidisphaeraceae > UBA2421. The sequence continues at coordinate 1,348 of CAZXLA010000265.1, forward strand.
GTGATCGCGCGCAAGGTTTACAGCGTTTCGAGCGGCGGGAACTTTATTCAGCCCCTGTTCGGGGAACCCAGAATCATCCAAGGTCAGGTTCGCAGCATTGAAGGACAGCAGATTGTCGTCCACGCCGGCGGGCCGATTGTGATCTCGCTGCCGCAGGATGAGAATGCGATCGACCTGAATACCGGCAGCATCACCCAAGGATCGATGATCAACGTGTTAGCGTTTGCGGGCGCGACGGGGGAAGTTCTCGCTGGCTGATCGGCAAACAAGGGGTAACGATTAACGATTGAAGATTAAGCAGAGGGATTTCCGCTTAATCGTCAATCATCAATCGTTACTCCGCGATTGCGCGAAACACCAAGTTACGCAAGATCCCGCCCCACCAGTTCGTCGCGGTGCCGGGCTAATAGAAAGACCGCCGCGCCGAGTGAGATGCCGGCCACTAAAGGAATGACGCCTTGGTCCAAGCGTTTGCTGACCAGTTCGAGCAGCGCCAGATAGACCAGCGCCAGCGCCGCAGCCCCCAGGATCACGATCAATCCCAGCACCACTGAATTCCACGCGAAGATGAGTAGTTTATCTGCCATAGCGTTGTGGCCGGTAATCAGGCCAGTTGTGTTGATCGGCACGGGCGGGGCGGTTTCCGCAGTTTATCGGGCGCAGGGCGGTGGCGGAATCTTCACACCTCGAAGTTGAGCGGGGCAGGTTCATATCCGATGTCAGGAGTGCAACCGCAGCGGTGGTTGCCGAAAGACGCCAAGCGCAGCTTTCGGCAAACCGTTGTGGCAGAGTGCGGCTAAGTTGGTCGGCTCGGGCGTGTTTCACGCTTGTACTCGCGTTTGGTGGGTAGGCAGTCGCCCTGCCGGGTCCTCCGCGAGAGCATCACAAGGTCGCCAACTCGGGAGAGTGTCATGAAGGCGATTAATAGTTTGCTCGGTCGTTTGGTGAAGGATGAGCAGGGCGGCGAGGTTCTCGAATACGCCCTGATCGCGGGTCTGATCGTGGTTGCCGCTATCGCGGTAATCTCGGCGGTCGGCACCAAGGTGCTGGCTCGCTGGACCTCACTGAACAGCTCGATGTAAACGAACTTGCGAGTTCGTTGCAACGAAACGAACGGGCCCGGAGCCGGCCGACTCAAGCTCGGCATGCCCGGGCCCGTTCCGCGTTCGATGTCCGGGGATGAACCGACCGCTTCACCCTTATCGAAAGAGGATTAAAGCGATGCGAAGCTTAGTCAAGAAACTTTTCAAAGATGATGCAGGCGGCGAAGTGCTGGAATATGCGCTCATCGCCGGCCTGATCATCGTCGTCTGCGTTGTCGTTATCGGCAATGTCGGCACGAAAGTGCTGGCCCGATGGACGAGCGTCAACGATTCGATGTAGCAACCGGTCAAATGCAAATGAACCTGGTGCTACTCATGTTCCCCCTGTTGCTGATGCTTGTCATCGCCGCCGTAGCGGACGTGCGCAACCGCCGCATTCCCAACTGGCTCACCGCTTTGGTGGCCGTAACCGGCGTGGCTGCGGCGATCGTGTGGCACCATCCGATGGCCACCGGGTGGCAGGCCGTCGCGGGATTGATTGTTGGATTGCTGATCAACCTGCCTCTGTTTGCGCTTCGTCTGCGCGGCGGGGGCGATGTAAAACTCTTTGCCGGCGTGGGCGCGTGGCTCGGGCCGGCCAATGTTGTCGCGGTTTTTGTTGTAGCGACCATCGTGGCCATGCTGGTCGCGATCGCACAGGCGATCGTCACGCGGCGGGTAGGGCAGGTGGCACGCAACACGGCTTCGATGGCCGTTGGAATTGTTCATGGCGACGCGCGCGTTGACCCTGCTCAGGCCAGCGATGCCGACGGCTACGCCGCCCGGCACATTCCGTATGCCGTTCCGATTCTGATTGCGGTCGCAACCTTAATCGCAATGAGTTGATGGAGTAACACCATGAAAAACATGCTGCGTTCCTTCCTGACTGTCCGCCGACGAGGCAATACGCTGATCGAGGCGGCCTTCGTATTCAACATTCTGCTGCTGCTTTCGTTCTGCACGGTGGAATTTGGTTACTACCTGTACGCAAAGCACACCATGCAAGGCGCGGCCCGCGAAGGTGCACGGGCGGCGGTGGTCCCCGGGGCGACGACGACCGACGTAACCAACGCCGTTGCCCGCGCGCTGTTTGCCGCCGGGATGAACAGCGGGACGACCTCGATCGATTCGGCGAAGTTCACGGTGACACTCAACCCCGCCAACCCGGCCGCCACGGCGGGCACGGCGATGCAGGTTAATGTCACGTCAACCATGGGCAAAATCGGCCCCAAGCCGCTGTTTTTCATGAGCGGCACCAAGAACATCACCGGCGCTACCGTGATGCGCAAAGAAGGCTGATGTCCGATAACCGAAATTGAAACGAGGTGGGTCGCCGCGGTCGCAAGATCGCGGCGATCTTGCATTTCTCCCAGCCGCGAAGCGGCGAAAGACAATAGCATGGGGCGTGAGCCCCATGTGAGAATATTAATCGCAGCCAAGCCCTGAAAAGGCGACAGATTTCTTCAGCGCTTGTTGCCGTCCCATCGTGCTCATTGCGCATTATCCTGCTGTCACATCGCTCTATCGCCCCGTCGGGGGCTGCGTTCCTGTTAACCAACCGACTTGGGGCTTACGCCCCAAGCTATTATCTCTCGCCGCTTCGCGGCTGGGAAACACTACGCCAAAAGTGATGGGGGCGGACGAAACATCCTC
>CAZXLA010000266.1:0-4082 GCA_964641895.1 uncultured Tepidisphaeraceae bacterium
CTCGATCAGCGCATGGAACTGCTCGCCCCGCAATGGCCCCCGAGGCGCCAGCCGGCGGTCGATCGCAACATCATCCGGCTGGCGGCGTACGAGCTGACCGGATCGGCCACGCCGCCGAAAGTCGTTATTGACGAAGCGATCGAGCTGGCCAAACAATATTCCACCGAAAACTCCCCCGGCTTCGTCAACGGCGTGCTGGATGCGCTGCTGAGGGAACACCGGGCCGTTATCGAGGGTTCAGGGGTCGGGGTTCAGGATTCAGGAGTCGGGAATCAGAAATCAGGCGTCGGGGAGCAGGAGTCTACTGCTTCGGACACCCTGACTTCTGAACCTCGACCCCTGACCCCTGAACCCTAACGCCCAACCCCCGAACCCTCTTACATGGGCTTCTTCTCCAAAACCCTCGACAAGCTCAAATCGGCACTTGGCAAGACCAAAGAAGTGCTGACGACCGACGTGCGCACGCTGTTTGTGCCCGGGCGGCAGATTGATGATGCGTTTCTGGACGAGATGGAAGAAAAGCTCATCCGCGCCGACATGGGCGTGATGCGCGTGCAGTCGCTTAAGTCGGCGGTGCGGGAAAGTTGGAAGCTGGGGAAGATCAAGAACGCCGACCAGGCCGAAGGCGTGATACGCGATCAACTCTTGTCTCTATTCGGCGCCGAAGAGCACGAGTTAACGCTCTCGGCGGTTGCGCCGACCGTCATTCTTGTTGCCGGGATCAATGGCGCGGGCAAGACAACCTCCATCGCCAAACTCGCATGGATACTCAAAAATCAAATGGGAAAGAAGGTGATGGTTTGCGCCAGCGACACCTTCCGCGCCGCCGCCGTGGATCAGTTGGCGACGTGGGCCGATCGCATTGGGGTCGAGATCGTCAAACACAAACAAGGCGCCGACCCCGCCGCCGTCGCGTATGACGCTTGCGAAGCCGCAAAATCACGGGGCATTGACGTGCTGATTGTCGATACCGCCGGCCGGTTGCACACGCAGCAGCCTCTGATGGCGGAACTGACCAAAATTCGCAACGTCGTCGCCAAACGCATCGAGGGCGCGCCGCACGAGGTACTGCTGGTGCTCGATGCCACCACAGGGCAGAACGGCGTGCTGCAGGCGAAAAATTTCGGCGCTGCAATCGATGTAACCGGCATCATCCTGGCCAAGCTCGACGGCACCGCCAAAGGCGGCGTGGTCATCGCCATCAAAGATCAGCTCAACATTCCCGTCAAATTCGTAGGACTTGGCGAGACGCCGCAGGACATTGAGACGTTCGATCCGGCGCGATTCGTCGATGCTCTGTTTGGTGAAAAGGCCGATTAACATCACGTCGAAAAGGAGTTGGCCACCAGGGCACGAAGGCACGAAGAGCAACTTGTGTTTGGATCGGCCTGCGGATCTGTCTCTTTGATTGAAGATTTGATTGGCTTGTTTTGACCTGCCAAATCGAGCTTAAATAGATGTTTCCATCGCTGCCAAGTGCACGACAACAGGTTGCTCTTCGTGCCTTCGTGTCTTGGTGGTTAACTTCTCTTCTAGCCAATCGATAGCGACTTTAAGTACGTTTCCAGTTCCACGCGCTGCTGCTCCATCTTTTCCTGCAGACCATCCCGCTGCGTCTGCATCTGCTCGATCTGCGTTTCCTGTTCGTTGAGCTTCTTCAGCAGCCGCGTGTAATACTCGCTCTTGTTTTCAACCGTCTTCATGTTCTCGCGAATGCGGTTCTGCTCGACAGCGACCGCGTTGAGTCGCTGGCTGATTTCAGCAATCTGCCGCTGCGATGCGTTGAGCGACCGCTTGTAATCGGCGGCTTTAACGAGTGCGTCGCGCACTTCTTTGGAAATTTCACCAGTCTGGCTGTAGGCCAGCACCTGTTCGACGTCCATCGGCAGAATGGTGATGGATTCGGTCGATACCAACTCCTCTTTCACGGTAAGCGACGCGCTCTTGCCCGCTTCAACCGGTGTTTTGAAGCGATACAGCGCTTCGGTGGTTTCTTCGGGCTTGGGCGAATCCACCAGCTTCCAACCCTGGCGCAGCGGGTGTTCGACGAGCAACATCTTGCTTTTGTCGGCCTTATTCTCGGCCTGATAGCTTTGCGTGTTGACGAACTTCCGCTGCACATGAAGGATGCCTTCGCTGATCTTTCCGCTCATCACGCTGCTGCTGTTGCTGTTCTTGGTCGAGTCGACGCGCATCTGCAGGTCAATTCCGTAAGACAGCAGCCGGTTCTGCCCCGGCGGAACGTTGTCGATTCGTGCATCGCCGGCGTAAGTTCCGGCTTCGAGCACGGTGATGGGGCCGGTGAGCAAATGCTTATCCGTCGAGTTGGTCAGCCGCGCGCCGTTGAGCGGGTTCTTCGCGAGGACCGCCGCGTTGTAGATCGAGAGTTTTTCGACCGTGACCTCGTCGGTGATAATTGGAAGCATGGCCGATTTCTGCCGAGGGAGCGTCACGTTGCTGACGGTGTAGCTGAAGAGTTCGCCGATTTTCTCAGCATTGGCGACGGATTGAACGGATTGGGAAAAGTCGAGATTCCGATCGCCCGCCGCCAACTGCGGCATGGCGGCTTCAGCCGCCATAGGCGCACCGGCACTCATGCCCGCGCGGTTCAGCGACTTTTGAGCACGCCGCGTTTCATCAGCCGCGCCACCTCCCGCACCGGCATCTTCGCGCGCCATCATGCCGTCTTCATACATCTGTGGCCGCAGGCTCGCATACAGTTCCGGCTGCACCACCGGCCGGGGGATGTAAAGCGGGGAATACAAATCCATCACAAACGAAATCGGCCGGCCGGAAACGAGGCTAAGCGATACGTCTTTCCAATCGTTGTCGGTCTGATTTTCAACAATTGCCCAACCCTGCAATTTCGGTTTTTCTTCGTTGTCACTCAGAATTAACCTGTAGGAGGTTTTCCACACCGGCGTCTCAACCACGTAACCGATCCGCACCCGCCGCGCGTCTTTGCCGGTGAAGCTGATGGTGACGGGCTTCTTATCCTGATCGCGCGATTGCGCCAGCGCCGCCAGCGCCTTGGCCAATTCTTCCTGCAGGCCGACGTCTTCCAGTTGAAGATCAGTCAGCTCTTCCAGCTCGATCGACTTGATCATGGCACCGTTGAGCAGGTTCATCACATGCCGGGTGATGGTTTGCTCTTTGACGATCGTCGTTTTTTCTTCAACCCCAAGAATGGTTCCTGACACCTTTTCGCCGCCGAACTGCACCGTCACTTTTGCGCCGCGCAGTTGATTGAGCAATTGTGAAAGCGGCGGATTGCCGGTGATATCCACCTGAAAGCTGCGCAGGGTTTTCTCGACCGGATCAAGCGACGGGTAGGTGACGCTCGACACCTTCCCGCCGTCGAGGTCTTGCAGAACGAGCGATTTGAGGATGTCGTTAATCTGCCCGGCCTTAAAGCGCAATTCGGTCGAACCGTCGCCGAAGACCTGGCCGGTATGCTCAAAATAGCCGACGCCCGACGAAAACAGGACAACGGTGCCGACGGGCACATCCTGTGTATCGGGAACCGCCTGCACAATAGGCTGGTTCGGCGGCGGGTCTTTGGGTTGGGCATTAGCCATTTGAAAAGTATATCCCACGCCGGCAACGGCGAGTGCGAGAATGATCGATCGGGAAAAGCGACGGGCGTTCATACAATCTCCAAGTTTGTTAGATCGGGCAACCATTGTACCCGCAAGCGTGTTGGACGACGACGGGGCGACAAAGTTCCCGACGACAGCACGCGCCATTGATTGTCATTCCGTTCGGGATCACAAATTGCACCGTGACGCGTGCAACCGCAATTACGATTTCTAATATCTATTAGCGCCCCGCCGACGATTTAGATTGCAATTATTTTCACAAACTTGGTGAATGCTAACTCGCGTGCGATAGTAATTGGGTATGGAGATGTACCTCGCTGTCATCACCTCTTCCTCGTTCGTCCCACGCATCCCCATACGTTCGGCCTGTTGCCCGCACACCCACGATTCGTCCCACAACCACCTCACTTCTTCCACGGGCGCGGGCCGATCTGTTTTATCGCGTCTCACGGCGGAGTCTGCAATTACCCTCCTGATCGCACT
>CAZXLA010000267.1:0-4071 GCA_964641895.1 uncultured Tepidisphaeraceae bacterium
TTGCTCGCGATGCAACTGAAAATCGGGGCGCGTTCTCAAGCGCTCCTCGACCGGTTACAATCGGGCATTCTGTGAACCGTTGCATCTATTGCGTTGTTCTTGCCCTTCTCGCCGGTTGCTCCGCCGATAGCTATCGTCGCGATGCCGATGCGCAGGTCGGTCGTTTGCTCAAAGACCGCACGCAGAAAACGCTCGGCTATGAGCCGGAAACCCGGCTGGAAACGTCGCCCACTTCCAAACCATCCCGCGCCGCGTTTGATAAACTCCCGGCGACCCCGCTCCCGCCGCCCAACATCCCGGCGCTCGAGCCGATGGCGCGCGGCCTGCAAGCCGGGGGAATGCTCGGGCCGGAAATGCTGTTTTCACCCGACCAGCAATTGCTTAACTCCGATGAACTTGGCGCCGACACCGCGTTGCAGCAATCGCTCAGCCGTTACCGCCTGGGCCCCTCGCTGGACGACGCACAGGTCATTCAAACGTTCGAACTCTTCGACGCCCTGCGATACGCGATCAACAACAGCCGAAACTATCGCGCCCGCACGGAAGATCTTTATCTGGCGGCCCTGGACGTCACCTTCGAACGCCACCTGTTCACCCCACGGCCCTTCGCCCAGAGCACCATCGATTACGCCGGCGGGCAGCTTGATGCCGACTACCGCTCGGCCCTCAACGCCACGCAATCCGTCGGCGTGCGCCAACAGCTTCCCTACGGCGGCGAGATTGTGGCCGAGGGTCTTGTGCGCTTCGTGCAGGCGATCAACGACAACAGTCAATCTTCCGAAGACGCCTCGATCGTGCTGCGCGGAAGCGTTCCGCTGCTGCGCGGGGCCGGGATGGTGAACCTCGAATCGCTCATCGATTCCGAACGCAGCATGGTCTATCAGGTGCGCACGTTCGAAGAGTTTCGGCGCAGCTTTGTAGTGGATATAGCGTCGGCCTATTTCTCGCTCGTCAACTCACAGAGCCGCATTGGCAACAGCCTGGTGCGTTACGTGAACGGCGTAAACCTGGTGGCGAGGCTGGAAGACCTCTATGCCGCCGGCCGGCAGAATTTTTTGCAGGTGCAACAGGCGCGTCAGCAGCGGCTTGATGCGCAGAACCAGCTCATCACGTCGCAGCAGGACTATCAAAACCAGCTTGATGATTTCAAAATTCTGATCGGCATGCCGGTGGACGAACGCCTGGAAATCGTCGGGATCGCGCTGCAGGTACCGATTCCAGACCTGCAGAACATCGACTTCATCGCCATCGCCGAAAAACATCGCCTGCTGCTGCAAACGGCGCGCGATCAGATTGAAGACGCCCGCCGCGGGATTGCCAATGCGCAGAACGGCTTATTGCCCGACCTGAACCTGACCGCGCAAGGGCGCATCGCCAACCGTGCCGACACCCCCGGCGCGAAACTCGACAGCCGGGCCGCCACCTATTCCGCCGGCGCGACGCTCGATTGGCCGCTGGATCGCCTTCGTGAGCGCAATAACTATCGCGCCGCGTTGATTGATTTTGAGCGATCGCAGCGAAATCTCATCTCCACGCGCGACAACATCGCCGCCGACGTGCGTACCGCCGCCCGGTCGGTCGAATCGGCGCTGTTTACGCTCGACATTCAGCGCCGCAGCATCGAATTAGCGCAGCGGCGACTGGATTATTCCAACGAATTGTTGATTCAGGGAAAAGCGCAGGCACGCGACGTGACCGAAGCGCAAAACGCCCTGCTGAACGCCCAGAACAGCTTTGATCGCGCCCAAGCCGATCTGCAAATCCAGATCCTGCGGCTGCTTCGAGACACCGGCACGCTGCGCGTCGACCCGGCCGCCGGCACGCTCGGCACGATCATGAAAGGCCCTGTTTTCAAGCCGAAAACGCCAGCGCGCGTCGAAACTTACGCGCCACCGGCCGATCCACGCAACATTCCGGATCGAACTGGATAGAATAGGGGGACCCATTATGACGCAACTTGTTTTGTCGGCAAATTCCAGTCGTTCGCAGCGCCGCCTGATTCCCTGGGCGGTGGGCGCGGGCATCGTTGTTGTGGTCGCTATCGCCTGGGCGCTGATCGCCCGCGGGCGCGGCTCGTCAACCGGCGGGGGCGCGGTGCAATATTACCGCGTGGCACCGATGGACATCGAAGTGAAATTCGTTAAAGACGGCGAACTGCAGGCGATCAACAACATCGAGATCGCCAGCGACGTGGAGGGCCAAACCACCATTCAAACGATCGTAAAAGAAGGCGCGACGGTGAAGAAGGGTGATACGCTGGTGACACTCGATTCGTCCACCATCCGCCAGAAGATCGAAGACACCACGATCGAAATTCAAAAAGCCGAAGCCGACGTCACCAACGCCCGCGAACTCAAAGACATTCAGGAAAGCAAAAATTCGGCCGACCTCGAGGCCGCCGAGGTGGCGCTCACGCTGGCGAAGCTCGATTTGAAAGATTACGAAGAGGCCGCTTACCCGCAGCAGTTGGCCAACACGCGGACTGATCTGGCGATGGCCGAAATCGAACTGAAAAACCGCCGCGAAGACTTGGCGCAGACGCGAAATCTTTTCGCGAAGGGATTCGTCACCGCCGCCGACGTGAAAAAATCGGAACTGGAAGTGACCAAAGCCGAAAACACGCGTGAGAAGGCCGAAACCGCGCTGCGCCGGGTGACCGATTACACCCATGCGTCCGACCTCGCCGCCAAGCGCAACGCGCTGTCTCAGGCCGAGCAGAAGCTGCAACGCGTGAAGCGCGAAAACGCCAGCCAGATGTCGCAGCGCGTCGCCGACGTGGGCGCCAAAGAAACCAACCTCTCCATCATCCGACGGCGCATGGAACGGCTGGCGGTGCAACTCGATTCGTGCTCGATCGAAGCGCCGACCGACGGCATGGTGGTCTACGCCACCAGCAACGACCGCAACGCGCAGAACCTCATCCAGGAGGGTGCCCAGGTCCGCGAGCGCCAGACGCTTTTGCGCCTCCCCGATACCAACAGCATGAAGGCCGTGCTCCGGGCGCAGGAGATGCAGGTGCCGCGGCTGCGCGAAGGCCAGCGCGCCATCGTGCGCATCGTCGGCCTGCCCGAGCCGGTGCCGGCCACGCTCAGCAAGATCAGCATTCTCGCCGACAGCGGCGGGCGTTGGTGGAACCCTGACGCCAAAGAATTCCCGGTCGATCTCGTGCTCGACCGCACGCCGCCCAACCTGAAACCGGGCATGGGCGCGATGGCCGAGGTGCTCATCAACCGCGCCGAGCAGGTGCTGGCCGTGCCGCTGGGCAGCATTTACTCCGTCGGGAACCGCTCATTCGTCTTTACGCGCGACGGCGACGATCACAAACCCTGCGAAGTCACTCTCGGCATGGCCAGCGATACCCACGCGCAGGTGATGAAGGGCTTAAGCGGCGGCGAAGATGTCCTGATCCTCGAACGCGGACAAGGCCAGCAATTGCTCGACCGCGCCGGCATCAAGATCGAACCGGCCACGCGCCCCAGCGGCTCATTCGACCGCGCCGGCGCCACTCCGGCAAATGGAAGCAGTGGGCCGGCAAATGGGGATCGCCCACGCCGTAATCGCGAAGGCGGCGGGCAAGGCGGCAACCCCGGCGGCGGCGCCACCGGACCAGGCCAACCCCCAACGGCCGCGCCCCCCGATGGCACGCAATCCGAGCCCTCGCGACGCGAACGTAACCGCACGCGACCCCCCGGCGGCGATGGCGCCGTGCCGGGCGCGGGTCGGTAATTTTGGCCCGCGCGGTTTCCTGGCGAATTGCAATCGGCTATCTTGATCGGCTTGCCAAAACCAAAACTGTCGATGTTCCTCAAACCCGTCCTAAAGCGCGCGATCAACCCCGCCGCGCTCTGGACCGCCGCGTCTCTGCAGTTTCGCCGCGCGCCGTCGCGCGATCGCCTCGACGACGCCCAACTCCAGCTTTATGCCAAGGTGCTGCCCGGCGACTTTCTGCACTACGGCTATTTTGATAACCCCGATCGGCAACCGGGAGACATCTCCCTCAACGAAATCGTGGCCGCGCAGAATCGTTACGGGGAACTGCTGCTGGAACTGGCTAACGCCGATCGATCGGCG
>CAZXLA010000268.1:0-3917 GCA_964641895.1 uncultured Tepidisphaeraceae bacterium
GGATGATCGACACGTCTCCAAACTTGCTAAAAACCAGTTCCTAACCGGTTCCTAACCGGTTCCAAACCGTTCCTTGGTGGTACCCTTTTGGACGTTCCGCGCGCCGACTCGGTTCCGGGCACGACGTTTTTTCACGCTGGGGGGTCTGGGTGCTTATTGCGCTGGTGGAAGACCCCCCCCGCCGAGGACTCGGCGCGGCGAATTGGCAAGCCCGGACGGGTCGCCGTCAAACAAGATGCCACACCCGCGCAGCCCCATCCGTTGCGGCCGCCGGGCACTTGGCCCGGCGCGAGCGTTCGGTTAATGTTATAACCGAACATTAACCGAAAACAAGCACAAAATAAAAATACTTTTTTGACACTGTTCTGGCGCGCATCGCGCCGGCGTTGCCAATCAGCCGCGCCACCCGGCAGGGCAATGGAATGTGCTGCGATTGACGAGCCGCACGCGTCAGCGACTCGTTGTATTTCTGGGGGAATCGGTCGCGGTGCTGCTGAAATCGGGTCGCTGACGCTCGCCGCTCGTTACATGCGTTTGCGCTGCACCACGCGGCGGTAACGCGGCTCATGCTCCCGATGCCGGGTCAGGGTCTACCCGATAATGATTCGCCACGACGCGCCGATGATGCTCACCGCGGGCGATCGCCACAATCCGCTGCTTAACGGGAGTTGATCATGCAGCTATTTCTCGCAGCCAATGTTCAAGATTCGGATGAGGGCACAGATGCAAGTTTGTCTCAATCCGATTGCAACCATCTTTCGCTGGGCCTTACCGCGCGTTGGTTCGAGCAGTTGCGCACGGTGCGGCACCGTATTCAACGCTGGCTTCCGGCGGTGCAGGGTTTGCCTTTGTGGTCGTACAACGCCGGCGATCTGGTGAAAACGATCGACTCGCTTCAGCAATTTCTGGATGAAGTGGGCGAGGAGATCGCGCAGTTCTCCGACCCGCTGGCCCCGTTTCCCCGCGCCGCGGTGGAAAAGATGGACCGCAAAATTCGGGACGTGACGCGCATTACGCGCCGGCTGGAACAAGCGCTGGCCGACGCGGCGGTGGCGGCGTGAGGCAGCTACGCCGCCTTAGGAATTCGCGAGAACGAAATTTTCGCTCGATATCCCAGCGATGCGAGCACGCGCAGCAGCACGTCCGTTGAAATGCCGGAAATGTTGTGATTCATCATTGCGGTTATGCGTGAACGGGCCGTCCCGGCGAGCTTGGCAACGTCGGCATGCGTGAGGCCCGTTTCTTCCACTACTTCAATAATCTTTGAAGCGAGCCCGCGGCGAGTGCGCATTTCCTCCACATCAGCCTTCGAAAGTGCAAGTGCTTTCCCAAGCTCAGCAGCGTTTCGGGCGACGATTAATTTTGCCTTAGCCATTCAACACCTCAAATAAACGCTTCCTGGCGAGTTCAATTTCTGACATTGGCGTCTTCTGCGTCTTCTTCTGGAATGCATGAAAGACAATGACGCCGCTGTCGGCTTTGACGATGTAAAAGACGCGAAATGCCCCATCACCACCGCGAATCCGTAGCTCTTGAGCGCCGGCGGCCACGGATGGCATAGGTCGAGAGAGCGGCATCCAAAGCGTCGCACCATACTGAATATCTTCGATCGCGCCACCGATGGACCGACGCACATCCGGCGGGAAGCCCTTGATCGTCGCACGTGCCTTGGAATGGAAAATTGCCGGTCGCACACCTTGAAAATGTCTCACATTCAAGACGTACCGTCAATCCCCTTTTGCTTGTCAGGTCAGCCGATATTTCCGCTTCGCGTGCTTCTCCAGCAGTGCAACATTTTTGAGATTGGCTTTGATCAGCACGTCGGCGGCGTCGCCCAGGACGGGCACAATCCCGACGACCAGATCAAGCCCCAGGTTCGCCCACATACGCAGGATCACCGCTCGGCCGAGACCGTGTTTGCGCGCCAGGAAGATCGGGTACAGCCCGATGCCCATCGAGGCCACGTCGCCCACCACCGGCACCAGACCCAAAATGGCATCCAGCCCGAATTTGATCCTGCCTACTTCGAACTGCGCATCCATCAACTGCGCCACGAAACGGGCGGCGGCCAGATCGGCTTCAATACTCGTACCGCCGACGGCGCGGCGGACATCGACTCGGACTGTTTCCATACCTAAGTATTCGTTCGATCCGGCCCATTGTTCAAGCGATTCCACAAATCTATTTTCATTGGAATCACATTCTCGCACCGCTACAATATTGGGTTATGCAAAACAGGGCTGTTATTGAAGGTTTGGAATGCCGGCAACTGCTCGCCGCCGCCATCCGCGGAACGGTATTTGTCGACGCCGATCGCGATGGCAATTTCGATGCCGGCGAAGCAACCGTCGCCGGACGAACGATCTACAGCGACAAAAACAACAACGGCCGGCTCGACACCGGCGAAACCTCGACCGTCACGAATTCATCGGGCGCTTACCAACTGACCAATCTGGCGGCGGGCACGTACAAAATCCGCCAGATTCTGCCGGCGGGGTTTTCACAGACGTCTCCCGCGAATAACTACGGCAACAACGCCACGCTCACCGCCAACCAGACCAAAACCGGTATGAACTTCGGCACGATTTCAGTCGAAACAAACCCGCTGGGAATCAGCATTGCCGCGGCGTTCGCGTACGCGCAAACGGCGCTCACGCGCACGATGAATGATATCGGCAATAACGCCAACACGTTCGTCGAACGCACCCGCACCGACGGCACATGGAAAACCGTCAACGCCAGCCATTGGACCGCCGGCTTTCTGGCCGGCACGATGTGGCAGATTTACGATCACGTCGGCACGAGCGCGTGGCGATTGAATGCGACCAAATGGACGACGACGCTGGCTTCGCAGGTGAATCAGGCCGGCGATTTAGCGTTCAAATTCATCACCACTTATTTGCCGCTGTGGAAATCGAGCAACAATCCGGCGCATCTGAAGGTGCTGCTCGACGCCGCCGCCTCGAAAAATCGGCAGTGGAATGAAACCGTCGGCGCGTTTCGCACGACGTGGTTCAACAGCCGCAGCGGAAACCCGCGCGCCAACTTCGCGGTGCTGATGGATATGACCACCGACATGGAACTGCTGATGTTCGCCGGGAAGCAGACGGGCAATCAGCAGTACATCGATCGCGCCATCGCGCACACGCAAAAGGTGATCGCCAACCAGGTGCGAGCCGACGGCAGCATCAGCCAGTTCGGCATGTACGATAGTGCCAACGGCGATTTCATTCTGCAGGAAACGTATCAAGGCTATAGCAACCAAAGCACGTGGAGCCGCGGGCAGGCGTGGGCGATTCAATCCTTGAGCACGATGGCAAGAGAAACCGGCCGGGCCGATTTCGCATCGGCGGCGAAAAAAGTGGCGGACTATTTCATCGACAATTCCCCCGCCGACTTCGTGCCCTATTGGGATTTTAATCATCCCGATATCCCCAACACCTATAAGGACAGCAGTGCGGCCGCCGTCGCCGCCAGCGGAATGCTGGAGCTTTCCAAGTTGCTGACCGATCCGACTGAAAAAGCCAAATACAAAACCGCCGCCGAAAACATTCTTAAATCGCTTTTAAGCCCGTCATATTTCGCACAGGGCACAATCCACCGCGGGCTGATTCAGCACGGCGCGGTAAACATCCCCAACGACCAATACGGCCGCGACAGTTCGGTGATCTACGGGGATTATTATCTGCTGAAGGCAATGAACCAGTGGCGGGCAATGGCGGCGTAGCCACGACAATCCCACAGGCGCATCGCGAAGAACCCGAACAACGAGCCGCGAGCGTCAGCGGCCGGATTACTGCAGTGAAGTGAGGCCTCCGGTCGCTGACGCTCACGGCTCGGTATATCGTGCTCAAATGACGACGCCATGCGACAACAACGCCAGTTTCCCTGGCACGCCGGAAAATTTCAGCATCGTC
>CAZXLA010000269.1:0-3895 GCA_964641895.1 uncultured Tepidisphaeraceae bacterium
CGCCGGCCAATACATGGCTTTCCATTTCGGCCTGGCTCACTTCCAGGCCGGCGCGGATGGCCTGAATCCGGGCGTTGACGATCACGTTGGAGTTCACCCGCCGCAGGCGCATGCCGATAAGCTCAAGCATGCTCACCCGCGCACCGCTGACGAGCGCGCGAATATAAAGGCCGACGAACTGAAACATCACCCCGAAGATGATCAGCAGAACAATCAGGATGATCACGACGAGAATGATCATGAACGTGCTGGTTTCGGTCTTAGTTTGTGCGAGAAGTTCGAACATGCGTTCCTTTTCCTTTACTTCGATTATTCATACGGCTTGGAAAGCCGTGGCAGACAGGAATGTCTGCCCCACCGACTGCCTTGCCCTTCATCATCCATCCACCGGGCCAACAATGATCCGTCCCGCATCAATGCCGATGACTCTTACTTCGGCGCCAGCGGCGATCATGCCGATCTGCGTGCGGACTTCCAATCGTTCGCCGGAAAAATCGGCCGTGCCCATCGGCCGAAGTTCGCTCATGGCGATGCCGGTCTGTCCCATCCGCACCGCCGGCGGGGTGAGCGGCGAATCGATGGGTTGCAGCGTCATGCGCCGGCCGAAGGGCGTCTTCGGCCAGATTTTCATCGCGCCCGAAATGGCAAATGGCGTTACCATCGCCACGAACAGCAGCACGCCCAGCCCCAGATACTGATTGATGCGAAAACAGAGCACGATCGCCGCGATCATCGCGAAGGTGGCCAGCACGCCCAGCAACCCGTGCGAGGGCAGGAATAGTTCCGCCACCAGCAGCGCGAGGCTCACGCCGAAGAGGATGACCGCCCAGGTTGATGCTTCCATGCTGAGTTAGTCTTCCCTCACGCCGTTTCCGCCGGGCGGACGACGACGTGGTTGCCGTGCACTTGTTGAACGACGATTTGTGTGTTGGCCAGAACAAATCCGCAGTCGCTGACGACATGGGCGGTTTGCACTTCCTGAGAAACAGGGTCGGCAAATGCCGCCGTTCCGCCGGGGCGAAGGTCGGTCAAGGCGCGGCCGACCGCACCGAGTTCCGGCCAGACGGCTTCATCAATATCGGCGGCATAGCTGCTTTCGCTGGTGCTGCCCACGGTCGTGTTGAGCACCAGTTTGCCGAAGTAGGGCATGTCGGGCAGATGGCGGTTAAGCCACACGCCAATAATCAGCGAGCCCCCGAGTGCGCAGGTCACGACGACCAACCCACGCCACAGCCCGGCGTATGTGGCCGGCAGCGATGGCAGCCAGCCGGGCAGCTTGGGTTCGGTGGGCACGAAGGTCATGGTTAACCCGGCCAGCAGCAAGACGATGCCCGTGATGCCGATCAGGCCGAAGCCGGGGATGACGAACAGTTCCGTCGCCAGCAAGCCGATGCCGAGCACCATCAAAATAATTTCGAACCAGCTCGCGTAGCCCGTCATCAGCGGCACGCCCACCAGCAGCGCCAGCGAGGTTAGCGCGATCGCTTCTGGCGCGCCATGGCCGGGCGAGTGAAAAGCGGCGTAAATCGATAGCAGGAACATCAGACTGAGCAGCCCGCGCACCGCATCACTGCTCAGGAAACCGACGAGCATTTCGCCCGGTGAGTGGTCGAGCGTTGCAATCACGCGGAGGCTTCGGGAGTGGGTGAAATCGCCCAGCGAGTTAAACGTGCCTTTTGACAACCCCAGCGCCGCCGCCTGCGCCGCGGTGATGGTGAGCAGCGATTCGCCGTCGTCGACCGGATTGGAAACGCCTTCGACGGGCTTCCAATCTGCATTCTTCACCCGTTGGTCGTACTCGGCGGCATCGACAAACTTTCGCTCGCCCGTCGGGCTTTGAATGTAATGCACCACGCGCCCGACGCTCACCATCGACTGCACCAGCAGCGGGTCATACCCGTTTTTCTCTGCGGAATCGGAAAACTCGGCGAGAATGGGGCCTTCGCTTTTGGCGCGCTCGGTTTTCTCAAGCTGCTGGCCGGGCACGATCGGCGCGCAATCGCCGAGCATCGAGCCGGATTGCATGACGATCTCATCGCACGCGATCGCGATCATCGCGCCGGCGGAGATCGCCTTTTGATCGACGTACGCGGTGATGTGCAAATCATTCTGTTGCTTGAGCAGTTGCGAAATTTCGATGGCCGACAGCGCCGATCCGCCCCAGGTGTTGATTTTCAGGATGATGGTTTTGCTGCGCGATCGGGCGTCGTCCAGCCGGCGTTCGAGCATACGCTGGGTATAGTTGTTGATCTCCCCTTCAAGCACGATGACAACGGCATCGCCGCCGCTGGGGTGCGTGGTGGGAGCCGAGCTTTGAGCGTCGGCCCCGGCCGCGGTGACGGCAGAAAGGAGTGACATAACAGTTGCCAGCAGTTTTCCGGCCATAGTGAAGATTGTATTCGGAACCGATCCGGAAGTCTTGCGCTATAAGGCCGGCTGGTTTTTTGAAGAGCATATTGATCGATTCATCGGCAGATCGACGCTCACCCGACCGTTTGTGGCCTTGCCGTTCCGAGTTGCGACGATGTCGGCGTGTTGCTGCCAGAAATCGGCGAATGTATCGGTCAGCCTGAACCCGCGCATCCGTTCGGCGGCGGCGCGGCCCATCCGCTGGCGGGTTTCGGGGTCGTCGATCAATCGTTCGATTTCTCGCGCCCAGTGCGAAACATCGTTGCCGGCAACCACCCGGCCGGTTTGTTCGTGCTGCACGATGGTCTTGGGCCCGCCTTCGTCGGTCACCAGCGCCGGGAGGCCGCACGCCTGGGCTTCCATGACGACCTGGCCCAGCGTATCGGTGCGGCTGGGGAAGGCGAAGAGGTCGGCGCAGGCATACATTTCGGCCAGCGTTTTGTCGGTCTGCACGCCGACCACATAGGCCGGTGTGCCTTCAAGCATCTTTTTCATCGGTTCGCGAAACGGCCCGTCGCCGGCGACGATGAATGCGATGTCTTTTCGACGGCTGCTGATTTGCTTAAAGGCGTCGACGAGCAGTTGCAGATTCTTCTCCACACTCACCCGTCCGATATACAGCAGCTTTAGCGGTTCGGTTACGCCGAACTGATTCCACACATGTTTGTTGCAGTAATCGGGGTTGAACCGCTGGAGGTTGATCGCCGGCCGAATGGTGCGCAGCCGGTTCCGCGGAACGCCCAGGTTGACCAGGATATCGTGATATTCGCTGCTGCGCGCAAAGACGATCGTGGCGGGGCGGTAAAACCATTTCATGAACGCAGACGTTCCACCGGTCATGATCCTGCTGCCGGAAAGTCGATCGACGTACGCGGGGAAATCGGTGTGATACGTGGCCGCGAACGGAATGCGCAGCCACCGCGCGATGAGCCAGGCGCTCACCCCAACCGGGCCGGGCGTGCTGCAGTGAATCATGTCAAACCGCTGCTGCCGGGCCCAATGCAGCATGTTCCACGCCGGCGGCAGCGCGACAGAAAGTTGCGGGTAGTAGGGCAACTGGCTGCTGAGCAGCGGACGGAAGTTTTTCCGCACAAATAGCGGATCGACAATCGTCGGCTTCGCCACGCTGGTATGAATGGTGAACTGACAGCCCGTATGGCGCGCCTGTTCCCCCATATCGCGAATAAACCGCGCGACGCCGTTGATGTCTTCCAGGGTATCGGTGAACAGGCCGAGCTTCATTCAATCTCCAGCGTAACGATTGACGATTAACGATTGATCAACACACGGCGGAGCATTGCGGTTAATCGTTAATCGTCAATCGTTATGACGTATCTCATCGGAAATGCGACTAACTTCCCAGTAGTTCGCGGATTTTCGCCGCAATATTGTCCGACCGCATAATGCTTTCGCCCACCAGGATCGCCCGCACGCCGGCGTCGGCCAGCTTCTTTACATCGCCGGCGGTGTGGATGCCGCTTTCGCT
>CAZXLA010000270.1:0-3895 GCA_964641895.1 uncultured Tepidisphaeraceae bacterium
GGCAGCAAGGCGGGCCGAAGCTTCCCGCAGAGGCGGAGCTTCGGCTGCTTAAGGGTTTGCAGCGCGCGGTGAACGACTCGACGCAGCAACTCGCCACGGCCGCGGAGAAGAACCAAGCCGCCGTCAAGGGAATGGGCGAACGGCAAGGGCAACTGCGATCGGTGCTCAATGAGTTACTCGAGAAATCCAGCAAGGGCGAACTATCGCTCGGCCCGGAGCCCGACGTGCGCGATCAGTTGCCCGACGAAGCCGGCGACGAGGCGATCGATAATCAGGAACTGGATCAAGACCTGCTCGGCGGCGCGGCCGACGCCGATGCGCAGCAGAAAAAGGTGAGCCAGGTCGGCGATCGCATGGCGCGGTCGCGGCAGCGGCTGGCGGTCAACCTCGATCCGGGAAAGTTAACGCAGTCGATCCAGAAGCGCATCATGGATGACATGGATATTTTGATCGAGCAGGCGCGCAAGCAGCAGGCGCAGACGCGCAATTCCGATCAACAACAACAGCCCGGCGAAGCACAGGCTAAGCAGCAACCCAAAGCCGGCGAAGAGCAGGCGCAGGCGAACAATCAGGGCCAGCAACAGCAGGCCGATGCCAAAAACGCCGCCGAACAAAGCAACGCCGGCGGCGGGCTCGGCCAGACGCAGAAGGCCGGCGCGGAGATCAACGAATCCCTGCGCGAGTGGGGCGCGCTCAGCCCGCGGCAGCGCGACGCGATCATTGAAGGCTCGGGTGAAACGGTGATTGAAGCGTACAAGAAACTGGTCGACGACTACTACAAATCGCTGGCCACGAAAGCGACTGAGAAATGATCACAAGGCCACCGATGAACGCACATAAACGCCGATGGAAGAATTGGGTCTGCGCGCTCCTTTCGATCTGCGTTTATCTGCGTTCATCTCCGGCCGATGCACATGCCGCCGCACCCGTGGTTGCGGATCGGCCCAATCAGGTCACCGGCGACGAGATCACGCCGGCGCAGCAGGAGGCCGTGCGGCGCGGGTTGGAGTGGCTGGCCAAGCAGCAGCAGCGCAACGGCTCGTTCGGCCAGGCCGGCGAAGGGTTTGGCGCGGTCAGCGGCATTACCGCTCTTTCGGGCATTGCGTTCATGGCGTCGGGCAACCTCCCCGGTCGCGGGTTATACGGAGAGAATGTTCAACGCGCCGCCGGCTACCTGGTGAACAGCGCTCAGGAATCGGGCCTGCTCGCCGCCGAGACGGCGCACGGCGTCATGTATTCGCACGGCTTCGCCGCCCTGTTTCTTGCCGAAGTTTACGGCATGACGCCCGACGAACAGGTGAAGGAAAAACTGCAGCGTGCCGTTCGACTCATCCAGAAAAGCCAGAACCCGCAAGGCGGCTGGCGCTACATGCCCGTGCCAGTGGACGCCGATATCAGCGTCACCATCTGTCAGGTGATGGCCCTTCGCGCCGCGCGCGATGCGGGCATCAAAGTCGAAAAAGAAACGATCGATCGCGCGATCGAATACGTCCGCAAATGCCAGAATGCCGACGGCGGTTTTAGCTACATGATCGGCATGTCCGGTCGGGGCGAAGGCGGCAGCGCGTTTCCACGGTCGGCGGCGGGCGTCGCGGCCTTGTACTACGCCGGCGTGTTTGAAGGCGACGAACTTACGCGCGGGCTGAAATACCTCCGCCAGTTCGCGCCCGGAAAAGGCGGGGCGGCCGGAAACATCGGCGGCCATTATTACTACGGCCATTACTACGGCGTGCAGGCCATGTTCCTGGCCGGTGGCGATCACTGGAAAACCTGGTATCCCGCCGTGCGCGAGGAACTCATCCGCCGCCAAGACCGCGCCACCGGCCGGTGGACCGGCGAAATCAACGACGAATACGCCACCGCCTGTGCCCTCATCATCCTGCAGATGCCCAACCGTTATCTGCCCGTGTTCAGCGGAAAGGGGCCAGGAAGCTGATGGAAAAGTTGCCGGTTGCCGGTTGCCATTTGCCAGCAATTCTGATGGCCGCTTGCGGCTTCGCGACATTGCTTAGCACGGTCGCACGCGCGCAAGACATCTGGACGATCACAAGCGCCGACTTCTCCGAAACCCGCGGCGCCGTCACCTCGCTTGCTCCTGCCGGCATCACCTTCCGAAACGCCGCCGGCGATACGGCCCAGTTGCCGTGGAGCAACGTCCTGGAACTATCGCGCTCGGCCGAGCCCGGCGGCATACCCGACGGCGTATGGGTCGCGCTCCTGACCGGCGGACAACGGCTCGTGGGCGGGCCGGTTTCGTTCGCCGACGAATCGCTTACCTGGTCGACCGCCGTCGGTGAATTTATCATACCCCTCAACCAACTCATCGCCATCTGCCGCGGCGGCTTGGTTGAACGCGCACGGGGCAAACGCCCGCCTCAAGACACCGTCGTCCTTGCCAACGGCGATGTGCTCGGCGGCATCGTCGAATCGATCGCGCCCGATGGCGTGGCCCTCGCCAACTCGCCCAAGGTCGATTGGGATGCCGTCGCCATGATCAAGTTCGCCGAAGTCGACGACGCACAAAATGCCGCCGCCGCCGAAGGCTATCTCGTTCGCATCGTCGGTGGCGCGGTGCTGGCGGGGCGATCGGTCGAGTTTAAAGCCAACCAGCTCCAACTGTCGGATGGCGCTGCGACCGCTCGCACCGTGCCCATCGGCAGCGTGCTGTCGATCGAACACCGCAACGGCCCGGTAACATGGCTGACCGACGCAGCGCCGATCGAGCAGATGCAGAAACCCTATTTCGCCGCTGCGCCACCGGCGATTGTGTTCAACACGGGCGCGGCCGGCGCGCCGATCCGCGACGGCGAACGGGCGGCGCGGTGCGGCATCATCGCCGCTTCATACACACGGCTGGTGTACGCGGTCGATCCATCCTACGAAGCGTTCCGAACACGCTTAGCGATCGATGGGGCATTGCCGTATGCCAACGCGGTCGTGCGCATCCGCGTGGGCGAGAGCGTTGCCTATGAACTGGCCGACCTCTCCGCCGCCACACCGGTGCAAACGGTGGTTGTGCCGCTGAACGGCGCGAAGCAGATCACGCTTGAAGTCGACTACGGCAAAACGTATGACGTCCAGGACCGCGTGGTTTTCATCGAACCGGCGCTGCTGAAAAAGCTACCTGTTCCCACAACACAACCCGGCGCGCCGGCAACGCAATAGAGATGATTTGCCGACGCTAAATCCGACCCATGAGAAGCAAAATAATCAAGATGAGGAGAACCACTCCCAGCCCGCCGGATGGACCGTAGCCCCAGTTTTTGCTGTGTGGAAAAGTGGGGAGTGTGCCCACTATGAGAAGAATCACGACGATCAAAAGAATCAGGCCCATACGGTAAACCTCGGTGGTAAAGTCTCGGCCAGAATGCCGACGTGGCATCAGCGCCACTTCACTATCGGCAAGACGCGTCACCGTTAATTGGTATTTTTGGTGCTGATCTTCCCGACCGTCTCTTGCACCTTCCCCGCGGCCTTTTGCAGTTTGCCTTTCACCTGGCGAGCGGTATTGCCCGTCACGGCACCCGCGATGTCGTTGGCTTTGCCCTTGACCTGTTTCACTTTCCCGGCGGCAATGTCTTCGCGTCCCATAGCGTTCTCCTCAATAAAGTTAGAGCGTTTTTCACATTTCTGTATCGACGCCCGTCCCGGGCGTTCAATCAGAGCAGCAAGCGAAACGAAAACTTGCTGCGAGTAAAAATTAACTAAATTGGGGTCGTCAGAGAGTCGGGGAAAGACGGTAAAGTGAGGTCGGGAAATCCCGATACTCGGCGCGATTCACTCGACGCAACTCGTAACACGTTCGACTAAAAACGCCGGGTTCCGAAAAAGCTTAGATGAGGGACAGTTGATACGGAACCAAAAAAAAATGAAAACCGGTGCCCGGAAAATGTAA
>CAZXLA010000271.1:0-1934 GCA_964641895.1 uncultured Tepidisphaeraceae bacterium
GTGCCGGGGGAGGTGGTTTGTTGTTGCGGGGGGAGGAACTTGTAATCGGCCCCCTCGGGCTCTTCTTCGCCGATCATGCCGGCGATCATTTTACCGACGTACGCGCGGCGCTTTCGATGAAGGCGGGCGAAGAAGCCTTCCTGTTTGCTCAGCGCCTTTGCAATCCACTCCGGGGGTTCTTTGCCGGTGAGCTTGACGCCGCGCATGCCGGCCAGCACCGACAACCCGCGCACGCTTAAGCCTTCAAATCGCATCGACTTGATGCGGGCGATCTCCAGCGCAATTTGCTCTTTGGAAGAATTGACGGCGACGGGTCGGCGGCCCCAGCGGACGACATCGAGCATGGCTTCGCGGTCCATTACGACGATCGCTTTACGCCGATCGTCCAACGCCGCCACGAGATGCTGGCGCGATTTGTGTGATTTGGGTTCAAGCCCGAACTCTTCGGCCAAATGTTCAAGCTCGTCGGTGGGAAGGTCGGCAAGCATGGACGACGGCGCAGACGCGACCGCCGGCGGGGGAATGCCGGGCCTGGAAGGGGCTTCAGTTGGTTTTGCTGACTCGATGGACATCGGCGTATGTGGCCTCAATACCATAGATCGTGTAGTGGGCACGCCAAATGATCAAGAACGCGACGCACAACAATGCGCAGATGGCGATGTCGCCGGCGAACCTGTGGAATCGGAGCCGGATGGCCTGCACCAGCAGGTAACGCCGCATCATGCCGGTATACCGGTCGGCCGCGGCGAGGTAGACCCACCAGCCGTAAAGCGATTGCAGCAAAATCACCGTGGCGTAAATCGTGGCGATCCAGCCGACGCCTTTGCGGAAGAAGTGGAAGAAATCGACTTCAGGCATGGTGGATTTGACACCCTCGAAAACCGAACTTGAACCACCAAGCTCGCGAAGATGAAGCAAAATAGGCAGTGAATTCTTCGTGCCCTTCGAGTGCTTCGTAGTTACTCAATCGTTTTGTTTTAAATTGACCCTTCCAAATCCGCAATCCCAAATCCGCAATCAAGTTACTCGTCCTTCTCCGCGTGATGATCCGCCTCGGCCTTCCCGCCGAACAGCAGCGAGCCGATGCGAACCATCGTAGCGCCTTCGGAGATTGCCAATTCAAAATCGTTGCTCATCCCCATCGACAGGTGCTTGAGGTTCGCGCCGCCGATTTTGTGCCACTTCATTTCTTCAAATACTTCGCGGGTGCGGGAGAAGGTGTTTTGGATTTTTGATTGATCGTCGGTGAACTCGGCCATCGTCATCAGGCCCATAATTTGCAGGTTGGGCATTGAATCAATCTGCTCGGCCAGATGAACGGCGGCCCCCACGGCCACGCCGCTTTTTTGCGACTCTTCGCTGGCATTCAACTGCATGAGCACGGGAATGCGGCGATCGATTTTAAGTGCCTGCGCGTCAAGCTCTTCGGCCAGTCGCAGCGAATCGATGGAATGAATCATGCTGATCAGCGGAAGCAGCGGCTTGGCTTTATTACGCTGCAGGTGGCCGATCATGTGCCAGCGGGTTTTCTCAGGTGCAGGCTCGGCTTCGCCGTAGGTGCTGCGGCGGGTGAGGAGTTCCTGCAACTGTGCGGCGCGTTGCACGAGCTGCTGTGGGCGGTTCTCGCCAAGATCATGCACGCCCAGCGACAGCAACTCACGAATCTGCTCCGGGCCGACGGTTTTGGTGACGGCCAGCAGCGTGACTTCTTTGGGATCTCGCTTGGCGCGGATTGCCGCCTCGGCAATCCTGCCACGGACTTCTTCCAACTTTTCAGCCAATGGTGATTTTCGAGCCACGCGACGAGCCTCCCGAACTTCCGTGTTCATCCCATGCATTATACGCACCGGGCGGCGGAGCGTAAGGCGCGGAGGGCATCAACTGAAAACTGTTTCGAGACCGGAGTGCAGCGGTGGGGCAGACATTCTTGTCTG
>CAZXLA010000271.1:2034-3845 GCA_964641895.1 uncultured Tepidisphaeraceae bacterium
GGTGGGGCAGACATTCTTGTCTGCCATCGCGTTCCGCGCGATTCCGAACTTCGAACGGCATGGAATGCCGTGGCAGACAGGAATGTCTGCCCCACCGGTCACATCATCGAACGACCCGCTTGTAGCAAAAGCAATTGACCAGATGATCATTGACCATCCCCACCGCCTGCATAAACGCATAAATGATCGTCGGGCCGACGAAGCGGAAGCCGCGTACTTTTAAGTCTTTACTGATTGCCTTTGAAAGTTCGGTTTCCGCCGGCGCGTCTTTTATCGATTTGAGCCGGTTGATGATCGGCTTGTGGTTTACGAATGCCCAGATGTATCGGTCAAACGAGCCGAATTCGCTCTGAATGGTCAGAAACGCGCGGGCGTTGTTGAGAGCCGATTCGATCTTGAGCCGGTTGCGGACGATGCCCGCGTCGGCCATCAGCCGCTTCACGTCCGCCGCGCCGAATGTGGCGACTCTTTTCGGATCAAACTGCTTGAACGCCCGGCGGTAGTTCTGACGTTTGTTGAGAATTGTTTCCCAGCTTAAGCCCGCCTGCGCGCCTTCGAGGGTGAGCATTTCAAACAGGTGGCGATCGTCGTGGGAAGGCACGCCCCATTCGGTGTCGTGGTATTGGCGATAAAGATCGGTTTTGGCCCAGGGGCAGCGGAACTTTTCCTTCATCAGCACGATTTTACTTCGCCGCGGCAAAAACGGGCTTGGCTATTGTCTTCCGCCGCTTCGCGGCTGAGTATTCTTGATGTTCCGCTGTCCTACGCCACCGCTTCCGCCGGCTGATCGAGCAGGCTGGCGAACTTTTTGCCTTCGCGGTTTTTCCAGTTGCCTTTGTGGAAGGCATATCCGGCGACGAGCGGCAACGCTAACGTGGCTTCGGCGAAGACCATCTGCTCCCAAACGGTGTCCACCTTGCCCCAACTGCTGGCTTCTTTGAGCGTGCTGCCGGACAGCGCGCCGTCGCGGGTGTCGGCGACAGTGATCTGTATGGCGTACTTGTGCATGGGCGCATCCACGCCCAGGATTTCGGCCGAGACCACGATGTCCTGCGCGAAATTCTTCGGCACCCCGCCGCCGATCATCAGCAGGCCGGTGGTGGGGTTCTTGATCTTCAGTTGCGTGAGTTCGAAGAAATCCTTAGCACTATCGCAGGCAACGGTCGGTTCACCCTTGGCCTGTCGCGCGGCGATGTGCGCGACAAGACCGAAGCCGGCGGAGCAGTCGCTGAACGCGGGGCAGAAGATCGGGATATCGCGTTTGAAGCATTCATAGACGATCGAGTCGTCACATTTCGGCCCGCCGTTCTTTTCAAGGTATTCGCCCATGGTGCGGATGAACTCGCGGCTGCTGTAGGCGCGGGGTTCCATCTCGTCGAAAATTTTGAACGTGACGTCGTCGCAGATGCGAAGTTCTTCTTCATCGATCAGCGTGTCGTAGATGCGGTCGATCATGAGATCGCGCAGTTCGCCGTCGTGCAGGCCGCTCTTGAGCTTTTCATCGGCGATGTAGTGCTTGAAACCCAGGGCTTCAAAGAAATCCTGATCGACGATGTTAGCGCCAGTGCTCACGATCGCATCCACCATGTTATGGCGCAGCAGATCGACGATGACCTTCTTCAAACCGGCGCTGATCAGCGATCCGGCCAGACAGAGGATGACGCCGCATTCGGTGTCCTTGATCATGCGGTCATAAATGTCGGCGGCACGGGCGAGGTCTCTGGCGCTGAAGGCCATTTTGCTCATCGCGTTCACCATCGGCACCACCGATTTGTAGTCGGCCGAAGTGATATCGATGTGCCGGATGGCAT
>CAZXLA010000272.1:0-3822 GCA_964641895.1 uncultured Tepidisphaeraceae bacterium
TTAACGGCGCCGCAGAATCCGGGCGTTCGCTAAAGCTCACAACCCGGCGTGAACCGCGCTCGTGCGTAATTGTGCGACGTGGCGAATTCATTGATCGGGCATGTCATCGTCCGGCTGATATTTATAGAAAAGCCGCGCCGTGCCGATGGCCATTTTGCGGATCAGTTGCAGCCGCGCCGCCTCGGGCGTGGCGCGGTCGCTGGCGAGGGTGGGTTTGATGTCGCCGGCGATGGGGTAGCCGTCGGCGGCGTCGGTGGGCCATAGCGTTGCGCCGGTGGCGACGTCGATCACCTTCACCCGGCCGGCCATTGTTCCGCGGAACATCACACCGCCGTCGGCGGAATCAATGCTTGCGGCGGTGAGGTTCACATACAGCACCTGTTTCGCCGTCACCGCAGCACCGATCTGCGACACCGTCATCTTCTTGAATTTCGCCGAGTCGGTATCGCGCAGGCTGACGATCATGATCGGATCGATCTGTTGCGCCACCTCATGCTCGCTCAGCTCGCGGAATATCTCGCGCGCCAGTGTTTCTGATTCGGTCATCGATGAACTTGGCGCGTTGAACCGCTCGACCACAACGACCATGGGTTCTTTCGCCGGCGTATACTTCGCCTCAATCGGCATCGGCCCGGCGACTTTGTACGCCACCGCGCCGACGACATTGCATCCGACGGCGAGGAAGAGCAGTACCAGGGTTATGGAGTGGTGGAGTAGTTGAGTGTTTGAAAAAAATCGCTTCATGAGCACGCTCCGCTCTTCACCCCACCACCCACCGACTCAATCACTCCACCACCTGTTCTTCACCGCTCTTCATCCTCGTACGGCACGAATCGATTCTCAATGCGATACGCCAGCGTCGCGATCGTGCCGAGGTACATCTGGTAATCGTTTCCGCGTAGCTCGCCTTCTTTGGGCCCTTTGATGGGAAAGGCAACGGCGATATCGCGCTCTTCGTAGGCGATCGCCGGCATGCCGTTGATCACTTCGACAACCTTCACGCTACCCTTGGCCGTCCCGCGGAACAGTTCGTTGGACGTATCGGACCGCGTGCCGAGTTCATCGACCTCCACATAAATCAACCGGGTGACACCGAGCTTGGCCGCCGTCTGCTCGATGGGTGCAAACTCAGTTTCAGGATGATCTTCCTGGAACCGCGCGATCGATTGCGCCGACAGCGGAAACGTCGCACCATCCAGTGTTTTCTTTTTGGCGGTCTGCGCCTTGAGCTTGCTCATGAGGGCGTTGCTTAAATCGAGTTGGATCGTCGGCCAATCGGTTCGCACCCCGCGGTCGGCCCAGACGATGACTCCGATCGATTCGCCGGCAAACCGAGTGTACTGCGGCTGAACAGTAGGCGGCGGCATGACGGCGGCGGCAGCGCCAATAAAAGTGCAGCCCGTCGCCGTCAATAGAAGACTGGAAAGTAGGGAATAGAAACCGGCGCGTCGCCCCAAAAATGCCTGTAATATTTCCATGATGCTAACCTCAATGTTGTCGCACAATTGTGCCTTCCGCCATCAGCTATCCGCTATCCCCTACCACCCATCCCGACCCGACGCCACGATCCACATCTTCCAGCCCCAGGCGAGCAGCCAGAAGACCAGGATAAAGCCGACCGCCCAGCCGACGGGAATCCGGCGGATCAGTCGATACGCTGGTCGGCCGGTGAACGCGCAATAGCCAGCGGCCCAGAATGCCATCGCCGTCGCGATCGCCAATGCTGCGCCGAAGGGTTGTACATAGAAGCTGGCGAGAATGTTACCGCGCGCGAAGAAGGCGAAGCTGGTGGTCATGCCACAGGTGCCGCACGGCAGGCCGGTGCGTTGCAGGAATTGACACGGTTGCAGTCCGAGTTGGTGATGCGAGCCGGTGCCGCGCGGGTCGGGCGAGAGCCAAGCCGCCGTCATCAGCACCGCCAACGCGCTGGCGGCGAGCAGGACGCATATCAACCGATTACGAATTGTCAGCACCGCCGGGGTCAGCGGGAACATGGGCGCGGCAACCACAGCCATATCGCGACTCTACTGCCACCTCCCCGCCGGTCGCAACTTTTGGCCGACGCCGGGAAGTCCGAACACGACAATAGCCGTCTCAACTGGCGACGCGCGTTACGTTTACCCGAAAAATGGATAAGCTCGTCCGGAGATATTGACGCGGCAAGCTGGGTTCACTTTAATACCCTTCGGCGGGAAGTTGGTGTACGATGCCGAGTTTTTAGGCAGCGGCCGACCGGTTGAGTGGGCTTAGTGGGCTTAGTGGGATAGTGTGCCCCAGTGTAATGTGTCGTAAGTTGTTGATACAGAAACACTTGCCTTGGTGAACCAGGCCTTGCGTGGTGAGGTTACCAAATCGTTGGTGGCGGTATGGCCTTTGCAAAGCTGTGCCTGTGAACCGGGCGATCGATTGGCAATCTGGCCGGGCGTCGAGATCATTTTCGGCTGCTCCGACTGAAAGTGCGGACGGATATGCGCGTTTTTATGCTTGGCTGGGAATTTCCCCCGTTCATCAGCGGCGGGCTGGGTACCGCCTGCTATGGCCTCACCAAGGCCATGAGCGGAATCGGCACCGACATCATTTTTGTCATCCCGCGCCCGGTCAGCAACCCGTTCAGCACACACGTTCGGTTAGTCAGCCCGAGGCCGGGACAGACCGAAGCGCCTGCGTCGGAATTTCGGCTCGACGAATTCGAACATGTGAGCTTCCGCGCGATCGATGCTCAGATCAGCCCATACAACACGCCCGCTGGTTACGATGTGGAGAAGGCGCGCGAGGAGCGCGAAGCGATCAAGGTCGGCGTGGCGACTTCAGTCGCCACGGCACCGTCGCCCGAAACAACCTCATCGCACGGCGCCACCAAGCCAATCAGCCCGTTGCAAACCACCCCCCACTACGCGGGCAACTTGTTCGAGGAAGTCGCCCGCTACGCCAACATGGCCGCGGGAATGGCGCGCGGCGAACAGTTTGATGTCGTCCACGCGCACGATTGGATGACCTACCCCGCCGGCCTCGCGGTCGCGGGCTTGAGCGGTAAGCCGCTGGTGGTTCACGTTCACTCGACGGAGTTTGATCGATCGGGCACAAACGTCGATCAACGCATCTACGACATCGAACGCCGCGGCATGCATGCGGCGTTGAAGGTGATCGCGGTGAGTTCCCTTACCAAGAGCATCATCGTCCGCCATTACGGCATCGATCCGGCCAAGGTTGAAGTGGTTTACAACGCCATCGAATCCAACGGCAACGGCCTGGATTACGACGACCGCTACAACATTCACAAAGACGAAAAGATCGTCCTGTTCCTCGGCCGAATCACGATGCAGAAAGGCCCGGAGTATTTCCTGGCCGCCGCCAAAAAAGTGCTTGAGGTGATGGACAACGTAAAGTTTGTGATGGCCGGCAGCGGCGACTTAATCCGCAAAACCATCGAGCTCGCCGCCGCCATGGGCATCGGCCACAAGGTGCTGTTCACCGGCTTCCTTCGCGGCGCCGATGTCGATCGTGTGTTCAAAATGGCCGACCTTTACGTGATGCCCAGCGTGAGCGAGCCCTTCGGCATCGCGCCGCTGGAAGCCATGAGCCACGATGTTCCTGTCATCATCAGCAAACAGTCGGGCGTTTCGGAAGTGATTCAGAATGCGCTGAAGGTCGATTTCTGGGACGTAAATGAAATGGCCAATAAGATCATCGCCGTCCTGCGTCACCCGCCGCTGAGCCAAACGCTGCGGCAGCACGGCTCGTTCGAAATTCGCCGGATGAGCTGGACCGACGCGGCGCGATCGTGCGTTGAGGTGTATGAGGAAGTTGTGCAGATGATGAAGT
>CAZXLA010000273.1:0-3781 GCA_964641895.1 uncultured Tepidisphaeraceae bacterium
TCGTCATCAACAGCGCCAACTTCGATGGCACGCTGGATATCGACACCGAAGAAGAAGCTTTCATCGTCAACGCCGACCTCACGGGCAATGTAAACATTGTCGCGGATGAAGCGGTGTCACTTCGCAACATTTTCGCCGAAGGCACCGTACGCGTCGGCGGCAAGTCGGACGTGTTCGTGTTCGACTCATTCATCACCCGCCTGAATGGCCGTTTCGGCGGGGCCGATAATGATCTGACGATCGCCGGCACAATGATCGACATGCTCGATGCCGACGGCGGCACGGGCGAGAACACCTTTTATGACAACGCCGGCAACTCGTTCGGATCAACCAAATTCCGGAACTTCGAGCAGGCTTAATTCATTGCAAAATCAGCAGCTACGCGATGGCGTAGCTGCTGATTGGTTCTTCGGATTTTTCCGGCCCGATCTCCCCCTCCTTGTACTCAGGGAGGGGGCTGGGGGGAGGGTCGACCGGTGCATTTGCCGCGCCGATTTCCCTCGCCCGCTTATTCCTTCACTTCAAACTCGGCATCGATCACGTCGTCGTCCTTCTTTTTGGCCTCACCCGTTGCGCGGTCGTTTTGGGCTTCGGGGGAAGCTGTGCCGGGGGCGGCTGAAGCCGCGCCCCCTGCGGGTTGCGCGTACATTGCTTCGCCTAGCTTCATGCTGGCTTGCTGCAACGCGTCCATGCTCTTTTTGATGCGCTCGGCGTCGTCACTCTTGATCGCATCCTTGAGGTTGTTGATCGACGATTCGATCTCCCCGCGAACTTCCGGAGAGACCTTCTCGCCGTGTTCCTTGAGCGCCTTTTCGGTGGAGTATACAAGTTGCTCGGCCTGGTTTTTTACGTCGATGGCTTCGCGGCGCTTCTTGTCGTCAGCCTCGTGGGCTTCGGCGTCGCGCTTCATCTTTTCCACTTCGTCTTTATTCAGGCCGCCGGAGTTCTGGATGGAGACTTTGTTCTCCTTGCTGGTGGCCTTGTCCTTGGCGCTGACGTTAAGGATGCCGTTCACGTCGATGTTAAACGTCACTTCAATCTGCGGCATGCCACGCGGCGCGGGGGCGATGCCTTCGAGGTTGAACGTGCCGAGCAGGCGGTTGTCTTTGGCGAACTGCCGCTCGCCCTGCAGCACGTTGATGGTGACGGCGTTCTGATTGTCGGCGGCGGTGCTGAAGGTTTCGCTCTTGCTCGTGGGAATGGTGGTGTTACGCGGGATGAGCACCGTCATCACGCCGCCTAGGGTTTCCACGCCGAGGCTGAGCGGGGTGGCGTCGAGCACGAGAATGTCTTTCACATCGCCCTTGGCGATCGCGCCCTGAATGGCAGCGCCGACGGCGACCACTTCGTCGGGGTTCACGGTACGGTTGGGTTCTTTTCCGCCAAACAATTCTTTGACAAGCCGCTGCACCATCGGCACGCGGGTGCTGCCGCCGACGAGCACGACTTCGTCGATCTTGCCCGGTTCGAGCTTGGCGTCTTTCAACGCGTCGATCACCGGTTGACGGGTTTTCTCCACCAACGCGGAAATAATCTGCTCGAACTTGGCGCGCGTGATTGTGGTTTGAAGATGCTTCGGCCCGTTCTGGTCTGCGGTGATGAATGGGAGGTTGACCGTTGTTTCCATCGCGGTGGAGAGTTCGATCTTGGCTTTTTCGCTGGCTTCCTTCAGCCGCTGCAACGCCATCGCGTCTTTGCGGAGGTCGATCCCTTCCTGCTTGCGGAATTCTTCGGCGAGGAAGTTGATCAGCTCTTCATCAAAGTCGTCGCCGCCCAGATGCGTGTCGCCGGCGATTGAAAGCACTTCAAAGACGCCGTCGGCGCCGATGTCCAGCACCGATACGTCAAACGTGCCGCCGCCCAGATCGAAGACGCAGATCTTTTCGTTTTTCTTTTTATCCAAACCATAAGCCAGCGCCGCGGCGGTGGGTTCGGGGAGGACGCGCAGCACTTTGAGGCCGGCGATTTCACCGGCGTTCTTGGTGGCCTGCCGCTGTGCGTCATTAAAGTATGCCGGCACGGTGATGACGGCCTCGGTCACCTTTTCACCCAGGTAATCTTCCGCGGTTTTTTTCAGGTCCATGAGGATGAACGCGCTGATTTCTTCGGGCGTGTAATCTTTGCCCTGCACTTTCACCTTCACATAATCTTCGGCCCCGCCGACCACCTCATAAGGCACCATTTTCTCTTCCTGAGCCACTTCACTATGCCGGCGGCCGATGAAGCGCTTGATGGAAAAGATCGTGTTTTTGGGATTGGTCACCTGCTGATGCCGCGCCGTCGTGCCCACCAGCCGCTCGCCTTTGCTGGTAAACGCCACGACCGAAGGCGTGAGCCGACTGCCGGCGGAATTGATCAGCACTTTGGGCTGATCGCCTTCCATAACGGCGACGACTGAGTTGGTGGTTCCGAGATCGATACCGATGATTTTGGCCATTTGAGTCTCCTAAATCTCTGCCGCTGAATGCGGACAAGATGGCCAATACAAACCCCGTGCCAGAAGCCGCTGCGCTGCAAGCTGATATTTGATATGGATTTACAAACCCACCCGTGATGGCGGGGTGGGTCCCGTCATGCCAAATCGACAGTCGGTGCATCGATAATGCCATTCCGAGGCGGCGGCCGGACTTCGAAATCGGTTGAAAAAGAACAGCGGCAGAGGTTTCTGGCGCCTCTGCCGCTGCTGCGATTTCCTGAAGAAAACGACTGCTACGCTATGCCGCTATGCACGATTATGCACGACGACGACGCAGCAGGCCCATCGCCGCCACACCGGCCAAGCCGAGTGTGGTGGGTTCGGGGACGACGACCGAGATATCAGCGACGAAGGTGCCGGTGGGATAAGCACCAAGCAACGTTTCAGCACCGCTCGTTAGATCGCGCGTGTACAAATTCATGGAGTTTCCGTTAACGGCATTATCATGCGTGACGAAAAGGGTGCCGGTCGCACCGCTGATATCCATACCCAAAGAAGCGTTAAAAGTGAGAAAACTCGGCGCCGGATCGGCAACCACTGAAATTACGCCGCCGTTTGGACTCGGCACACCATTCAGTCCGCCGATGGTCACCAGATCATCAGTGTTATAGTCCCACGCATAAAGCGTCGTGGGCGTTCCACCGGCGACGTTGTTGGAGTACGCGGCGCCGATGATGCTGGCGGCCAGACCCGACAAATCCGTGTCTTGAAGGACCAGCAATCCGTCGTTGGGGTTGGCACGGTAGTTGTTGTTCGCCGAGCCACCGGTGACAATGCGAATCCGATCTACTGACGGGTTGAAATCCATCTCAACACGACCGCTGGTGTTGCCAGTCAAAGTAAGACCCGACCCAACTGGCGTCAATGCGGCAGTAGCCAAATTGACGGTGTAGATCTGGGCCGTTGCCAAGGCAGCTGTTGCGGTACTGATCGCGTACAACTGTCCGTTCGCCGGACGGAAGTCGAGGCTGCGCAACGCGTGACCTGCAGAGACGCCAGTGAAAGCGCCAACGGTGTTGACGGTGCCCGGGCTTGCACTATCAAACGAAACGAGGCTCAGACCCGGCGAAGTGCTGCCACTACCGGCCGCAGTCATCCCATAAATCAATTCCGCATTCGCCGCCGAAGCAAGACCGAGAGCCGCGACCGCAGCAAGCGCAGCGGCGCGTAGAGACGTGAGACGAGACATAGTTCTCCCATTCCACTAAAGATGTGGATAAAGACTTTTAGGGCGTCGGAGCACGATGTGATCGACAGTGCTAGTGTTCGGAACCGAACACGGAACCCGCCGCCCGTTAACTTCGC
>CAZXLA010000274.1:0-3717 GCA_964641895.1 uncultured Tepidisphaeraceae bacterium
ACGACGACCGGGTCCTCGTCGGCCCCAACGGCGGATTCGCCACCGGCGATGAAGGCAACGACACCCTCCTCGGCAGCGGCTCGAATGATTCAATGTTTGGCGGAATCGGCAACGATTTCCTCCAAGGCTTCGCCGGCGCCGACAACATCAACGGCGGCGACAACGACGACACCATCGACACCGGCTCCGGCGGCGACTTTGCCGACGGAAACAATGGCAACGACAGCATCACCGGCGGCGACGGCGCCGACGTGATCGACGGCGCGCCCGGCAACGATACGATTTTCGGCCGCGCCGGGCCCGATACGCTCAACGGCGCCGACGGCGACGACAGCATCATGGGCGAAGAAGGCGACGACGCCATCATCGGCAGCGCCGGCAATGACCAGCTCTTCGGCGGGATCGGCAACGACGAACTTTCCGGCACCGCCGGCGCAGACACCCTCGACGCCGGTGCCGGCAACGACCGGGTCTTCGGCGGCGACGACGATGACATGCTCATGGGCGGCGCCGGCTTCGACACCCTCGACGGCCAACTCGGCGCCGATTTCGTCTCCGGCGGCGACGGCAACGACCTGCTCATCAGCGACGACGGCACCATCGACCAACTCAACGGCGACCAGGGGCTGGATATCGCAAGAGGCGATATCGATGAAGCCTACACGCTGGTCGAGTACCTTTATCGCTTCGTGAATTAGCGTGTTTACACGCGACTTGTAGAGACGCTCGGTCCCGAGCGTTTTTCGCCAGTCGCAGCGACAGCCGCCTCTAAACGCGGAAACTCGATGCAACGCGGTGGGCGGACGCAGTGGGGCAGACATTCCTGTCTGTCACGGCATTCCATGCCGTTGGAAGTTCGGTATCGCGTGGAACGCGATGGCAGACAAGAGTGTCTGCCCCACCGAATGTAGACACCAGGCGTATGCGCGAACGATCGTTGCGGCGGATTGCGTTGTCTGCGGAATTGGATTCGCGAAAACACGCAATTCGACGGCTGAGTTCCTCCGGCGTACCGTTCGGAATAACAGCGCCGGTGCCTGTCGTCACTTCTTCTTCTTGCTCACAGCCTGCGCCGAGCTGACCGCCACCGTTGGCACGTTGGTGATTTCGACGGCGTTGCCTTCGAATTCGCTTTGCGTGTTCGGGCCGGTGAGGGTGCCGGAGCTGGCGGGGTCGAGGGTGACGCCGTTGACCAAAACGTCGAGGTTATAGTTGGCGGGGGATTGGCCGGTGTTGTATTTCACGCCGTAATCGAATCGGCCGGCGGGGAAGCCGTTGGGCCAGGTGACGGTCTCGCGGCCGCCGAGCGAGGAGCCTTTGTCGTCGATGCCCGCGATTCCGCCGCTGGCGCTGCTGGTGGCGATGGGGCTGGTTTGGCGCGACGGGACGCTGTTGACCACCGATGGGTTGGTGGTGATGGGCTCGCCCAGCGGGCTGACCACGCCGATGTTTAAGTCGGCCTGCCCTTGCCAGGTGAGAACGAATTCCAGCCGACCGAGCAGGCCGGGGAAATTTGCCGGCGGGGGTGGCAACGGCGCTGGTGGAGGCTGCCCGGGGCTGAGCGATTGCGCCTGTGCGCCGCCACCTCCGGCGGGCGTGCCGGGCGGCGGGGGAAGGCCGTTCACCTGCGGGATGTTGACGACGAGACGATTCTCATTGGGCGTGCGCCCGGCGTTGAGCGGGGAAATGGTGACCGACGCTTGCAGCGCCGTCGCCGCAGCGCCCGGCCCGGCGGCGGCGTCGGCCTGTACCGGGCGGCTCGGGTCGCCGCCGCTTGAACCGAGCGAGGCCTGACGGCCTTTATCATCGCTGAACTGTGCCCGACCGGTGAAGCTGACGGCGCGCGGCGCGAAGCCGGGCGTGTCATCCAGCACCACATCGGTCCCGCGGACGGCCAGTACGCTGCTGGCCGATCGAATCTTGGCGTCGTGAATGCGCCCGGCGGCTTCAATGTCGTAGCGGGTTCGGCCGTACTTCATGCCCACATCGGTCTTGATCGTTCCGTTTTCGATCGTGGCGCGGAGAATTTTCACCACGCCCAGGCGATCGACGGTGATATCGGAATCGGGCGGAATCTTAAATTTCACCACGCTGCGCACGCCGGTGCGGAATTCCACGCCTTCGTCAAATTCCTGGCCGGGTTGAATGGGGGTCCAAGGCACTTCGCTGGTTTGGCGGGCCTGCACGTTTCCGGTGAATTCAGAAATGACGACGCGCAGCGGGCCGTCTGGCAGCGCGGGATTGGTGGCGGCGGGACCCGCATCGGGCGTCGTTGGCGCGCCAAGTGCCGCCGATGCCGCGAGTGAAAGTAAAATGGCAGCCGTCTTACCTGACGATCGACCCATGCACGCTCCTTCGTTCAGCCGGATTATCGTCATGACACACGATTTGGCCACAGACGAAGGGCAAAGAAACTGCGAAGGCCGCGACGGATTTGTGTGAACGGCGAGGCTCCTGCCGAGCCGTTTGCGGGATGGTGTGGCATCGGTACCGTCATCATTCTCGCAAAGGCTCGCCGGGAGGCTCGCCCTCCGCAACGTGCTACTCAGCTCCGCAATGCTTCCACCGCCCGGCGCAGCGCGTGCGGTTCGAACCAGTTTTGGAACAGCAGGATTTTCCCCCGGCGGTCGTCAAGAACGTCGACTTGAGAAAAGTCGGAACTCACCCGCTTGCCCCGCTCCGTCGCCGGCTACGTTGCGTTGTGCCACGTGGCACATTGTTGAAAGGAACCCCGCGATTGTGCCACGTGGCACAATCGCGCGATTGTGTCTTAACTACATTATTGACAATAACTTAAGTCAATTTCAAAAAAACACCGACCCTAACATTAGATCAAGAACAAACATGCCCCATTTTGCCCCGTCCGCCCGCTCCGCCGTGTGAGGGGTGTGGTGCGGCCTCGCCGGCGCGTACGTTTCTACTTCTTGAACGCGCGTAAAGTTGCGAGCATGTCTTCCTTCCGCGAAGCCGCAAGCGTTGACTTGGGCGACCCCGAATATCGACCTTTTGCAAACAAGTCATTCCTTCTGCGAAGCCGCAAGCGCGGACCTGAGCCGCCCCGGAAATATCTTGCGCCTTCGCGGCGCGGTGGAACGAATCGCGTGAGCCGATTCAACGTGCGAACACCGATTCGCGATCAGGCATCGCCAAGAAACACCGTTGAACGCACGGTCAGGCGGCCCGGCGCCGAATGTGCCGTGCGCGTCGCCGAAGCAGAGCGTCGCGTCGACATAGAAAAGCTACAAAATAATACACGACGATGAGCCGCGAAGCGGCGGCAGACCATAGCCGGGGGCGCAAGCCCCAGGAAGAATGTTCACCCCAAGCCCCGCAGGGGCGAAACAACGAAGTCGCGCGAGAATGTCAGCACCGGCGATCGCCGCGGATGTGTCTGTGGCGCGTCGAAGGTGCGATCGTGCCCGATCGTGCCATCGCGTCGCGCGATCATCGCCGCGCAAGGGGTCGGCGTGCTCTGGGTCATCAAAAGTCCTTCGCCCCTTCAGGGCTTGCCGCCGCCGGCTGCCCACCCAGGGCTTGCGCCATGGGCTACTGTCTTGCGTCGCTTCGCGACTGAATCGACAGACGCGTGGAACCGATATCGCCCATGCGCGCGAAGTCGTCGACGGCGGTCGGGGTTCGTTCTCCCGCACTTACCGGCGCTTTGGCTTCCGCAATTTGAACCGGGTTTGAATCTCGAAAATGGATCGACCGATATAT
>CAZXLA010000275.1:0-3687 GCA_964641895.1 uncultured Tepidisphaeraceae bacterium
CCACTTCAACCCAGGGCTTGCGCCCTGGGCTATTGTCTTTCGCCGCTTCGCGGCTAAAGGTGGGCGTGCTGAGCCACTTCTGACGGCAAGCCTGCTGAGCCACTGCGGCGCTGTTGATTGACGGGGCGTTCCATCCCAGCCGCGAAGCGGCGTAAGAGAGTAGCCAGGGGCGCAAGCCCCTGGAAACTCTCCGGTCGCTGACGCTCGCGGCTCGTAAATCGGGGCACATGCGATTGCGCTGGCTTGCCAGTCGATTCATTTCGGTGAGCGCCTTGCATTTCAACGGCACAACCGCGAACGTACCCCGGCCATGTCCGATCGGTTTGCGGCGATGCGCCGCTTTTCTCCTGCTCTAATCGCCGCGGTGGTTTGTGGCGCTTTGTTGATCAGCTTCTGGGTTCGATCGCAGTCGGCGGTGCGCGGGAAAAGTTCCACTTACGACGAGCCGATGCACGCGCTGGGGGCGTGGGTGCATTGGCATCAGGGCGATTGGCGCATCAACTACGAAGACCCGCCGCTTTGGCATTACTGGGCGGCGCTGCCCAATGGCTCGAACGCCATTAAGGTTGATTACGACGCGCCGCGTTGGAAGCTGATGGCGAGCGAGTGGGAACAGCAGTGGACCTGGGCGGTGGACACGCTTTATCGCACTCCCGGCAACGACGGCGAAGCGTTCGTGCAGCGGTCGCGGTCGATGATGATTGTCATCGGCGTGGCGGTGGGCGCGATGCTGGCGTGGTGGGGTTATCGCGTCGGCGGAACCGTGTGCGCGGCGACGGCGGTGACGCTGTTTGCGCTCGATCCGAACTTTCTCGGCCATTCAGCGCTGGTGAAGAACGACGTGTCGATGGCGCTATGCACCACTTGTTTGTGCTTTGCCCTCTGGAAGATGGGCGTCCGGCTCACGCCGTTCAATCTCGCCGGCGCGGCGATTAGTTGCGCCGCGGCGATGGGCACCAAGTTCTCCGGCGTGCTGCTGGCGCCGTTGTTCACGATGCTGTTGATCGCCGCCCGCGTTGCGCTGCCGCAGCCGTGGCAAGTATTCAAATGGTCGATCGAAAAGTGGTGGCAACGGGCGCTGGCCGGCGCATCGTCGCTGGTGGTGATCGGCATCGTGAGCTACGCCGGGGTGTGGGTGGCGTATGGCATGCAGTTCGGGGCCATGCCCGACCCCAGCAAGCGGATGAACACGCCGTACATTTTCGAGCAGGCCAAAAGCGGCCAAACCCGCGCCGCCATCGGCAATTTCACCGCTGCCGACCAAGCCGATCCGAAAACGGTGGAGCGGCTGAACGCGCAATACGCACAACTATGGGAGAACTGGAAACCCGACCGGGTGCTGTCATCGCTCAAATGGCTGCTCGATCGCGAACTTTTTCCCGAAGCATGGCTCAACGGGCTGATGTTCGTGCAGGCGCGATCGTACCTGCGCGGAAGTTACCTCGACGGCGAGAAATCTATCGTGGGGTTCCGAAGTTATTTTCCGTTGGCGATGGCTTACAAGACGCCCCTGGCAACGATTCTTGCGCTGCTTGGCGCGGCCATCTTATGCGCATATCTCATGGTGCGAAGCCGGCAAGCGGGCCAGAGGGCGCGCACCAGGCCGAACATCTTAAATGGAATGTGGTTGGCCTCGTGCATCGGGTTGCCGGTGATGGTGTACATGGCGATCTCGATCAACTCGAATTTGAACATCGGCTTTCGTCACGTGCTGCCGATCTACCCGCTTCTGTTTCTTGCAACGGCGGCGGGGGTGGCGGCGGGTTGGAAGCGGTGGAAGAGGCCGACGATTGCCGTCGCAACGGCGCTGGGGTTGGGGCTGGCGGCCGAATCGTTTGCCATCGCGCCCGATTACATCACGTTCTTTAACATCGCCGCCGGCGGGCAGCGCGGCGGGCTGCAGCGGCTGGGCGATTCCAACCTCGATTGGGGACAAGACCTCCCGCTGTTGGCCGACTACGTGAAAGACCCGCAGAACGTCGGCGCGGCGCTTTACCTCTGCTATTTCGGAATGGTCGATCCGCAGTTCTACGGCATTCGTTATCTCAACATGCCCGGCGGATACGAGTTGAACCCGCAGGCCATTTCGCCAACCGCCGGGTCGATCGTCGCCATCAGCGCCACCAAGCTGCAGGGCGTTTACATGACCGACGAACTGCATGAACAGTACAAGGCGTACATGAATGTCGAACCGAGCGTGATCCTCGGCGGGACCATTTACATCTACGACCTTCGCAAGCGACAACTCCCCGCGGCCCGGTAAACCATGCGCGACGACGTGTACGAAGAAATGTTTCGGATCGAAGACACGCATTGGTGGTACGTGTCAAAGCAGCGCATTGTCGCGAAGTTGATCGAGCGATATGCAAAGCGCGGCGCCGCCAAGGCTCGGCTGAACATCGCCGATTTAGGGTGCGGCTGCGGGGCGATGCTGAATCGATTGAAAGATCAACACGACGTTGTCGGCGTCGATTCATCTCCGCTGGCGATTCAGTTCTGCGCGCGGCGCGGCATTGCGGTGCAACAGGGAAGCTTTCCGAACGAAATCCCGCTCCAACCCGTTGTGTACGATGTCGTATTGCTGCTGGATGTCATCGAACATCTGCAAGATGATTACGCCGGCGTGCAGACGGCGGCGCGGCTGCTCAAGCCCGGCGGGGTGGCGATCGTTACTGTTCCTGCATTTCAGTGGCTATGGAGCGATTGGGATGAACTTCATCATCATTTCCGCCGGTACAACCGCAAAATGCTCCGGCAGGTGCTTTCGACGGCGGGGCTGAAGGTCGAATTGCTCAGCTACGCCAACACCAGCCTGTTCCCGCTGGCGGCGGCGGCGCGGATGGTTCACAAAATGCGGAAAAAGAAAATCGAGTCCGCCGACATGCACATTCCGCTGGCCCCGGTGAATGCGACGTTTCGAGAATTATATAGTTTCGAGCGATTCACCCTGGGTCGGTTGCCCATGCCGTTCGGGCTGAGCGTTGTATCGGTGGCGCGAAAAATGTGAACCTCCCGATACGTCCGTTGAAATTGACGTACCTTCCCCAGTCTTTTCATTTTCACATCGGTTTTGCACTGGAAACGAACGAACGTTGCGGTTAGTGTCAACCGTCCCTCCGAGCGTTCGGTTGTCGTGGAGAAAAGCATGCGTGAAAATTTGTATCCCGTTGAACAACTTGAGTCCCGTCGTCTCTTCGCAACTTTACCGACTGGATTTGTTGAACAAACCATCACCACGCTGACCGATCAACCGACGTCGCAAGTATTCACGCCCGACGGTCGCCTGTTCGTGACGCTCGAAGGCACCAACGACACCTCCGGGCCGGCGGCGGTGCGGGTTATTAAGAACAATGTGCTGCAGGCCACGCCGCTTCTCACCGTCACCACGCAATCATTCTTCGAACGCGGGTTGCTGGGCATCGCACTGCATCCAAATTTTGCGAATAACGGATTCGTCTACGTCTATTACACCGTTCCGAGCACCAACGTTACCCACCGCGTGGAACGGTGGACGGTGCCCAGCGGCAGCGATGTGGCCAACCCCGCCAGCGTGACGACTATTTTCAATATTACAACGCCTGTAGGACAGAGTTCGCCGGGCAACCATAACGGCGGGGCGATGGGCTTCGGGCCCGACGGCAAGCTGTATGTCGCCGTCGGCGACAACGCCATCTCGTCCAACGCACA
>CAZXLA010000276.1:0-3612 GCA_964641895.1 uncultured Tepidisphaeraceae bacterium
GTGTAGGGCGCCTCGATCGTAAAGGAACGCACGCGGTGGATGGAATGCGACATGACTGTTCCTCAATCTAACGGATCAATCGGCGTCGGCCGGTTGCCAGCCTGAAGGTGCCGCCACGCTTCGATTAGCTCAACTTGGTGCACCTCTGCCCACGCCTCGACCAATCGCCTCTGTCGGCGGGGCAACGACCCTGCTATCAGATCGACAGGATCGAGCCCAAACACCGCAACCTCATCATTGTAATACGCATGAAAATGAGGCAAGTGATGCGGAACGCCTACTTCCATGTACATCCGAATGATGATGCCAAAAAATCGGCTTAGTTCGGGCACGGTTGAATTGTAACGCAAGACTGAAAGTATCTCTTCCCTTTACGAAACTTCCTGCGCAGCCCCCTCAAATCCCCGCCCCCTCGCAAAACTCGTAAATCCGATCTGCAAACTCACCAACCTTTGTACTCGTCAGCGAATACGTCCCCATCACCAGCAGCGGCGGGGAATAGATGTGCAGGGTCACCAAGTCGCCGCCGGTGGGGTCGATGTTGCTTAACTGGTGGATGTCGTCGTCTTGCGTGCCGCAGCAGTAGCCTTCGGCGAGCTGGCGGGTTTTGGTGGGGAAAATGTGGCCCGCGGCGGTGCGCTCGAACACGGTTTCGGTGGCGCTGCCTTTGAGCACTTTCACGCCGCAACTTGAGCCGCGGTGGTCGTGGATGGGGCTGCGTTGGCCGGGGCGCCAGCAGAGGATGAGGGCGTGATACGCCGGCCCGGCGCGCAGCAGGTTTCGGCGGTAGGTTGCGTCGCCGAAGTGGACGAACTGCTGCACGTCGGCGAAATCGATCGTCACGTCGCGCAACCGCTCGTCGAGCAACCGCAGCGGCACGCGGGTGCCGTGCTGATCCAGTTCGGCGAAGAATTCATCGAGAGTCATGTGAGGTTCCTTTCCGAACGGTCATGAACCACCGAGATTACCCCGCTTGATGAATTGCGTCCAAGTAATTCGCGCCCGTTTCCTTTACAATCCCGGCACCGCCGCAATGACGAGCCGCGCAGGTTCGCGATCGGTGGTGATGTGCCGAGAAATCGGGTCGCTGACGCTCGCCGCTCGTTTTAGGTTGGATTGCCCTATTGGGGAATCCCAGAATGTGCGGCAACCTGCTCAAAACCCGTGCCAACCGGCTGGACATTCGCTACAATCATTCGATTCAAGGTCTTTTCCTGTAAGAGGGTAAGTCTTATGCCGTTATTCGCCTATGAAGCCATGAACTCGTCCGGCCAGGAAGTGAAGGACGAAATTGAGGCCAATTCCAGCGAAGATGCCATCTCAAAAATTCGCGGGAAGGGTTATTTCCCCACCAAAGTCCGCGAAAAAGCCGGCAAGAAGAATGTGAAGAAGAAGGCCAACGAAGTCGGGCCGATCACCAAAAAGCGAAAACTTCCCCTTTCCATCGGTGGGGTGCCGCAGAA
Source organism: uncultured Tepidisphaeraceae bacterium (assembly GCA_964641895.1). Classification (GTDB taxonomy): domain Bacteria; phylum Planctomycetota; class Phycisphaerae; order Tepidisphaerales; family Tepidisphaeraceae; genus UBA2421. Next base: position 1,464 of record CAZXLA010000276.1, read on the forward strand.
ACAGCTTGTCACCTTCACGCGGCAGCTTTGCACGCTCCAAGACGCTGGGTTGCCCATTTTGCGGTCGCTGCAGATTCTGGAACAGCAGCAAAAACCAGGACTTATGAAAGCTATCATCGGCGGCGTGGCCGATGAAGTGGAAGGCGGCGGAACCCTTTCCGACGCCATGGCGCAATACCCCAAAGCGTTTAACAAGCTTTACGTCAACATGATCAACGCCGGTGAGGCCGGCGGCGTGCTCGATATCATTCTTAACCGCCTGGCCGACTTCATGGAAAAAGCCGCCAAGCTCAAAAAGAAGGTCATCGGCGCCATGATTTATCCGGCGGTGGTCATCACCATCGCCATCGGCATTGTCACCATGATTCTTATTTTCGTGGTGCCCAAGTTCAAAGACATTTTCAAAGACTTCAGGCTCGAACTGCCCGGCGTAACGCAGGTGCTCATCAACGCCAGCACGTTCATGGCCGAGCAATATGGCTGGGCCTATATTCTCTTCGGCCCGATCGTTTTGGCCCTGGGTTGGCGGATGATTCGCATGAGCGAAGGCGGGCGTTATGTCAGCGACGTGGTGTTACTGAAAATCCCCATTCTGGGCAGCATTCTGGGCAAGACCGCCATCGCCCGCTTCACTCGGACGCTGGGCACGCTGATCAGCGCCGGCGTGCCGATTCTGGATGCGATCAACATCACCAAAGAAACCTGCGGCAACGAAGTGTACGCCCGGGCGCTGGGCAAGGTGCATGATGCCATCCGCGAAGGCGAAAGCATCGCCGACCCGCTGCGCGCCACCAAAGTGTGCGATGCGATCGTGGTAAACATGGTCGACGTCGGCGAGGAAACCGGCGACTTGGATAAAATGCTGATGAAGATCGCCGACAACTACGATAGCGATATCGACGTGCTGGTCGGCTCGCTCATCAGCATTCTCGAACCCGTCATGGTCGTCGTGCTCGGCGTGATCGTCGGGTTTATCGTGATCGCACTGTTTATGCCCATGGTCAGCTTAATTCAGGGCATCAGCGGGCCGCAGGGGAAGAAGTAAACGGCGCGTATCGAGTTGACGAGTGTCGAATTTCGTAAGCTCAGCGGAGAACCACCCTATGACATCCAGCAACCAGAAATGCGACATTCGTCATTCGAAATCCGTCACTCGACACTCGACCTTCGCCACTCCTGGCGCCGCGTTCACCCTCGTCGAGTTGCTCGTCGTCATCGGCATTATCGTGCTGCTCATCAGCATCACCATCCCCGTCGTCGGCCGTGTAAAGGCGGCGGCGGAAGAGGCCTCGACGCGCGCGCTGGTTCAATCGCTGGATGGGGCGATTCAGAACTACTTCAACAATTTCAAGGCGTATCCGGGGCCGATTCCGGATGTGTTGGTTTATAAGCCCGGTGTATTGGCAGCCGCGTTTGGATTTCAGGGCGGGTTTAAGATAGAAGCCGCAAACGGATTTGATACGGCGCCTTCTAACGAAGTAGCACTTCGAGAACAGTTGACCGGATCGGAAAACCTGGTGCTTGGTCTATTGGGCGGGTTGAAGGTTGATACTTCCGCCGGGCCGGCGACATTAAAGTATGATCCGAGTCTTGTGGGCAACGGCCCGTCGTCGCTGAACCCTTCCAATCCCAAACGATTCGGCGCGCTGGGCGACCCGAATAACCTTTCCTGGCGCACCGCCGCAGGCTTGAAAACCGGCCAATATAAAGACGAATCAGCCGAAGCGATGGACACCATCATTCCGGAATTTGTCGATAAATTTTCCAGCGGGCCGATGCCGGTTTTGTATCTGCGTGCCCGGCAAGGCGCAAAGAAAAACAGCGATGCCACGGTTGCCGCGACGGTGGCAGATAATGGAGTGATCAACATTTTCCCCAATCCGGTCACGCCTCAATATCAGCAGTTTGATCTCGGTCAAATTTATGCATACACGCGCGACGATCTTCCTGTCGGAGGGTCTATCGGGCAGGGCAAGTCGGTCAAAAGAGGTGAATACACGGTTGCCGCCGATTACCTTAAGCATGGGCTGCGGACGGTCGATCCGACGAAATCGATGGATAAATCGGTGACCGCCAATTACGTCTACCCCTACGACGCGTACCCCTACTTCACCAGTCCCAACGCCCCCAACACGCCGCGGAATAAAGA
>CAZXLA010000277.1:0-3580 GCA_964641895.1 uncultured Tepidisphaeraceae bacterium
TAGCGCACCAGCATGACACGCTGGGGGTCACAGGTTCGAGCCCTGTACCGCCCATCTCGCATTAGGACTTACGGATGATTCTCCGTGAGTCCTTTTTTTAGCCCGACTGTAAACCGGCTATTCAGCGGCGCGGCGACGTAAGCGGTAGACGCGTCGCTGACGATCGAACAGGCGCGGTCCGACGTAAGCGGTGGCGAGGAAGTAGTAACAAGCGGAATTGAGCTCGGTGGGGTTCGAACCCACGACCCTGCGATTAAAAGTCGCATGCTCTACCAACTGAGCTACGAGCTCTTGCTGCCCGTTAAGGGCCAAGTCGGGCGATTCTACGCCGCGCGGCGACTTTATCAATTCCCCGATAGCGTCGCCGGGTCAACGAAGCATTCCGCGGCCGGCGGGGCGGACTCGATCACTTTTAGCGCGACCATCTGCTCGGCCAGTGTTTGCCAGCGCTTCTTGGTCATGCTGCCAACCCCGGCGGTGGCGGTATCGGTGGTGGCGATCAGCACCTGCTGGGCGTCGGCGGAATCGATGAAGGTTTGCGCGTCCATTGTTTGATTGATCTTCCCCATGGCCGCGTTCGTGGCGGCGGGGTCGGTTAAGTAGCGATCCCATCCGGCGCGCACGGCGGTCAGCATGGCCCTGACGGCAGGGCGGTTCTCCTTCACATACTCATCGGTCGTGGCCAGGACAGTCGCGTACGGGTTGTAGCCGCTGTCGGCGATGAGAAACGTCTGCACATCCAGCCCGAGTTTTTTTGCCGCCAGCGGTTCGCTGGTGACGAAGCACTGCATGGAATAGTTTTCATCGGCACGAAACAAGCTCAAATCGCCAAAGGGCGATGGAACGATCTTCACTTTCTCGAACCCATATTTGTCCTTGAGAAAGTCCGAATAAGGCAACCCCTGTTCCATGGCGAGCGTTCCTTCGGCCTTGAAGACATCGCCAATGTCTTTGAAGCCCCGGTTGGTGCGCGTCATGATTCCCTGCGGATGCGTTTGGTACACCGCAAAGAGGCCAACGATCTTCTTGCCGCGGGCTCGCGCCAGAATGATCTCGTCGCCGCTCACGACCGCAAACTTCACGGTGCCCGCGGCAAGCATGTCGATCGTCGGTACGCCGGCGCCGCCTTCCTTCACATCAATTTCGAGGTGATGTTTGGTGTACTCGCCGTGGACCAGCGCCGCATAGAATCCGCCGAATTGCGGTTCGGCTTTCCAGTTGAGTTGGAGCACCAGTTTCGGTTTGGTATCGGGGTCGCCCGATGTTGTGCCCGAGGTTGATTGATCACAACCCGCCGCTGACAGGATGCAACATAAAATTATTAACAGCCGACTCTTCATTATTCTTTCTCCGAAGCATGCCAATTCCGCATGGCCAACCGGCCCATCGCGTTGACGATTGCGAACAACGCAATCCCCAGCAACGACGACAGCAGCAACGCCGCAAACACCTTATCGACCTTCTGCTGCTGCCGCGAGACCTGAATCAACCCGCCCAGGCCGCTGCCGGTGATAAACTCGCCGACGATCGTGCCGATGACCGCGAGCCCCGCCGCCACGCGCAGGCCGGTGAAGACACTCGGAAACGCGAACGGAAGCCGAAGCTTCAAAAGCGTTGAAAGCGATCCGGCTTCGTAGAGCCGAAACAGGTCGCGCAACGCCGGGTCGGTTGATCGCAGCCCGGTGAGCGTGTTGGCAATGACGGGGAAGACCGAGACGATGAACGACGAAGCGATCACGGCATCGGCATCCAGCCCGAACCAAATGACCAGCAGCGGCGCGATGGCGATGATCGGCACGGTCTGAAAAAACACAGCGTACGGATAAAACGCCCGCTCCACCCAACCACCCGAAGCGAGGATGATCGCCATAACGATGCCGACAACGGCGCTGAGTGAGAAACCGATCAGCGAAGCGACGCCCGTCGAGCGGAGTGCCAGAAGCAGCTCTCGACTGCTGGTTTGAATGGCGGCAAGCACCTGCGTTGGTCGCGGCAGAAGGTAATCGGCAATCCACCCGCGGCGGACGATGAATTCGGCCAGCAGCACCACCGTGATGAACACGATGGCGGGAGGGAGCATGTCGCGCAGGAAGCGTCTCACTGTGGGGTGCCGCCGCCTTCCAACGCGCTCAGCAGCAGCCGGCTGGTGCGAGCAAACTCCGGTTCACCGCGCAGGGCATTGTGGCGTTCGAGGCCCAGATCGATCTTAACGTCGAGCACGATTTTGGCGGGTCGGGCGGAGAGCACAATCGCGCGATCGGCCAGAAACGCCGCTTCGCTGATGGAGTGGGTAACGAAGATGACGGTCATCCGGCGTTGAATCCACAGGTTGCGGAGCTGAACGTCCAATGATGTTCGGGTGATTTCATCCAGCGCCGCGAAGGGTTCATCGAGCAGAAGCATATCGGGATCGGTGACCAGTGCGCGCGCCAGCGACGCCCGCATGCGCATCCCGCCGGACAACTCGGCGGGGTAACGGTGGGCGAAATCGGCAAGCCCCACCTGCTCAATGGCCTCACGCGCCGCCGTCAATCGCTGCGCTGCGGTGACACCGCGCAGTTCGAGCGGAAGCGACACGTTGCGCAGGACGGTTCGCCAGGGCAGCAAGTGGGCGTCCTGAAACACGTAGGCCACGCGCGATTGCGATCTGTGAATGGTGCCGCCGGTGGGGTGGTCGAGGCCGGCGATCATACGCAGGAGTGTTGATTTGCCGCAGCCGCTTGGTCCGAGCATTGCCAGAAACTCACCAGGCGGTACCTGCAGCGAAACATCCTTGACCGCCTCAATGCCGCCGGGGAATGTTCGTCGCACGTGGTCCAGAGCAACCGCAACTCGTGAGGTATCGGAGGTGTTCTTTTGTAATGAGGTGCCTGACGCCATGGGTGAGGACAATATCGTAGCAGTGCCGGCTCGCGAAGGCGCAAGCGGAAGTCGGTCGCGTTTGGCGCACCAGAAGTCGTTTGCGCCTTCTCGGCGAAATTCAAACCATCCATCAATAAACCAGCACCGAGTGTACGTCGCCTCCGGGCACTTTCATTCGCCCGTTCAAGCCCGCCAGTTCGATCAGCACCGCCACGCCGGCGATTTCCCCGCCCACCTGCGTTACCAGATCGCAGCAGGCTTTCATGGTTCCGCCGGTGGCCAGCACGTCATCAACAATGAGCACACGTTGACCTTTTACGATGGCATCTTCGTGCATTTCAAGGGCGTCTTGGCCGTACTCCAGATCGTACTTTACCGACACCTTTTTGTGCGGCAGTTTGCCGGGCTTACGCACCACCTGAAACCCCGCCGATATGGCGCAGGCGACGGCGGTGCCGAAGATGAACCCGCGGCTTTCGGCGCCGACGACGACATCTATCCCTTTGCCGCGAAAAGGGTTAGAAAGTAGCTCGATGGAGAGCGCCAGCCCCCCGGCGTCGGCCAGCAGGGGGCTGATATCGCGGAACAGGATTCCGGGTTTGGGGAAGTCGGGGATATCGCGGATGAGCTTTTTCAGGTGAGTGATGGGATCGCGCATGGCCGTGATTGTAAGTTGGGCCGTCGTAAACTCCACTGCAACCACTTCTGCGGCAACCGA
>CAZXLA010000278.1:0-3549 GCA_964641895.1 uncultured Tepidisphaeraceae bacterium
ACGGTGGCGATGCTTCCTGATCCGCCGTTGTCACTGATGGTCGAGTTGAGAGAGCTGTCGTAATAGAACTCGGCGTTATTCTTTGCATCGATGGATTTGAACACCGCTCTGCCTCGAACCACCAGGTTATTCTTCGCCGCCAGCGCCGTCAGAGGCGCCTCAACATCGGCGGTCACATCAACGCCGTTGGCGCTTGTGGTGCCGAACTCCGAGCCGGAACCCTTCTGGTAGATCTTCAGGTTGCCCGGGATGCTGTTGTACGCCGTGATCGTGCCCTGGTTTGAGAACGTGACATTGCCATCGATGTAGACCGTCGCAGCGCCTGAGAATGTGAGCTTGCCATTTTTGGCGATCGTGATCGACGTAAATGAATATGTGCCGGCCGGGAGCGTCACGGTACCGCTGATCGAAAGCGTCTTGCTCACGCCGCCGGGGTTCACAGCTGGGGCGGCGCTGTGGTCGATTGTGGGCGTGGGGATGTTGGCTGCAAGAACCGTTGCCGCGCCGGAAATGCTCAGGTTGTGACTGCCCGAGGGCCCCAGGATCACCGAATTGATTGCTTCGTTGTTCTTGGCAGTGATCGCGCCGTTCGAACCGAACGCGCCACCGCTGGCGTACTTGACGCTGCTCGGGTTGGTATACGACGAAGAATCATAGGTTGCCGCAAGCAGGTTGTTCTTCACGGTAATGCTGTCAAGTCCGATGATTCCGCCCGCGATGCCCGTATCAATCTGCGCGACCGACATCGCAGTCACGTCGCAGGACGACAAACCGATCAATGATGCGAAAATGAGCGGGATGCCTGTGCCGCGCGCAGACGTGCGGCGGGCGGTCACCTGAACGGCGTTCATGGGCGAGCGGGCAGACGAGAACTTGGGCGACTTGGTGGAGTCAAAGTTTCCGGTGACGATGTCGGCATCAGTCACCGTGACCGAACTGCCCAAACTCGTATTGGCAGCCGCGGCCGTCTTGGCGTTGGCTACAGCCGTCCCGCCCGAGATGCCCTTTGCCGCGTAGCGTGCGGCGGCGTCGGCCGCGGTTTGCAGTTCGCTCCTGGCCAACTGCACCTGCCCGTAATCTACCGCCAGGCTGATGATGCCGAACAGAACGGGCAGCGTGATGATCGTCGCGAGAAGCACATTCCCGCGCCGATGTCCGGCGACCGGCAGCTTGTTGTCGTGAAGGGTAGGTCGCATTGAGATACTTTCTGGTCGTCGACGTTCACCATCCCCACGTGCCGCAGGTCGCTATTTGACGGTGACGACTTTGCCGCTCAGGTGCGTCGTCACTTCAAAGCCCCCGACGTTGTTATTCCATTCCCAGCCGTCCATCGTGCCGATGAACATTCGCGTCGCGCCCGGCGGGACGACGATCCGCTGCACCTCGCCGTTACTGCGCCGGCCGTTGCCGACATAAAACACCTGCTGCAGCTTAGGCTCGACCGACATGAAATCGCGGCTGGCGGCTGAGCTGTAGTCGAGCACCGATGGCGCCGTGCCGTTTTGGTCGGGCCTCGTATCGCTTAAGAAAACTGCGATGACACTGTTGATCGGTGCCTTGATGTTCGACATGCCGTTTTCGCTGCCCCCAAAGTTGCCGATCACCCGCCCGACGTTGCCGTCGCCGTCATAAAGCGTGGTGGAAGCCGAGTTGTTCGCTCCGCCGTTCACCCCGTCGAACGTGAGCGTCGCGCCCGGAATCACCGGAATCTTGCCGGCCTTGATTGGTGAACCTTTTTTGCCCGAGTAATCGCCCCAGGTCGACCAGTTACCACCCGACGTTCCGGAACCACCGCTGCTGCCGCTGCCACTGCTGCCTATGTTACGGGAGGCGCCTGACCCGTCGTCTATGAACTCGATGCCGGCATAGTCAGGGTTACCGGCGGGGTTGTCTTTATTGGCGATCGAGTATTTTGGCATGCCACTCAGCCACGGATTGCTGGTTGCGGGAATATAGTATTTGAAAGTGCCGTATCCCGCGCCGCTTTCGGCCGCGGCGCCGAATAAACTGAAGTCCATCACGGCGACGCTGCTGGCAACGATGCTGGCATTCTTTCGCCCAATGAGCGGCGCGAACGTGAGCGGGATGGCGTTGTTCCGTTCGTTGGTTCGATGAAGCGTGACCCGCACGGCATTGGCGGCGGCGGTCGAGGCCGTCTTGGTAAACGTCGCGCTGCCCGAATCCCACACGCCGATTTCAACGTCTTTACTCGTGTCGATCGACGCACTCACGCCGTCCACTTTGTTCTGGGCTACGACGGCGGCAGCATTCATCTTGGCGGCCGATCCATTGCCGTTATCGTTTTTCAACGCCACGATGGCATATCGGGCGGCGGCGTCGGCGGTGGTCTGCAATTCGGCCCGCGCCACCTGTACCCGGCCCCAATCCACACCGAGCGAAATGATGGCGAACAATGCGATCAGGCTGATGATCGTGTAGAGCATCGTCGCGCCGGTTCGTGAGAACCTCGACCGCGACTGCCACGAGAATGTCAATGCGTTGTGACTGTTCATGCGGGTCTCTCAAAAAGGTGCGTGTGAACGGATCGGGCAAACGCCGGGTGACACCCTGCATCGGTCGTCCATACCGACTCTTCTGATTCATCGGATCGGCGTGCAAGTGAAATAACCAAGACCACCTCCGCCTTTCTGTGGCAGCGCGTCGGCCGCTTGGTGGATCGCCGTTCTTATCGGGCGTTTTACGTTTTGCGCTTGATGGCCTCGCTCGTGGGTGACGGGTGCAACTGCTTGACTCTCAGGTCAAGCAGTGCTCCAAACCCGTGATCGATACGCCATTCTACTCCGCTCGACTTGGCCTGAGAGCCAAGGTCGTGGCACCCCGGACGTATCTGTTTTTCTTCGCGCCTGCCTTGTTCGTTCCACTTTTTCTGTTTACGGCCAGCACCGAATCGTTGGGATGATCTTCTGAAAAATCGTGCATCCTCGTGCATTCTCGCGCATCGGTGCCGGCAACAACTCGAAGCAACGAAGGCGCGACGATGGAACACAATGCCTCATGCCTGCCGCCGCCTGCGCTTCGCTATTGGCGATCCGCTACCTCCTCTACTCCACCGTGCGCGCTGCGCTGGTGCGCGCGCGCTGGCGCATCGCGCGATGTGAAATCGTCGCTGCTGATGCGCCTATGCGGTTAATTCTCCGGATTTTCATGTTCCGCGCGTTGCGCCGGCAGCATCCTGCCCGCGCAACGCGTTTCGACCAACCGCGTTTCATCCCCCCGCGGCCGATTGGGCGAATTGGCGGTACAGCTCTGCGTACTTTCCACCCGCCGCCAGCAGTTCGCCGTGGGTGCCGCGCTCGATAATCTTGCCGTGCTCGAGCACCAGAATCGCGTCGGCGCGCATGATCGTGCTTAAACGGTGGGCGACGATAAACGTCGTCCGCCCGGCCAGCAGTCGTTCGAGCGATTGCTGCACAGTAAGCTCGGTGGCGGTATCAACGGCGCTGGTAGCTTCATCGAGCATGAAAATCCGCGGGTCGGCCAGGAACGCGCGGGTGAAGCAGATCAATTGCCGCTGGCCCATGCTCATGT
>CAZXLA010000279.1:0-3488 GCA_964641895.1 uncultured Tepidisphaeraceae bacterium
CAGACAAGAATGTCTGCCCCACCGGCAGATGGGCGGAGTCGGATTGCGGCAACTCGGCCGGTTGGGGCTGCCGCGGTTGAATCGGAGACACAGACAGGAATGTCTGTGCCACCGGCTTACGCGATTTTTGCAGTGGAGCGCTTCGCAGCAGGTTCTTAGCGGCGGTGGTTGGGTTTTCATCCGCGATCACCGCTGAGCTGACGGCGATCGCCTGCACGCCGGTCTCGAAAACCTCAGCCGCATTTTCCACCGTAATGCCCGCGATGGCGATGCATGGAATGCGCACGGCGCGAGCGGCGGCGCGGGCGTAGTCGACACCGGGCAGGATATCGCGCGGCTTGGTCTTCGATGGAAACACCGGCCCGACGCCGATGTAATCCGCGCCGGCAAGCTCGGCGGCTTTGGCTTGATCGAGGTTGTGGGTGCTCACGCCGACGATCATCTCGTCGCCGACGATTTTGCGGATTTCGCTGCAGGGCAGGTCGCCTTGTCCGACGTGGACGCCATCCGCCCCCGCGAGTGCCGCGATGTCCGGCCTGTCGTTCATGATGCATAGCACGTCGTGCGCGCGGCACAGCGCCACTAAATCCCGGCATCGCGAGAGCAATTCACCACTTTCAAGATTCTTCTCGCGCAATTGCAGGCAGTCGGCCCCGCCGGCGATCGCCATTTCCGCCGTTTCCAGCCACGGGCGGCGGCACAGCGATTCGGTGATGAGCGCGCACAACCGCACGTCGTCGAACCGCCCGGGCCGCAGCGTGCGCGCCAGGCGCAGTTCGACGTCGTACGACTGGTAACGAATCAGTTCCACATGAAGGGCAGCGGCGGCGTCGAGGGTCTTGAGATACTCCTCAATTGTCCGCAATGCCTCCTGCAATCGCTTGCCGGCGGCGGTGATAATGTCGGCTAGGCTCGCGCGCGTGCCTTCGGCGGCGGTTTTGTTGTCGACGCCGACGTCGCCGGGCGTATCGCGGTGATGAATGGCGTCGGCCGAAACGCGTTTGACCGCCGCCGTCAGGTCGTGGCGCATCTGCTTGAGTTCGGCGCACAGCGCGTCGTGGTTCAGGCCGAACCGCGCATAGTCTTCCCACACCCGCAGGCCCTCGCGGGCGCGGTTTAAGTTGGCATCGAGAATGCGAAGAATCGAGGATGACAGGTCGGCAATTCTAGCAATCTTGAGTAGTTCTGGACACGCGCGCGCCGTGGCGCTACACTGCGCGCCATGCTCGAGCTCGATACGATTCACTGTGGAAACTCCATAAAGCTCCTGAACGACGCGCCGCCGGGCTGGGTCGATCTGTGCTTCGCCGATCCACCGTTTAACATTGGTTATCGATATCACAATTACGACGATCGCAAAGACGTGGATGAGTACCTTAACTTCAGCCGCCAGTGGATGAAGGCGGTTCATCGCGCGCTCAAACCCACCGGCAGCTTTTACCTTGCCATCGGCGACGAGTTCGCCGCCGACTTATGCTGCATCGCCCGGCGTGAGATTGGTTTCACCATGCGCAACTGGATCGTGTGGCATTACACGTTCGGCCAGCAGACCAAGAAGAAGTTTGCGCTCAGCCACACGCACATTCTGTATTTCACGAAACAAGTGCCTGAAGCGGGGATGACGAACCTCACCTTCAACGCCGACGCGGTGCGCGTCGCCAGTGCGCGCCAGACTCGGTATGCCGACTCGCGCGCCAACCCCAAGGGTAAGCTGCCCGATGACGTGTGGATCCTTCGCCCGCAGGAAGCACCGTACGTTGAATCGAGCTACAAAGATGTGCCGACCGACGGCCTTGAGGCCGCGCCGCTGCAGTTTTTTGATCCTGATTCCGACACGTGGTTCATCAGCCGAGTGTGTGGCACGTTCCGTGAGCGCGAAGGTTGGCACGGCTGCCAGATGCCCATTGGCGTGCTGAACCGCGTGATCCTGGCCAGCAGTAACAGCGGCGACGTGGTGCTCGACCCCTTCAACGGCAGTGGGACGACCGTTGTGTCGGCGGCGTTATTGGATCGTAAATTTGTGGGCATCGATCAGTCTGCGGAATATGTGAAGTTCGCCAATGCGCGCCTCAGGCACGCGCTCAAAGCCCACCACAACGGCCACACGATCGAAACGGCGCTGCTCAACGGCGAGCGCAACAGCCGCAAGATGACCGAAACCGACTCTCTGGGCCGCAAGCGCGTGGCACGCAAGGGCGCCGGTCGGTCGATGGTGGCGTTGACTGAACCCCGCTAAAGCCGCTACCGTCGGAATAAGCCGACGCTGTGCACCTGCCCGCCTTAGCAAGAATCATAAAACTTCCTCGCGCAGCAGTCATTCATCGCTCAAAATCTGTTCACACTTGGGCGTTCAAATCGTGCGCTTTGGAGAGTCATTCTTGATGCGTTTTCTGCCTGCTTCCATTCGAGCCTGCGCACTCATTGCGCTGGTGTTGCAGTGTGCGGCGATGTCGTTCGCGGTTGAAGCGGCGCCGCCGCCGGAGGATGAACTGTGGCTCCCGGCGCCGACATGGGCCGCGCCGATCCACCAAGTGCCGCTATCACCGCCTGCGGCCGCCTCCATCCGGCCCGAGCCGATCCCGTTGCCGCCGGCGGCGGTGGCGGTTCTCGTGCCGGCGTTGCTCACCGCCATCATGGCGCGGCTGTCATTAAAGAAGCGGCTTCGGCGCGCCGGGGCGAGGCACCGCAAACGCCTTTAACGATCGGCGAGCGTCGGCGAGCGTCAGTGACCCGATTCCTGCCGCAACACACCCGGTCGCTAACCCCGCGGCTCGTATTGCCGGCCACACGCAGTTGCCGGGCGATGCGATTGGCGCGTAATCCGTTGATTGTCGTTGGCGATGCGTCGATGATATCGCGCCGCCGATGAGTATCGATCCCGCCCGCTTGCCATCCGCTTCCTTGCCTCGTCATGGCTTACTCGCCCTGCTCGTTGCGGTATTACTATTCGCGGCGGTCGCGCCCACGCTTCCCTGGCTCGAGTTCTCAAGTGGAAGCGAGAACCTGCTTGCCGCAACCGTTGTTGAAATGCACGCCGGTTCGCCGTGGTTGCTTCCGAGTCTCAATGGCGAGCCGCGTGTGCGAAAACCGCCGCTGCCGGCATGGGTTGCCGCGGCATTGGTGCCGAGATCGATCATCGCTGACCTGGATTCGCCGGATGATGCGTTCCGCCACGCGGCCTATCGCCGGTTCGCCTGGGCTCTGCGCTGGCCGCCGCTGCTGATGAGTTGCCTGATCGTGCTGGCGACGTACGAGCTTGGCCGCACGCTGGTCGATGCGCGGTTTGGGTTGCTGGCGTGCGTCGTGTGCGCATCGTCGCTCTTGCTGCTCCGATATGGCCGTTCGGCGACGACTGATATTCATCTGGCTCTGTGGGTGACGGCGACGAATCTGTGTCTAACGAAAGCAATTTTCCAGAGTCGAACGTGGCCCTTCCTGCCGCTCGCCGGCTTCGCGGCAGGATTAGCGTTCATGAGCAAAGGGCCGGT
>CAZXLA010000280.1:0-3427 GCA_964641895.1 uncultured Tepidisphaeraceae bacterium
AATTCATCGACTGAAGAACTCCGGCACAACCGAATCAAATTGCCTAACTTCACGCAGGCGGCGTTGGAAACCGCAGAGCCTGAAAATTTCGCTTGACCGGCACGACTCAACCTGCGAAAGTCGCGTCGTTCGAAGCATTTCTGTTGAGAGATTGCATTAAAAACTGAGCTTTTGTCTTGCGGCCAAGCATTGAGCGTGCGGTCGTCTTGACACATTGTGACACATTTCAACTTCGTTTTCGGCCCGATGGCCGGACACATCACTTTCAAGGTTCTCCGTCCGCCGATTTCTCGGTGGTGGGAGTTGACAGGGAGCAAATGCCCATGCGTAACGTTACTTTTGGCTTAATTTCGATGGCGGCGCTGGCCAGCGCCGCATCGGCCGCCGTGGTTGATCTCGGCTGGCATGTCCAAGACGGCCCGACCGGAACCGTCCGCCCGTATAACGGCGAAAACGGCGGATGGGAACTCGGCGCCGGCCCTGAAGCCCTCGCCACTTCCTATCGCAATTGGACCGGCGCCCCCGCCGGCGGCGCCGACGGCGCGCTTCAGGCGATCGCCGATACCATCGTCAACGCGGGAGACTTGACCGGCGACGACGTCAACTTCATTCCAAACGGCGCTAATGTGCTGTCGGGCATGGGTTTCAACTTCGCCAACCTCAACGCGGCGGGCCAGCGGCTCACGTTTGCTTCAGGCGCTGTGCAGTTCTTTGACGCCGCAACGCTGCTCAGCGTGGGTGGATTCACGTACAACAGCAACCTGGCTGGCCTTGCCGGCGGCGGTCTGGATGGCGGCACGTCAATCCGCATCTCTTTCGCGGATAACTCACTCAACGGGCTGCTTATTGCACTGCCAAGCATTCCGCTGCTGGTTACTTGGAATTATGATCCGGCGACCACGGTTTTAACCGGCGGCGGAACAACGCTGAACCTCGGCCAGCAGGTGCGCAACCCGATTGGCGTCGGCACGTCGGGCGATCAATGGGTGTCGGGCAGCACGGTCGTTACCGGGCCGATTGGCGCGTTCCTGGCCAACACGACGATCTTCCTGCGGCTGGAAAGCACACCGATCCCCGAACCCACTTCGCTGGCGGTTCTGGGCTTGGGCGCCGCGACGATGTTGCGCCGGCGTCGCTAAGTTGCAGGGTTTTCAGTACTCATAGGGAATGAGTCCTGCGATTTGATTGCCGTGGGATGAACCTTTTGAAAACTAACGCCCGCGCCGAACATCGCAAGATGCCGGCGCGGGCGATTGATTTGACAGGGGCCACCGCATACGAAAATCACTCTGGAGTCACTTCCGACTCGCTGAAAACAATCGCCAGCAAGCCCAACCGTGTCGTCATGAGCATCGGTTTGTTCAGCGAGGCCGGAAGCGGCGGGCGCGGCAGGTCGGCCGGCGCCGCAAGGCTGGTGCCGAAACGGCTGGCCAGCAGCGTGAAGTCGTTTAAATCGACGATGCCGCTATAGTTGAAGTCGCCCTGGCCGAACGTGCCCACGTCGCCAAAGCCGGCGGCTAAGGCGGTGAAATCGTTGAGGTTCACGTTGCGGTCGTGGTCGGCGTCGCCGGCGAAGTGGAAGAAATCGACCAGCGCATCGGCGAGCATGGCGTTGCCGGCGGAATCCTGCACGCCGGCGGCGATCACACGCACGCGGTAGTTGCCGTCAATCACCGTGCCGCCGAAGTTCAGCGTGGCGATGTTGGTGGCGACGTTGTACGTCATCGTTGCGACAACGTTTGCATTCGTGTCGAGGTTTTTCACTTCGAAGTCGGCGGCACCCAGACTCGCGCTCACGTTTTCGCTGAAATTGACGTTCACGCGATGCGGCACGGTTTGATAGAGGAATTCGCCGTCGGTCACGCCGGGCGGCGTTGTGTCGGGCGCGCCCACCGTGCCGGTGATGGCGAAGTTAAACGGGTTGGCGGTGGTGTCGTTGGTGCCGAATGAAATCTGCCCACTCTTGACCCCCGCCGCTACCGAATCGAGCCGCACGGTGAACGTGTCCATCGCGCCGGCCAGCAGGCTGGTGGAAAGCCCTTCGGTGATGGTGTAGCCGGCGGGAATGCTCACGGCGCCGAGCGTGAGTTTCTGCTGGCCGTCATTGCGAGCCGTAAACGTGATGCTGGATGTCGCACCGCCGGGCGTCACGGTGCCGAAATCAATCGGCGTGGCCGCGCCGTCGTTGATCGCCACGGCATTCCGCAGCACGGTGATATCCGGCGCTTTGATGACAAAGTTGCTGGTGAACGCGGCAAGGTCACCGTTGTACACGTCGAAGTCGACGTTGCCGCTGATGCCCGGCACGGCTCCGCTGGCGGTGTATTGCCAAATGTTCCACGTCGGCCACGGCGTGGTGCTGCCGGGAACATCGGTCTGCGGGTTGACCGTTCCGCCGGGGTAGCGGGCGATCCAAAGCGGCCATTGGGTCACGCTGCTGTTGAAATTGCTCGAAGCGAAAAACTGTCCGGTGTAAACCAACGGCGTGATGCCAGTAACGGTTTTCACGCGGTTGCAAAAGTCGTTCACCCAGGTGGACATGAAGGCGACGGTGCCCGCATCGGTTTCGATATCGAGCACGGGCCGCACATAGCCGGCGGTCAGGTATGGGTTGATGACGCTGATAAAGTGGTCGGCCTCGGCAACGGCGGGGTTGTTGTCGGGCCGGCCGTAGTGATAGGCGCCGATCAGCACGCCCGCCGTTTTGGCGCGGGTGATGTTGGCGGTGAAGGTGCCGGCATCAAAGGTGACGCCTTCGGTGGCCTTGCTGAAAGCGAAATCTTTCCCCGAAGCCTTGATCTGCTGCCATTCGGCGACGGTGATATCGCCCTGAAAATCGCTGATATCGATGCCGAGCGATCGCACGAACAAAAGCCGGCGATCGAGCGCTTCAATGAACCCGAAAGGCGGGCGAGATGAGAATTTACGGCGGTACATCGGTGTGCGTTCTCCGGGCCTGCGGGCCAATGGGTGCGGGACGTACGTTTTCAAGCGACTAGACTAAGTGTGGTGCAGGATTGATCGGATGGCAACGAAATAATCGAGCCGCAACGTAATACGCGTCGCCGCGCCACGGTTTTGTGACCGACTTCACCATTTTCTCCAAGCGACTTGACCCTCACAGGCCGTTCCACCGCCGTCCGTCACGCAGAGGGCGACCGCATTTGACCCGAATAACGAGCGGCGAGCGTAAGCGACCCAATTTCAGCAGCACTGCGACCGATTCCCGCAAAAATACATCCGGTCGCTGACGCTCGCGGCTCGTAAATTGGGGCACATGCCATTGCCCTGAAATTTTACGAGAAATTAGCGCTTCTTTGTACTCAAGGTATACAGACTGTGTTACAGTACACGTCCGGCAAGTTGGCAAATACCCGTTTGGCCAGCAGCCTACTGGAAGGGAGCTGAGAGTGCATCGGGACAACGT
>CAZXLA010000281.1:0-3368 GCA_964641895.1 uncultured Tepidisphaeraceae bacterium
ACTCTCTCCTCGGCAGCGATTGGTTGGTGAGGCGGACGGGGATGGTAAGCGATGCGCCCGAAGGGTCAAACCCGCGGCGCCCCACGGGCCGGATCGTCGCGCGCCTGTGTGTTGAGTGGCTGACGGGGACGACCGGTGAAGCGACAAAAAGGCCGATGCCACGTTTGGCATCGGCCCTTTAATTCAACAGAATTTGCAAGCAGGCACCGGCCTACTCCATCGACCAAGCGGTGTTTTCTTCGTTGAGGTCGAACGCGGTGTCGTTCAATTCGTCGATCAACCAGTTCGTCGCGTCATCGGCATCCGGCGCGAGGAGGCTGGTCTGATCGCTCGAAGGCGCCGGCAAAATGGCGGTGCGCTCGGCGGTCGGCACGCTTGTTAATACGTCGTCCAACGTCACGCCGGCCTGCAGCAGCGCGAGCACGCTTAGCGCTGCAACATGTCCCTGCCGCATAATCGCCCGGGCATAGGCCGGGCCCCAAATGCCCATCGTCGCCCAGGTTTCACCTTCCGGCGGGCGGCTGATGAGGCGAGTTACTTCGCCGGTGATCTGCGAATCGCGGGCGGCCCAATAGGTGTCGGGGTTGAATTCCGGATTGGTGTCCTGCCAGATCCAGTCTTCGGCGAACAGGCGCGAGCTGCGCCAATGCAACGCATCTTCGGGCGGCCGCGGCTCGCCGTAAACGTCCAACCCGCGCGTGCGTACTTCTTCAACGAATGCCCAGTCGCGGCTGCCGGGGTTTGCGGCAAGGCTCATATCCAGGCCGATATTCATGCCGGCCTGCAGCGGCAAATCGAACGCATCGAGCACGCGATCCCACCACGCACGGTCGTCCAGCCCGTCGAAGCTTGGATCGTTCATGGGCGAACCCACATACGCGACGACCTCAACACCCTGCGCGATCACAGGCGCCCAAGCCGACACGAAATCGTCCAACAGCCAGTTCAATCCCGCTTCGCGCGCGGCAATCGCCTGATCGGCGCGGAAATGCTGGCCTTCGAGTGAGCCGAACGGGTTGTGAAGCATGACGCGTCGAACACCCCAATCAATCTGAGGCTGGACGTATTGGCTGATGAAACCGGACCACCCCTGGGTCTTGATGTTCCAGCCCACATTTCGATCGGCGGCGATCGTATTGGTACCACCGATCTGCAGGAATGAAATCAGCTTGTTCGCGTCGTAGGTCGCCGGCTCGGCTTCCTGGTAGTGGGCAAACTGTAAGCCAAACACGGAGCTACTGCCGTTGACGACCGCAATCGCCGAGTCGGCGCCGAAGGTGGGCGTCCAACCATAATGACTCATCAGGCGGATGCGGTATTCGCCGCTGGGCAAACCGGTGAATGCAAAGTTGCCCCTGCGGTCGGTGCTCGTCCAGCGTTCGCCCAGGTCATTCAGCCCGTTGTTGTTGTCGTCAAAATAAACGCCGCGGTAGGCTTCGCTGGCTTCGCCTTCGTCCCGTGTGCCGTTGTTGTTTAGATCGTTGAATACGGTGCCAGCGACGGCGCTTACTGCCTGCGTGCGGCCGAAGTCGGCGGCGTGGGTTTCGCCGTCGGCCACGGTCAGGTCGGCGTGATCACGATGGCGCGGAAACGTCTGTCGCCACCCTTCGGGCAGCACTTGGCGCACGCGGTACGTTCCGGCTTGCAGGCCTTCGATGCGGAACTGCCCGTTGTCGTTGCTCAACGCGCTGAACTCGCCAGCGTCGAACTGCGCGTTGTCGTTGGCGTCGAGGTAAGCTCGCGAGCCGACGCTTCGGGTGTCGCCGGTGTCCCAGGAATAGTTGGCATTGTTGTCGGCCACCAGAAAGCCGGTGATCGTTGCCGACATCAACTGCCGCCGATCGAGCGTTTCGACGACCGCTGTGGCGATTGACTTATTTCGTGCTGTTTGAGTTTTCTTCGCTTGCATGTTCCTCTCCATCCACTTTCGCGCCGCCGCAAACGCTTTTCGGGCGACGCTGAGAGAAACCTACGATTTGAATTGGGGCTGTTTTGGAAAAATGGGCGGAATTCCCCCGATCCGGACGATGGGCAGGCTATCGGACGACGCCCCGCGCTGCGAATCGCATTCGCGTCGGTCGGGCGGGCGGCATGATCACTTGTATGAGAATTATCAGACCGCGTCGGCGCGCTCCAATGAACGCCCGACGCGGCCTCGTAACAGGTTTGAATAGGCCGAATCAATCAGCCAAGAATGCTGCTCATCGTCACGCCCTGTTGCACCAGCCCGCTTAAATTCGCCGCGACGCTGTGACCCTCCCGCAAGATGCTCCGGGTGTACGACCGCATCCACGCAGCCTGGTTGGCCCAGGTCTGACCCGCCGCCGGCCGCGTCAGGATGCGCGTCACTTCACCGCTGATCTGCGCATCTTTTGCGGCCCAACCCATCAAATCGGGATTCAGTTCAGGGTTGGTATCGTGCCAGATCCAGTCTTCGGCAAACAGCGGCGAGCTGCGCCAGTGCGGCGAAGACGACGACGGCCGCGGCTCGCCATAAACATCATGCCCGAGCACGCGAAGTTGCTCGATGGCGGCCCAATCCAGATCACCCGGCCCGGCGGCCAGGCTCTGATCGAACCCGAAGTTCATTCCGGCGCGCATCGGCAAATCAAGCGAGTCCCAAACACGTGCCCACCAGTTCGGTGTGCTCAGGCCCGTAAAGCTGTCGTCGTTCATCGGCGTACCCATATACGCAATGACTTCGATTCCCTGGGCCACCACCGGCGCCCATGCTTCCACAAAGCCATCCAGCAGCCAGTTGGCCCCGGCTTCGCGCGCTTCGATGGCCTGATCGGCCTGATAAAATTCGCCAGGGATCGCGCCGAACGGATTGTGCAGCAGGATGCGCTTCACGCCCCAGGCAATCTGCGGCTGAACGTGCTGGCTGACGAAGCCGGTCCAGCCTTGCGATTTAATGTTCCACCCCACGCCGCGATCCGCCGCGTTGGTGCTCGATCCGCCGATGAGAAACCACGAAATCAGCCTTTCGGCAGCGTAAGTTGCCGGCTCAGGATTCTGCTTCGCGCCAAACGCCAGACCGGTGACGACCGATGTGCCGTTGACCACGGCCACTGCCGAGGCCGATCCGAGCGTCGGCGTCCAGCCGTAATGCTGGATCAACCGCACGCGGTACGATCCGCCGGGCAGGCCGGGGAAGGAGAAATTGCCCGAAGCGTCGGTGGTGATCCATCGTTCGCCGTGATCGTTCAGGGCGTTGTTGTTTTCATCGACGTACACGGCCCAATTGGCAAGCGGCGCCTCACCGGCATCGCGAAAACTGTTGCCGTTGGCGTCGCCGAACGCCGAACCACCGATCACGCTGACCGCCTGCGTGTTGCCGAACGTCACGAAGGCCGTGCCGCCGGCCG
>CAZXLA010000282.1:0-3277 GCA_964641895.1 uncultured Tepidisphaeraceae bacterium
GCAACTTTGCTGACCATACCCATATCCAACCCAAGGTTGCGCCCCACCACGCCCGGTTCAAACACATGGACGCGCGTCGGATCGACGAACAGCGTCGTCGTCACGCCGCCCTTCAACGACGGATCGGCTTCCACGCGGCAGATGCGGTGCTGGTGCAGCGGGGTTTCGATGTACGCATCCATATCGTTGCCCAGTGGTTCGACGACCGTGACCTTCACCTGCACGGGCACATTCGCCGTCGCGGTTTGATGGAGATGAAAGTGCTCCGGGCGGATGCCCAGGACGATGTGTTTGCCCGTCCACCCGCCGAGTTTGGCCGCCAATTCACCCATGATCGGCACGCGGAAGCCGTTGCCGGGGGTGGTGACCTGGCCGGTCATCACTTCCGGTTCGTCGCTGCGCTGCTGGATTTTCTGGGCATTGAGCAGTTGGCCCTCTTCGAACACCATCCGCCCGGCATCGGGCTTGATGATTCCGTCGAAGAAATTCATCGGCGGCATGCCAATGAAGCCGGCGACGAAACGATTGGTCGGGAAGTTGTACGTCACCAGCGGCGTATCGGATTGCTGGATCACGCCGTCTTTCATCACCACGATGCGATCGCCGAGCGTCATGGCTTCTTCCTGATCGTGCGTGACATAGATCGTGGTGGTTTTCAGCCGCTGATGGAGTCGTTTGATTTCGGCGCGCGTGGTGACGCGCAGTTTGGCATCAAGGTTGGAGAGCGGTTCGTCAAACAAAAACGCCGCCGGCTCGCGCACGATCGCGCGCCCGACCGCCACGCGCTGCCGCTGCCCGCCGGAAAGGGCCTTGGGCTTGCGTTCGAGCAGGTGGCCGATATCCAGGATTCGGGCCGCATCCTGCACGCGCTTTTCAATCTCGGCCTTGGGAAACTTTCGCAGCTTCAGACCGAACGCCATGTTTTTGTACACGGTCATGTGTGGATACAGCGCGTAGTTCTGGAAGACCATGGCGATATCGCGGTCTTTGGGGGGAACATCGTTGACGATGCGTTCGCCGATCTTAATCGTGCCATCGGTGATCTCTTCCAGCCCCGCGACCATGCGAAGGGTGGTCGATTTGCCGCAGCCCGACGGGCCAACGAGGACCACGAATTCCTGATCTTTGATTTGCAAATCAATCGCGTTAACCGCTTTGATTCCGCCGGGGTAGACCTTGCTGACCTGAAGAAGTTCGACACGAGCCATCGTAGTTTCCGCCAAGAAAAAAGGGGTCGCCCGCGAGAATCGGCTCGCGGAGGACGTGGGGATTATAAGTTGACGTTAAGTTCGGTCAAACAAAAGATTAGCAACCGTCGGGCCCTAAGTTTCGGGTTTCACCTGACGGGGTCAATTTATTGACCCTGTCCGCTTCGGGCAAGGCTTAAAAGGCAATACCGGCTAGTTTATGTGTGATCGCTCGAATCGCATCTTCGAGCGGCATCGATAGTTTCATCCCCGCCGCCCGCGCGTGCCCCCCGCCGCCGAATTGCTGGGCAAATTGGGCGCAATCAAGCTGGCCTTTGCTGCGCAGGCTGATTCGGACCGGCCCGCCTTCGGGCGGCTCGACAAAGAGCAGTGACGCTTCGACGTTGGCGATCTGCAGCGGAATGTTGACCAGATTCTCCGTCGCGGGCACGCCGGCGCCGGTTTGGGTGAAGTCGTCCCTTGTCACCGTCATCATCGCAACCTTATCGCCTGCCAGCAGTTGCAGCGACTGCATGGCGCGCGTCTGCAAAAACACACGCTCTTTGCGTTCGTTCTGATTGAGCAGGATGTTGAGCCGATCGGTATCGACCCCGGCCTCCATGAGCGTTGCGGCCAGGCGCATCGTGTAGGGCCGCGTGTTGCTGAACTGGAACCAGCCCGTGTCACTCACCAGCGCGACATAGAGCGCCGTCGCGATGGCGCGATCGATGGTGATTCCCCACGAATCAAACAGCTGCGCCGCCACCTCCGCCGCGGCCGCCGCGGTCGTATCGACCAGCTTCAGGTCGGCCCAATTTTCCTGGGTGAGGTGATGATCAAGCACCAGCTTGGGCTTGTGCCACTTCTCGAACACCGTCTGCATGCCGGGCAATTGCGACCAGGTTCCGGTGTCGGCAACCAATAGCCCGTCGAACGCATCGAGATCAAGATTGGCTGGAAGCCCGTCGGCACCGTCGATGTGGGCTAATGCGTTGTCGTCGAAGATGAAACTGTACTTCGATGGAATCTTGCTGAGCAGAATAATCGTGCTATCGATCTTCTTCTGCTTTAAACCCATCGCAAGCGCGGCAACGGTTCCAAGCGCATCGCCGTCGGGACGGACGTGCGTGGTAATCAAGATTCGTCGGCATTTAGAAAGTTGATCAGTAAACAATTGGTAGGGATCGCGCATCATGAATATGGTACACGAACCACGCTACTTGCTGAACGGCGCAGTGTACGCGTGCGCTACGCGATTTGCGCGATGGGGCGCGATGCATCCACTTTCGCACGTTGACGAACTTCAAATAAATCGCGTTCGATTTGAATCTTGAGCGCGTCAATCGATGAATACCTGCGCTGCTCGCGCAGGTAATCAATCAACTCGATTTCAATCGTTTTGCCGTACAGGTCACCGTCAAAATCGAGCAGGTGGGCCTCGACCTGAAACGCGCGCTTCTCAAACGTGGGCAATGATCCGATGCTCAGTGCGACGGGGTATGCTTTCCCGTCGATCACGCATCGCGATGCATAAACGCCGTCATCGGGGATGAGTTGGTCCGGGATGTTCATGTTCGCCGTCGGCACGCCGATGGTTCGGCCGCGTTGGAAACCCTTCACGACCTCGCCGCGGATGGCGTAGGGACGACCCAGGCAGATGGCGGCGTCTCGCACTCGGCCGTTGGCAAGTAGAAATCGGATGAGTGTGCTGCTGATTTCCACCAGCGAGAGATCAAGCAGCGCCACCTCTTCCGGGTCGATCGCGTGCACAGAAATCGATGTGCCTTGCGACCATTCGATCATCCGCCGCACGTTCCCGCCGCGGGCTTTGCCGAAGTTGAAGTTGGGGCCTTCGACGATATGCGACGGCTGAACCTCATCACGCAGGATGGCAAAGAAGTCTTGCGCTTCAAGGTTTAGAACTTCGCTCGACGGCGGCAGCTCGACCAGGTGCGTCACCCCCACGGCTTCGAGCAACCGATGCTTAATCGCCACCGGCGTCAACCGCGGCGGCGCGATTTGCGGCTTGAGAACGGTAAGCGGGTGCGGCTCGAACGTAACCACACACAAGCCGGGTGCTTCAGCCCCGG
>CAZXLA010000283.1:0-3252 GCA_964641895.1 uncultured Tepidisphaeraceae bacterium
ATCTCGCTCATCATCGGGGTGATTTTTCTGTTCATGGGTCAATCTTTCGCGCGATGGCTCATCGCAACCTCAGCCAGCCAACCGTTCAGCACCGGCGTGATTTGGAGCGTCGGCCCGAAAGCGGGCCAACCCGTAGGCTACTGGGATCTTCAGGGCGCCACCGCATGGACCGACTGCGGCATGTTCCTCTTCGGCTTATCGGCGATTGTCGATGCGATGGCGATGCTCGTGTGCCTGCGCTCCCACCGCCCGGCGGCGCGGGCGGCGGCGATGACGATTGGCATTCTCTTCACCGCGCTGGCAACCGTGTTCAACCTTGTCGTTTGCATCAAACTGTTCTCGCTCGGAATATTGCCGCTGTTCTCCCTGCTGGCCGTCGGCCTGGGCGGATACTTTTTGCTTGAGCAGTATCCCATTCTGTTTGCAAAGAAAACTGGTTCTCCGGCGCGCCATTACACGGTAAAAAAGTGAGCGAAAAAAAGTGCCCTGGCCGCGGGGAAGACGGCCAGGGCTCAGGGGGGGTAGGGAATCGGGCTGCGTTAGTGCGAACAATAAAAAAGTCGCCACCCACGCATTTGCATTTCAAATTTCTGCACAAAATTTCGCGGCTATATTATGAAAGACTCATCACGCCGCCAGCGGTATCTGAACAGTGGAACTATTCCCGCTGTCCACCAAGTGAGTGTTATGGCTTGAGTGTCTTTCTTGCAGGAATATTCGCCCGAAATCCCTTAACGGATGCGGCGTTCCCCCGGTAATCCGCCGCAAGCTAATCCAGACGGGTAGAAGTGATGCCGCAACAACACTTTAGATCGGTGCGATCGTCCACGCCGTTTGCCATTCCACCGTGCCAAGCGGCGGGATTCGACCGGCACTTCCGTCCTGAATCGAGCGATCGAGTTGATCGAACCGCCCCGAAGTTGGTTCCATCGCGTAGTGGTGTTGCCCGCTCCATCCTCCGGTGCTCAGCCACAGGCCCCAATACGCTTTCACCCTCTCGCTGGTGTAAGCGATTTCAAGTTGACGCTTTCGCTTCGGATACCGAATGATCGCCGGCGCGGTAATCGCATCCACTGAGAACACCTTCCACCCCTCCACCGGCAACTTCGCAGGCGCGCTCAGGTCGCCCTGCCCTTCAAGCATGGGCCAGGTAAACGGCTTCTGGTGCTCAATGCCCGCCACCCCGTGGCTCCACCGCCATGGGGCGCCGCTGGGCAGATCAAACTCCACGCCGCCTTCCATACTGGTCAGCGCGTGCTGCGCCCACACAAACCGAAACTCAAACGGCGCGAGATTGACCGCCGAGTATTTGGCGACCAGCTTGTTCTCGATCAACTGCAGCTTGCGCGTAAATCGATAGCCGAACCGCAGCCCGTGCGAAACGATCGTGATGCCGTCTTTGGTCGGCACCGCCGTGCAGGGGATGGAATACACCTCGCCGTGATCGGGAATAGGAATGTGATCGTACGGATGCCCCACATAATTCCCGCTTCCGACCGCGGGAAAGCACTCGTCCCAGCCGGCGTACCAGGTGGAGTCGTAGGGCTTGCCGTACATGCTTTCGTCGGGCAACTCCGCCGGGTAGTTGAACATCAACTCGTACCCGTCGGCCTTATCAATAATCGACGAAATTTTCCCGCCCAGCTTCGGCCAGACGTCGATCTTGAAATACTCGTTCTCAATGGTGACCGGATGAATCACAGTCATTCCTCGCAAACAAAAGTGTCGGTGATGGGGCGCGACGACGCTAACCCGGATTATTCAGAAAGAGTTGCAACCACAGATGAACACAGATGGACACGGATAAAAAACTAAATTGAGTCGATTTCGTTCCCACGTCGCGAAGCACAGTACGCTGGGCGAGGAGGGATGAATTCTGCCATAAGTCGATTTCTCATCTGTGTTTATCCGTGTTCATCTGTGGTTCTTATGAATAATGCGGGTTAAATCAGTTGCCCGGCTGCGTCGACGGCGCATACGAAGAGGGCGCGGTTGATGATGTAGCGGGAGTCGCCGGCGCGGTGGCGGGCGCAGCTGACGGCAACCCCATCTCCCCCGCCGGCTGGGTGGCTGGCGCGGCTTCTTCAAAGTTTGACGATCGCACCACAATCACCACATCGGTAAGCGGTTCTGCTTCTTTCCCCAGCGCTTCGTTTTCGCTCAATTCTCTTTCCACGACAATCGGCCCCGACGGCGAAACTTTGCCTTCTCCGAAAAGGCCCGCGAGCTTTTGCTGCACTTGGTCGGTGGTCAGGCCCGCGACGGCGATCGGTTCCAGCGGCGCAATCTGGATCGAGCCATCAGCACCCACCTCAACCGTTTGTGGACCGCCGACGTTGCTTTGCATCATGCCAGGAAATTCCACCTTGAGCTTGTCCCCGCTGGCGATGACATCGGCCGGCTGGGACGCCGCCGACTTTGCCGAATCCATCGCCACGCCGGTGATGTTACCGCCATTCGGCCTCGCTGCCGCGCCCATTTGCTGCGATGCCTGACCTTCGGCGCTCGTTGCCGCATCCTCTTTCGCCAGCACCCCGCCAATACCCGACTTGGCCGCGTCCGTCGCACCCAACTCGTCCTTCGCGACACCGTACCCTTGCCGGAACGATTGGTACTGCTGCTGTGTCGCCTGCGCCACCGCTTGCTTGCGGGCCCGTGCCGGCGATTGAAGCGCCTGTTCGATTGCCTGGTATTGCGCCCGGGTGATTTTCTTGGCAACAAAGATCGATTCGCCCGCCTCTTCGCGCGCCCCCGCGTCGGCAAACCGGCGCGCCCCAAGGGCCGGCAAGGCGACCTGCTCATAGACCACACGATTATCCAACAGCACGGCGGACAGATCCCTTTCCGTCGCAGCCCGATCATCGGTTGCCAGGACGATGACCGGCGCAACTTCGTCGACCGCGCCGCCGCCCATCGCCAGCGCAGCGTCCGGAACGGCCGGATGCGCCACATCAGGCTCAGCCATGCGCGCGAACTCGCCGCCGGCTGTTCCGCCTGCAGCGCCGCGAATCGCATCGGTCGCCGCGGCAATGGCGCGGTCGCGCACGTCGGCATCCGTCGCCGACGGTCGAGCGTCGGATCGCGCCACGCGCGTTTCGGTCGGCGCGGGCATGGCATCGGTTAAAGCGGCCGACTCCGATCGCTCCAACGCCGCCGCCAAATCGCCGCCGGTTTTGCCGCTGGGCAGCACCGAATAGATCACCAGGCCCAGCGTCGCCGTCAGCATCAACACCGCCGCAACCGCCATGAAAC
>CAZXLA010000284.1:0-3085 GCA_964641895.1 uncultured Tepidisphaeraceae bacterium
CCTCCCCCCAACCCCCTCCCGGAGTACCAGGAGGGGGAGAAATCGGCCGCCGCCACTCGATTGGGTAATAAAAGGCGTGGAACGGATCTGTTGATCGCCGCGTGTGGGGCCGATAGGTTGCCGGGAACCATGCCGTCGCCGCCGTTAACAATGCAACAGGCGCTTGAGCAGGCGATCAGCCACCTCCAGCAGGGCCGGATTGCGCCGGCGGCAACGCTGTTGCAGCAAGTATTAGCACAGCAGCCCCAGCAGGGCGACGCACTGCACTACCTTGGTGTGATCGCGCTTCAGCAGGGCAAGTTGCAGGAAGCGCATGATCTGATTCAGCGCTCGCTGCAGGTCGCCCCCGGGTTCGCGGCGTTTAACAACCTCGGCCACGTGTTCCGCGCCGCCGGACGGCTTGATGACGCGCTGGCGTGCTTCGATCGCGCGGCGCAGCTTGAGCCGAACCATCCCGATGCATTTTCCAACCTGGCGACAATGCTCGTTGCCGCCGGCAAACACGATCTTGCCGCGCGTGCGTTGCAGCGGCTGGTGCAGATTCAGCCCGAGCATCCCCGCGCGCATATGCTGCTGGGCGTGAGCCTGGCGGAGCTGCGGTACTTCGAGCGCGCGGTGACGGCGTTTAACGATCATCTGAAGATCGACCCCAACGACGCCGAGTGCTTCGGCCGGCGCTCCGTGGCGATGATCACCCTGAACCGCGTGGCAGACGCCATCGCCTCTGCCACCAAAGCGTTGGATCGCGCGCCGCAGCGCGCCGAGGCCCACAACAACATGGGTTGGATTCTTGACCGCGCCGGCCGGCTCGCCGAAGCCGAGCCGCACTATCGTCGCGCGATCGATTTAGACCCGACGTTCGTGCTGGCGATCGGCAACCTGGCATCGATCCTCGAGCGCACCGATCGGTTCGACGAATCGCTGGCCACCTTCGAACGAGCGGCAGCGGCCGACCCGAAACACGTCGATGCCCAATGCTCACTGGCGGGCAGCTACAGCAAGGCCGGCCGATACGCCCAAGCCCTGGCGGCGGCGGGACGCGCGCTGGCGGCCAAGCCGCACGACCCGGCGGCGCGGGGGCATCGGTCGCTTTGCCTCCTGGCGTTCGGCAACTACGAAGAAGGCTTCGCCGAGTACGAGTGGCGCTGGCAGTGCAAAGATTTCACCACCCCCGAACGCGAGTTCACCCAGCCCCGCTATGTCGGCGGGGATGCGACGGGCCGGACCGTTCTTATTCACTCCGAACAAGGCTACGGCGACAACATCCAGTTCGCCCGCTACCTCCCGCTGCTGGCCGACCGCGGGGCAACCGTATTCTATGAGTGCCCGGTATCGCTGCGGCGTCTCATGGAAACCGTGCCGGGGGTCAGCCGAGTAATTCCCGGCGGCTTGCGCGCGCCTCCGTTTGAATTGCAGGCGCCGCTGCTGAGTCTGCCTCACGCATTCAAAACTTCGCTGGCGACCGTTCCGCGTAACGTTCCCTATTTCAATCTGCCCGACAGCCACGTGGCGGCTTGGCGCGAAAAACTGGCTTCACGGTTCGGCCGGTTTAACGTCGGGCTGCTCTGGCGCGGCAACGCCAAGCCCAACCCCAAGCGATCAATCCCACTGGCGCAACTCGCGCCGTTGGCACGCGACGGCGTCACCTTTTTCAGCCTGCAAGTGGGCGCGCAGGCAAGTGAGGCCGCCGCGGCTCCGGCGGGCATGAACCTGGTTGATCCCAGCAGTGAGGTCACCGATTTCTATGACCTTGCCGGCGTGATCGCCAACCTCGATCTGGTGATTACCATTGACTCCGGCCCGGCTCATTTATCGGGCGCACTGGGCAAGCCCACCTGGACGTTGCTCATCAAAGCCGCCGACTGGCGCTGGCTGCAGGATCGCGATGACTCACCGTGGTATCCATCAATGAAGCTTTACCGGCAGTCGCAAAACGATGTGTGGGACGACGTGATCGCGCGCGTCGCCGACGACCTTCATGCGATTGTCCGATAACGATTTTGCAAAATCGAGCGGCGATCAAAGCCGGTAATCGCGTCAACCGATGGATGAATAGCCCGGCAAATCGGTTGCTGTGCGAGGGAGCAGCACGTCGAGATTGACGATTGTATCCAAATTCGAAGAAATCTTCGGGAAACAAAAACTCTGGCCGGGTGAGTGGGCATTGGACGGCGCTGATTGTGTTTTTGTTTCTGGTGGCAACGGGCTGGTCGTTGATCCAGATCGAACGCGACGCCGCCGCCGCCGAGCAGGTGTTGCGGTCGATAATTCCCGCGCCCGACGTCGTGCGGATTCGCCAGCAGCTTGAGACGGTGGCCGTCGGATTGGCGCTGATCGAATTGGTTTTGCTCGCTGGCACGTTGGTGCTCACCTATAACACCGCGGCGCGGCACAAGCGGGCGCGCAAGACGCTGCTGGAATCCACGCAGTTCGCGCAGGCGACGTTCGACGCGCTGCCGGCGCAGATCGGCATTATCGATGAATGCGGACTCGTGTTGACCGTCAACGCCATGTGGGAAAAGTGCGATTCGGGCAACAGCGAAGCCGGTCTGGAGCGCGTGGCTGTGGGGGAGAATTTCCTGGCGATGTGCGATCGCGCCGCGGGCAAAAGATCGACCGAGGCGTCCGACGTCGGCCGCGCCGTCCGCCAAGTGCTCGCCGGCCGCATGCACTCGACGATCATCGAATGCGCCGGGCCGGAAAAGCAGGGCGACGCGTGGTATCTCCTGCGCATCAACCGCTTTCCAGTGCAGAGTCACGCCGGGGCGGTATTGCTTTTTGAAGACATTACGCAGCGGAAAATCGCCGAGCAGCAGGTGCAGCGCGCCAAGGAAGCCGCCGACCACGCCAACGCCGCCAAGAGCGCTTTTCTGGCCAACATGAGCCACGAAATTCGCACCCCGATGGCCGCCATTCTGGGTTACACCGATCTCCTGCAAGACGGCCGCCAAACCAGTGAACAGCGCACGCGCAGCGTGCAGATCATCCGACGCAACGGCGAACACCTGCTGGCGATCATCAATGACATTCTCGACTTATCAAAAATTGAAGCCAACAAGCTTACGGTCGAAAAATTGCGCACCAG
>CAZXLA010000285.1:0-3064 GCA_964641895.1 uncultured Tepidisphaeraceae bacterium
AAGATCAATCCGACGATCTGGCCGACCGCGACCTCCCTCGCGAAGAAGATATGGACGCCGACCCCGACGGCCCGGCGCTCGACGAGTGTCCGCACTGCCACAAGGTGATCAGCGAAGAGGCGGAGTGGTGCCACCATTGCGGCCAATACTTAAGCGTTGAAGACGCGCCGCGGCATGTGCCGCTGTGGCTTCTCATCGGCGGGGCGGCGGTGGCGTTGATTTTTACGGCATGGCTTGCGCTTGGCGCAAAAGGATGGTGACTTTGAAGCCCAGACTAACACACCTCGACTCTGCCGGCCGCGCTCGGATGGTTGATGTCGGCGGCAAGATCGCCACCGCACGATCGGCGACGGCCGAGGGGTTCATTCGCGTGCAATGGGCGACGCTCGAAGCGATCGCCAACGGCGAAAACCCCAAAGGTGATGTCCTCGCCGCCGCGCGGCTTGCGGGAATCATGGCCGCCAAGCGCACCGGCGAACTCATTCCACTTTGCCATCCGCTGCCGATTGAGAGCGTGAATGTGCAGTTCAATTTCCCGCAGCTTGACGCGAAAAAAGGCGAAGTAGTCGACATCCACATTCGCGCCACCGCCACCATCACCGGAAAAACCGGTGTGGAAATGGAAGCCCTCACGGCAGTCAGCGTCGCGGCGCTGACAATTTTTGACATGTGCAAACCGATCGACAAAACAATGCTTATCCACGGCATCCGCGTGATTGCAAAAACCGGCGGAAAGAGCGGCGACTTTGTGGCGGGCAAGTTCGTCGCGCCCAAACTCAAGGCACCAGCCACTCGTTCGTCACCGCGCCGCCGGAAAACTTGAAGCGAATTCGGCGGTGGCCTTGCGGATGGAGCATAAGCCAATCAAATTCGATCACCGCGCAATGGACGACTGCGAAATTCTCCCGCCCCGCTTCGATCCTCAGTTCATTTGAATGTGTCGGGCTGCAATCCACCGCCGGAATGACTGTGCCGGGTGGATACGGGCTTCGATAATTCATCTGATTCCTTTCGGAAACGGCCAGCCACGCCGCGCGGGCGATGTCATCATCATGGTGAAGCGTTGCGATCGTTTTCGCGCGCACTTGAATGCGCGACACGCCATCATAAAACAGCAATACGACGGCAGGATTGGCGCGTATCGCCGCACACTTGGGACTTCGGAAATCAGTTTGGAACGCCAGCAGCCTCGCCCCGCGATCAACCTGTCGGAGCACCACCGTACGCACCGTGGGCGCGCCATCAACGCCTGCTATCGCCACCGCCGGCAGATAAAACGGATGCGCCCGATCGTTCTGCCCGGCGACGAGGCGCGACCAGATATCGTCCAGAATTGCGGCGAGGTCGAAGTCGGGTTGCATCGGCACTCTTTCACTCCTTCCCGCTTTGACGATTAACGACTGACGATTAAAGAGACGCAGATAAACCGTCTTAGTTAATCGTTAATTCGTCAATCGTTACGCCGTTTCTCGCGCATCGCCGCTAAATTAGAACACCTACCACGCACGCCCCCATCATCGTAGCGATCGCCCCGCCGAGCATTGCGAGCAGGCCGATTCTAGACAGGTCTTTCCGTCGCGTGGGCGCGAGCACGCTGATGCCGCCGATTTGGATGCCCACGCTGGCGAAGTTGGCGAAGCCGCACAAGGCGTATGTGGCGATCAGCGCCGACCGCGGCGAAAGGTAGGACGGGTTGGCGCGGAACTGCTGGCCCATTTCGTTATAGGCGATAAATTCGTTCAGGACAGTTTTCATACCGATCAGCCCGCCGACTTTCGGGCAGTCGGGCCAGGGAATGCCGCACAACCAAGCGAGCGGCGCGGCGACGACACCGAGAATGCGCTCGAGGGAAAGCGCCGGCACTCCAAACCAGCCACCGACGCCGCCGATGAGCGCATCGATCAGTGCGACGAGCGCCGTGAATGCAATGAGCATGGCGCCCACATTCACCGCCAGCGCCAGGCCTTCGCTGGTGCCGCGCGTGGCGGCGTCGATCAAGTTGGCATCGGCACGCTCGACCTTGAACTCAACCCCGCCAACCGTGTGCGGCGTGGCGGTTTCGGGCATGATCAGCTTGCTTACCATCAGCGTCGCCGGCGCGCTGATAAAGCACGCCGCCGCCAGGTGTCCGCCGACGTTTTGTACGTAGTCTTTAAGCAGATCGGTGTAGACCACGAGCACGCCGGTGGCAATATTGGCAAACCCGCCGACCATGATCGCCATCAATTCGCTTTGCGTTGCACCGGCGAGAAACGGCCGGACGATCAGTGGCGCTTCGGTCTGGCCAACGAAAATATTGGCCGCGGTGGAAAGCGTTTCGGCGCCGCTGCATTTCATCGTCCGGCGCATGATCCATGCCAGGCCGTGAACCACCCAAGTCAGCAAACCGATGTGATAAAGAATCGCGGTCAGCATGGAGACGAAGATAATGGTCGGCAGCACGGAAAACGCGAAGCTGGCCGCGAGCATCACCACACCGACCGTTTTTCCATCAGCATCTTTGGCGGGCACAACCCAATCGATCAGCGAGCCGAAGATGAGCCTCGCGCCGGCATTGGAGAAATCGAGCAGTTGCTGGATCGCGTCCTGCACGACACGCAATAATTCCGGGCTGAACACCACGATTGCCCCGAACCCAAACTGCAGGATCAATCCCCAGATTATCACGCGCATGGGGAAGGATCGAACGCCGCGCAAGCGGCCGATCAGGAAGCAGATGAGGATGAATGCCAGCAATCCAACAAACGATTGTGACCGTTCAAAGAGTGTGCCCGGCGAAATCGCGGGTGCGGCCGAGAGGATCATGGTGCGGAAGCATATCGACTAAACGTGCGGCTTCAAAAGTTTCAGAGTCTTTCTTCGATTCGTTTCACGGTTGCCTAAGGCATCGCAATCCGATTTCCTGGTCGGTTCGAAAGGGTTCACGGTTTCGTCATACCAGCCTTGGGGTGGCATGCGATTCGCGGTCAGCTTCAGCGAGCGCGCATTATTTCGTGTATCCGCCTGTCGGGACACGGGCGCTTTGCGAACTGGTTTAGGCTTCCGCAGCTTCATGATGAGAAAT
>CAZXLA010000286.1:0-3062 GCA_964641895.1 uncultured Tepidisphaeraceae bacterium
GGTGGCGAAACGCTTGTTCGAAATCAACGGCGTATCCAGCGTTTTGCTGCTGGGTGATTTCGTCACGGTCAACAAGCAGCCCGAAGTAAAATGGTCAACCATCACGCCGGCGGTGAAGAAGGCGCTGGCGCAGGTGTGATACGGGTCTGACCTGAACTGCGCACAAACCTGCCATCTCGAAGTTTACCCGCGAGGGACCTGCATGTCGGAGCGTGCTAATTTGTCGTATTCTTTGGTGAACCGGCATGCTTGGAAAGGCAAGGTCCGCCCAGAGTGGCGTTCGGGATGACAACTCGAGTGCCGTTCGTAATGATAAGGGAATCGCTCTGCGTCCATCTGCGTTAATCTGCGGCGAAGAGAATGCGGCTCAAAGAAAGTAGTGAGGCCGACGATGTTGATCAGAATTGTAATGGCATGTTTCCTGTCGGCCTTTGCCTCGTCGGCTTTGGCGCAGAAGCAACCCCTCGGCCCGGGCGGGATCAACCTGCCTTACACCTTTAACGCTGGTGACGTGCAATGGATCATCCAGCGAGGCGGGTGGTTGCAGCATCAGGGCAACAATCCGCTGTTCGGGCAGGCCGCCAACCTCACCATCAACGGGCAGGGGGTGCAGGGCAATTTCAACCGCGGCACGCTCGATGCCAAAACCGGCGAGCTTGTGCTGGAGGCCCTTCAAGCCGGCGGCGTAACGTTCACCCGGCGGATCGCGTTTGATCGCGAGCAGAACTATATCCGCTACATCGATATCTTCAGCAACCGCAACGCCGCCGAGCAGCAGTTGCAGGTGATGATGCAAACGTCGCTGAACTTCGGCGTGAACAGCGGCGACTTAATCGCCGACCCGAAGAAGCCCGACGCCAACATGGCGTGGGTCGCGCAAACCGGCAACGGCCAATCGGTGCTGGAACTGTGGGCAGGGCCGGGAACCAAGTTTTCGCCGCAGGTCAACTGGCAGCAGGGCAACAGCTTTGTGCAGGCGACGTATACCATTCCCGTGCCCGCCAACGGGCAGGCGGCGATCGTGCATATCCACGGGGTCCACCCATCGAATGAGGCCGCGGAAAATTTCGTTAAGAATATGAAGACGCAAACTCTGCTCGCGGGCGTGACGGCCGACGTGCGCAAGCTCATTATCAATTTCCGCGCCACCGGCATGATGCTCGGTGAACGCGAGTTACTTCGCGGCGATTCGCTCGATATTGTCGAGTTGCGCACCGGCGACCAACTGCGCGGCACGCTCTCGGCGCAAGGCTACAAAATTGATACCGGCTTCGGCATCATCGATCTGCCTGCCGACCGGGTGATTGGCATGATCACCGCCGGCTCATTTCGCCCGCGGCAACTGCTGGTGACGCGCGAAGGCGAAATTATCGGCGGCGCGCTGCAGGCCGAGACGATTTCCATCCAGCTTTCCAGCGGCCAGACGACGGCCGTGCCGCTGTCGCAGGTGGCGCGGCTCGGGTATCGCAAGCTCGTCGGCGATAGCGACGACATCGCGTTTAGCAAGCCGATGATCGTGCTGCGCAGCGGCGATCGTTTGGCGTTCGAGCCGCCGCCCGAACCGATCGAAATCCTCACGCGCTTTGGCAAAATCAGTTTGCCGCTGGCGAAGTTCGCCGCCATTGATTTGCAGGGCACCGAGTCGGCCGTTCATGTTGCCACGCTGACCGACGGCAGCAGGTTTGGCGGGCTGCTGCAGACCGATCAAGTGTCGTTCAAACTTGCCGCGACGGGGCAGGCGATTTCGCTGCCCGTCGGCGCGATCGCGATGCTTCAAATGCAAGCCGATTTACCCGAGCCCGCCGCCGACGCGCCCACGCTTTTGCTGTCCGGCGGCGATGAGCTCGTCGCGCCGCTGCAGGGCGAATTGAAGCTCGATACCGCCTTCGATACGCTCACGCTCAAAGCGACCGAAATCACCGCTATCACGCCGCTGAAAGAAAGCGGGTTTGATGTGCAGGTGACGCTGTGGGATCAAACCACCGTCAGCGGCCAATTGCGCGACGGCCTGCTCGCCTGCACACTGGCCGGCGACGTGAAGTTATCGGTCCCGCTGCCGTTGCTGGAAGAATACGCCCAGCCTCAGCCGATGCCGTCGGGCAATGCGGTAGAGAATATTCAAAAGCTCGTGGGTGAACTGGGTGCCGACGATTTTCCCGCCCGCGAGCAAGCCGAGGCGCAGCTGGTGGCGTTGGGGGATGTGGTGATTCCGGTGTTAAAAGAACTTCGCGCCAAACAACCGCTTGAGGCGCAGCAGCGGATTGATTCGATTCTGACGAAACTGGGGAAAGAGAAGTAGCGCGTAAGCACGTTCGCGTATTTAATAATGCGGGTGCCACGACACGGCTCTCAGGCTAAATCGTGCGAGCGCCAAACGCGCCATTTGCGGCACGACTTGACCTGAGAGCCTGAGAGTCAAGTCGTGGCACCCGATGGGGATACGCTTACTCGCCCGTTTTTTCGTTTCACGAGTGGCTTGATTACTGCGGCCTGCGAAACATCACCGCCATCTCGTGCTTGCCGTTGCTCAGCGGGCGCGAGCGGATCACTTCCGCCACATAGCTGGTGGTGTTGCCGTTCTGCATCGCCACTTTGAGCGTCGAACCGACCGCCAACCCTTCGCGCAGCAGGAACGACACGCCGCTGTGAGATAGGTCACGCGTTAAAACGTCGTGCGTGTTTCCGGCGGCGGTGCCGTCGAGAATGGTGAGCGTGGCTCGGGCGATTCCCGGCCGTCGGTGTTCTCGCCGGCGCTCGCGGTCGGCGAGGATCGCCGCCGCATCATTTAGTGTGTTTATTGTGCCCATCTGCTCGGCCACCGGCCGAGCACCGTTACTGTCGGGAAGCGTTTCCATGCGTAGTTGAGAAATGGCTAATTGCGGATCCGTCAGGGGAACTTCATCAAAAGTTTACTTGCAGCCGCGTCGTCTTCCCCGACGCATCCATGCTTGCGGCTACGGCGTAGTATGGCGATTCGCCGCGGCGATGCAAATTGAAGATGCAACCTGAACAGTGTTCGCTACCATTGCCGGCGAATTCCCAACCGACGAAAAGCGTCGCGA
>CAZXLA010000287.1:0-3046 GCA_964641895.1 uncultured Tepidisphaeraceae bacterium
GATCCACATGGCCCGCAACGGCGGACAGAGCGCCGCTTTCGAAGCCGGCTTCGAAGCCGCCCGCGGCGAGATCATCGCCACCATCGACGCCGATTTGCAGAATGATCCGGAGGAAATTCCCCGACTCATTCCGCTATTGGACGAAAAAAATGTCGACATGATCACCGGCTGGCGCAGAGACCGTCAGGACAGCAATTTCCGTCGCTGGCAAAGCCGCCAGGCCAATCGAATCCGCAACTGGATCAGTCAGGAGACGGTGAACGATTCGGCCAGTTCGCTCAAGCTCTACCGCGCCCATGCGATCAAAGGTATGAAGCTGTTCAACGGGGCGCATCGTTTCTTTCCCACACTGGTGAAGATGCGTGGCTACACATGCTACGAAACGCCGGTGAAGCACAGCCAGCGGTTTGCCGGAACCGCGAAGTACGGCTTTCGCAATCGCGCGGTACGCGCGTTTGTCGATCTGCTGGCGGTGCGGTGGATGAAAACGCGATTCTTGAACTATCAGGCAAACGAAGTGACGCAGGGACGCGCGCCCACGAATCAACACGAATGAACACGAATTGATATTTCTGATTCGTGTGCATTCGTGTAAGTTTGTGGGCGCATGATTTGAAGGACGAGAGATGCAGATTGACCCTCATGATATCGGCGTGTGCAGTTGGTCGCTTAAGCCCGACGACGTGAAAGACCTGGCAGCAAAGGTGCGGCAGGTCGGCTTATCCCACGTTCAGCTTGCACTGGCGGACTTTGTCGAAGCGGATGAGGCGAAACAAGCCTCGATGATCGATGCCATTCTCGCCAGCGGGCTGAATCTCACCGCGACCATGATCAGCTTCGCCGGCGAAGATTACACCACGATCGCATCGATCCGCCGCAGTGGGGGATACGTTCCGAACGAAGAATGGGATCGCCGCTGCGCCGAAACGCTGACTGCAGCCGATTTGAGCAAATCGTTGAACGTATCAAAACTGTCGACGCACATCGGCTTCGTGCCGATGAGCAGCGATCCCAATTATGCCGTGATGGTGCAAAGAGTGGGTGAGATCGCGGGAGAACTCGCTTCCCGCGGCATTTCTCTGCTGATGGAAACCGGGCAGGAGAGTGCCAGCGAACTGTTGCAATTTCTCAACGACCTCCGGTGCCGCAACGTCGGAATCAACTTTGATCCGGCTAACATGATTCTGTATGGCGCGGGCGATCCGATCGAAGCGATTAAGACAGTCGGCCGGCACATCTGGCATGTGCATATCAAGGATGCCCTCGCCAGCGACCACTCCGGCACTCAGTGGGGCAGCGAGGTGCCGTTCGGCCAAGGCGAAGTGCCGGTGAAAGAATTCCTGCACGCCTTGGACGACGTGGGCTATCGCGGGCCGTTGGTGATTGAGCGCGAGGCAGGGAGTGATCGAGTCGGGGATGTGAAGATTGCAATCCAGGCACTGGCCAACATGTGATGAAAGAGGTGGAACCACAGATGAACACGGGTAAACACAGATTCATTCCGCGATGTCGATCTGTGCTCATCCGTGTTCATCTGTGGTTAAATCATTTCTTTGTTCCTTCGTTTCTTCGTGTTTCAATTCTCCTGTTGTTGGTCGTGGGTTGCGCCAAGTCGCCAACAATCCGCTTTGCCACCTTCAATGCCTCGCTGAATCGTGACGTGCACGGAAAGCTGATCGAAGACTTGCGAAGCGGCGACGACCCGCAAATTGCCGCCGTCGCCGAGATTATTCAACGCGCCCGGCCCGATGTTATCCTGATCAACGAATTCGACTACGACCCCGCCGGCGAGGCGCCAAGGCTTTTTCAGCAGAACTATCTCGCCAAGAGTCAAAGCGGCACCGAGCCGATTCATTACGCATTCTGGTATGCCGGCCCGGTCAACACCGGCGTATCAAGTGGCGAAGACCTCGACGGCGACGGAAAGGCCACGACACAACCGGGCACCCGCGCTTACGGCGGCGATTCGCTGGGGTTTGGCGTGTTTCCCGGACAATATGGCATGTTGGTGCTGAGCAAATATCCGATCCTTGACGATCAACTCGTTTCGCTGCGACGGCTGCTCTGGCGCGACATACCTGGCGCGATGCTTCCAATTAAAGAGAGTGGTTCGCCGTGGTACAGCGACGCGGCGCTGGCGACTCTGCCTCTTTCCAGCAAAGCGCACTGGGATATTCCCATCGCCAGCAGCGTAAACGGCGGGAAGATTGTTCACCTGCTGGTCAGCCACCCGACCCCGCCGGCGTTTGACGGGGCAGAAGATCGCAACGGCAAACGCAACCACGATGAAATTCGCCTGTGGAAAGACTATCTCACCGGCACTGCGGCGGCGGCGTACATCAGCGGCGGCGCGCGGGCGGTGGGGCCCGAGCCTGCGCAAAACTCATTCGAAACGACCCTGCAGGGCGGGTTCCGCGGCGGGCGCATCGAGTACCCAGCGCCGCCGGCGCGGTTCGTCATCATGGGCGATCTCAACGCCGACCCGAAAGACGGCGCCAGCGTGCCCGGATCGATTCAGCAACTGCTCGATCATCCGCGCGTCGATTCGTCGTTCGTGCCCGCCAGCGACGGCGCGATCAACGCGACGGCGCAGCAGGGCGGCAACAACACGCACCATAAATCAGATCCAAGAAACGACACCGCGGATTTTTCTGACAGCGGCAACGCTCCCGGGAATCTCAGGTGCGATTATGTGCTGCCTTCGCGCGGCATGAAAGTTGTCGGCGGAGGGGTGTTCTGGCCGGCCGAAGGCGATCCGCTGTACCGGCTGGTGAAGGAGAATGCGTCGAGCGATCATCGGCTGGTGTGGGTGGATGTTGAGGTGAAATAAGTTCGGTGGCACAGACATTCCTGTCTGTGTCTCCGATTCGAGCGCCAAACCCGGAGACACAGACAGGAATGTCTGTGCCACCCCTATGCAAGTCTTCAGTGGAATCGAAGGACTCAAATCGCTTCGCCGCGGGTGCGCCGTATCCATCGGCAACTACGATGGCGTGCATCGCGGGCATTTGAAGATCATTGCGGAGATGCGCCGATTGCAGCAGTC
>CAZXLA010000288.1:0-2983 GCA_964641895.1 uncultured Tepidisphaeraceae bacterium
GATTTCCCCATCCTCGCGCAAACTGTTCACGGCAAGCCGCTGATCTACTTCGACAACGCCGCCAGCACCCAAAAGCCGCGCGCCGTCATCGAAGCGCAGAGACAGTATTACGAACACGACAACGCCAACATCCATCGCGCCGTCCACACTTTGAGCCAGCGTGCCACGCATGGTTATGAACAAGCTCGTGAAACGGTTCGCAAGTTCATCAACGCGCGCGATGCAGCAGAGTGCATCTTCACGCGCGGCACCACCGACTCGATCAACCTGATCGCAAGCTGCCTCGGCCGCTCGCGGCTTAGCACGGGTGATGAAGTCCTCCTCTCCGAACTCGAGCATCACAGTAACATCGTCCCCTGGCAACTTGCTGCACAGGCCACAGGCTCGAAGGTGATTGCCACGCCGATCAATAACGCCGGCGAGATCCTGATCGATGAGTTCACCAAGCGGCTCTCACTTAAAACGAAAGCCGTCAGCATCTCGTGGGTCAGCAACGCACTCGGTTCCATTAATCCGATTGCAGAGATGATTCGCTTAACGCGCCGGCACGCCCCCAACGCCGTCTTCGTCGTCGATGCCGCCCAGTGGATCGCCCACGGCGTAACCGACGTTCTACAACTCGATTGCGACTTCCTCGTCTTCTCCGGCCACAAGCTCTACGGCCCCACCGGCGTCGGCGTGCTGTACGGCAAACGAGCCGTCCTCGATGCCCTCCCCCCCTACCAGGGCGGCGGAGATATGATTGAGACCGTTTCGTTCGAGAAGACCACTTACGCCGCGCTGCCCAACAAGTTTGAAGCCGGCACGCCCAACATCGCCGGCGTGATCGGCCTGGCGGCGGCGATTGATTACGTGCAATCGATCGGCCTGGCCGACATTGCCGCCTATGAACATGACTTGCTGCAATACGCCACGGCCCGCATAAACGAAGTGCCCACCATTCGCGTCATCGGCACCGCGGCCAGCAAAGCCGGCGTCATCAGCTTTCTACTCGATGGCGTGGCGGCGCTCGATATCGGTGTAAAGCTGGATGAAGCCGGCATCGCGGTTCGCACCGGGCATCACTGCTGCATGCCGCTCATGAAACGGCTGGGCGTCGAAGGCACGGTGCGCGCGTCGTTTGCGTTCTACAATACCAAGCAGGAGGTTGACGCGCTCGTGGAAATTCTCAAGTGGATTGCAAAGAACCATAAGCCGGCCGCCGCCGCGCCGCCGGCGTGTGCGATGGCGTCGCCGCAGATGATTAATGCGATCTCTTTCGCGCCGCGCAGCGCCGAATCGCCCAAAGCCGCGGCCGACGCGCTGGCGGAAGATATCGCGCTGTTTGACGATGCCGCGGGCAGAAGTCAGTTTGTGATTGATCTGGGCGACAGGCTGCCCAAATCGTTTGGCCAACTCAAGGCGATTTCGCAGCGATTGCCCGGTTGCATGAGCGAAGTGTATGTGATCGGCCGAGCCAAGCCCGGATCGACCAACGTGCTGGAGTTCGCCGCCGACGCCAATGCCGATATCGTCCGCGGGCTGATTGCAATCATGCAACGCCTCTTCAGCGGACAGCGCGCCGATGACGTTCGGGCGTTTGATGTCGAAGCATTTTTCCGACGCATTGGCCTCGATCAGTTCATCACCACGCAGCGACGCAACGGCTTGGGCAGCCTGGTTGCCAGGCTGCGCCAACTCGCCACCGACATCGCCACAAAGGAAGTGTAAGCGTCAATGAGCGATCAACCCCACAAATTCAAGCTCGACGTGCTGCCGAACAGCAACAAGGCCGAACAAATGCGCGCCGAGTTCGCCGCCCAACGCCCGCCGCAGCCCGCGGGCGACACGAACTCTGCCGTTCGCACCCGTGTCAACGACGCACCCGATCAATCGCTCGATGAATCGCTCGACGAATCGCTCGACGAATCGCTTTCTCCCGCCCAGCGTGCCCTGCGCGAGCGTGTCATCGACGCGCTGAAAACCGTTTACGACCCGGAACTGCCCGTGAACATCTTTGATCTTGGCCTCATTTACGCCGTCAAGGTCGACGAGCAAAACGCCGTTCAGGTGACCATGACGCTCACCGCGCCCGGCTGCCCCGTCGCCGGCACCCTTCCGGGGGAAATCCAGAGAAAGATTGCCGGCATTGATGGCATCTCCGCGGCTAAAGTCGAGCTGGTTTGGGACCCGCCTTGGGATAAATCGCGCATGAGTGAGGTCGCCATGCTTGAACTTGGGTTTCTTTAGGTTCACCCCAAGCCGGGATCTTCAGCCCGGGATGCCTACCCCGACGATAGCCCGCGCCTGTCGCGAAATCAGGTTATCCACACGATCAGCGGTGGGCAGCGTTACAATCACAGTAGCCCACTCCGATGGTCGCGAGGGGGAAGGAGATATCACATGAAGAAGCTATTGGGTCTGATTGTCATTCTCGGCCTCATCGCCGCCGTCCCCGTTCGCGCCGAGGAACCCGCCGGCGGCGACAAGAAAGAGGCCAAAGTCGAGAAGGCCAAGAAGCAGCGGCTGGTCAAACCGTGGGCCGACTTAACCACGCTCACCGAAGAGCAAAGGGCAAAGATATCGGAGATTCACGCCGACTTCGTCGAAAAAATGAGCCAGCTCCGCGACGACGAAGAAGCCGCCATCTTTGCGGTGCTGTCCGACGAAAACAAAGCCGAACTGGAAAAGCAGGCCGCCGAGAAGAGACAAGCGAATAAAGAGCGCAACGCCGCCCGCAAAGCCAACCGCGGCGCGACGACCAAGCCGTCCGACGGAAATTAATCCGTCCCGCGCATCAAAATAATCTATATCGGCCCGGCTATC
Organism: uncultured Tepidisphaeraceae bacterium; assembly: GCA_964641895.1. Lineage (GTDB taxonomy): Bacteria > Planctomycetota > Phycisphaerae > Tepidisphaerales > Tepidisphaeraceae > UBA2421. Next base: position 2,806 of record CAZXLA010000288.1, read on the forward strand.
ACAGATTATGGGTCGGCACAGTGGTGCGCCTTGACTCGCGCCAAGGGTGGGGTACATTCCCTGACCCTGCGCTGCGGGCGCTCTCGCAGCCTCGTATCGCTCATTCCGCGGTAGCTCAATGGTAGAGCAGCCGGCTGTTAACCGGCTTGTTGTAGGTTCGAGTCCTACCCGCGGAGCT
>CAZXLA010000289.1:0-2977 GCA_964641895.1 uncultured Tepidisphaeraceae bacterium
GATGTGCTTTACCGGCATCGTCATTTCATGATCTGCCGGTGGGGCAGACATTCCTCTCCGTCATCGCGTTAATCCAGCGTACTTAAGGACGCTTAGTTCACAGCTTCCGCCTCCTGCGGCTGCTCAGCCGACTTCATGAAGCGCGAGAACCACTCGCTGCGTTGCCGCAATTCGTTGGGTGATCCGCTGTCGATGACGCGGCCGCCTTCGATGACGTAGACCACATCGGCCTGGTTGATCAGGCTCGGACGATGGCTGGTGAGCACGGTGGTGCGGCCGGTCATCAGGCGATCGAGCGCCGCGATGATGGCGGCTTCGCTGTCCGGTTCCACGCTGCTGGTGGGTTCGTCGAGCAGGAGAATGCTCGGGTTGGCCAGGAAGGCGCGGGCAATGCTGATGCGCTGTTTCTGCCCACCCGAAAGCCGCACGCCGCGTTCGCCCACGAACGTCGCATAGCCGTTTGGCAATGCGCTGATAAACCCGTGCGCGTTAGCAGCATGGGCGGCGGCGACGACCTGATCCATCGTGGCTTGCGGATGGCCGTAGCGAATATTGTCGAGAATCGATTCGTTGAATAGAAAACTCTCCTGCTGAACCAGTGCAAAGTGTGATCGCAAACTGTCGCGCTGAATCTGGCGGACGTCAATGCCATCCAACGTCACGCTGCCGCTCACCGGATCGTAAAACCGCAGCAGCAGATTCAGAATCGTCGATTTCCCCCCGCCGCTCGGGCCACACAGCGCGACGGTTTGGCCGGGGCTGATTTGGATTGAAACGTTATCCAATACGTTTGGAACCACAGAGGGCACAGAGGACACAGAGGCAGATAAACTCGAAGTGGAACGAAGATGAGAATCGGCGGTCGCTACTACGTTATTGCTCGATGGAGCGGTACTATCAGATTCTTCTCTCTGTGTGCTCTGTGCCCTCTGTGGTTCATTCCCGTAATTGAAAGTCACATCGCATAGCTCCAAATCACCGCGTACTTCGTCGACGCGCCGCGCATCGGCGGCATCGGGCATTTCATCATGTGCATCAAGCACTTCAAAAATCCGCCGGGCGGCGGCGATGGCGCGCTGCACCATGTCGTTTACTCTGGCCAGCGTTTGGATCGGCCCGAAGAGCCGCCACCAGTACGCGCGAAACATCAGCAGCTTGCCCACCGTAAACCCGCCGTTGGTCAGAATGAGATACGCGCCCACGCCGAGCATGCTGACATTGGTGAGAAAGCCGGCGGCGCGGCTGAAGGGGAAAAAGAGGCTTCGGGCGTTGATCGCTTTGATCTGCTGATCGTAATACCCGCTGGTGGCGGCGCGGAAGCGGGCGGCCTCCTGCTTTTCGCGGCCGAAGATTTTGATCACCGTTACGCCGGCAAGGTTCTCCTGCAGCCGCGTGCTTACATCGCCGGCGCGATCGCGGGCCGCTTTGTAAATCGGCGCCACGCGGCGGTTAAAGACTTTCAGCAGAAGGTAGACGACGACGAGCGGCGCCAGCGACGCCGTCGCCACGCGCCAATCGAGCGCCATCACCACTGCAACCGTCACAAACCACATGATTCCTTCGCCGATGATCACATCAATGCCGTTGACCGTGAACGATTGCAGTTCATCCACATCCCCCATCGCGCGGCTCATGAGGTCGCCGGTTTTCTGCCGCTGAAGGTAAGCCAGCGACTGGCTTTGAAGTTTTCGGTAGACACGGTTGCGCAGCTCAAGGATGAACCGCTGCGCCACGCGCTCCATCACGTTGCGGCTGAGCGTGCTGAACAATTCATACGCAAGGTAAAGCACCAGCATGAACGCCAGCGCCGAGACGAGTAACGCCGGCCAGCCGTTTATTCGACCGCCGAAGCTGAACCATTGGCCGAGGAAGAGGCTGGGCGCGGTGGGTTTGCCGACGATGAGGGCGTCGGTCACATACATCCAGACGAATGCCGGAAACAGCTCGGCCGGCATGGAGATGAACAGCAGGATCAGGCCCAGCGCGATTTTGCGGGCCTGCGGGCGAAGCAGCGAGAGAAGTCGCTTGAAAATGCCGGTCGACGAAACCAAGTGAGGCATCGTCGACATGCTATCCATCTTCATGCCATCCATGAAACGAAAACCCCGACGGTTTTACCATCGGGGTTCGCGTTGAAAGTTGCAAATCTAATGTTTAGCCGTGGTTCGCAGAACCACGATTCGCAGAACTAAGATTGCCGTTACCGCAAGTCCTCAGCAAACTGCTGCATGAAATTCGGCACAGGATAGTGCTCCTTCAGAAACGCGCGCAGTTGATCGCGTTCGGCAATCACAAAGAGCACCGGCTCATCGAGCTTACTCGTCGAAAAGTTGACGGCCCGCACGAGGTTTTCGGCGTCGGTGGCGATGTTGAGTTCCCCCGTTTCAACATTCGTCGGCAGCATATGAAACTGCCAGGCCTGGCGCCGGTTGAGCTTTCGCAGGCAGTCGATGTCAATCTCTACATCCTTCAAATCCACCGTGCCGGCGGTGTGAAGATACTGCTGTACCCAGGCGTCTTCGATCGCGGTGGGCGACACGCCGTAGAGCCGTTCGGCCAAATCGCCAATCGGCCGGTGGCATGTCTTCTGCACGCGAAGCAAATGCTCCACCTGCACTCGCGTAAGCACGCCTTGTTCGACCAAAATTTCGCCGAGTGGAAGTCCCTTCAACACCCTCTCCTTGGTTTGAGTCATTACCGTTGTATCGGCGAGAAGGGGGCGAGGGTTTGCTCGATTCGTTGCGTCGGCGTCTGATTTTTTCAGCGCAGACGTTCGACTCCTGGCGGTGGCGGCGGTCCGATAATAGTTCAGCAAACGCAGCGGATCACTGCGGAAGCGGATGAAACTGCTCGCTCTCAATCAACTCATTGGCAAATTAAAGCGCGGCTCGGATATCGTCGATTCCCACGTCGTACTCCCTATGCACGTCAGCGAAGCTCATGCCCGAAGCCAGCCCGCCAACAATGCGCGAAATCG
>CAZXLA010000290.1:0-2953 GCA_964641895.1 uncultured Tepidisphaeraceae bacterium
CACTCCACCGGGCACGGCCCTGCCAACAAACCCGCCAAACCCCGTTGCGGCGGCGACGGCCTGCACCGGGAAGTTGCGGATATCGATCACATTGGAGTTCGACGGCGCCATGTTGATCGTCACATACTTTCGGTCGTGCGATACCACCGCCTGAGCATCGAGCACGGCCCCGGAGTTGACGACGGACACTTCAGGGTCAAAGGCCGTCGCGCCGTTGCCAACCACCGGACGCACTTGCGCCCGCGCCACGCCGCACGTGACGATCAGTAACACAACGATGAAACTGCAGTGTGTCATGGTCAACTCTACGTATAATAGCCCGGCGCCGCGGGTTCAAAAAGGGGGAAATGAGCCGATTAAGACGGAGATGGCGTTGGCGGAACCGCGCTTTCGGCCCGATCAACCCGCCGACGGCTTGACCGCCCGACAAACGCTTTCATAATGACCCTTCTCGCCGCGCGGCGGTTATTCGTTGGACACATCAACTGCGATGGCGTTGGTTGCAGTGGAAAACATAGTTTCGAGGAACACATGAACAACAACAAAACGGCAGTGGTTTGCGGCGGCGGCGGGTTTATCGGCGGGCATCTCGTGGCCGATCTGCTGGCCAAGGGCTACAAGCATGTGCGGTGCATTGATGTCAAACCATTAAACGAGTGGTATCAGGTTCACAACAAGGCCGAGAACCTCATCGCCGACTTGAATTTGAAAGAAGCCGCCTTCACCGCCGTCAAAGGGGCCGATGTGGTCTGGAATCTCGCCTGCAACATGGGCGGCATGGGTTTCATCGAACACAACAAGGGCCTGTGCATGATCAGCGTGCTGATTAACACACACCTGCTGATGGGCTGCCGCGAGCACGGGGTGAAGCGGTATTTTTACGCTTCGAGCGCCTGCGTCTACAACGCCGACAAACAAAAAGAAAAGAAGATCGAAACGTTCCTGAAGGAAGAAGACGCCTACCCCGCCATGGCCGAAGATGGTTACGGCTGGGAGAAGCTTTTCAGCGAGCGCATGTGCCGCCACTTCCGCGAAGATTATAAAGTGCCGACACGCGTGGCGCGGTTTCATAACGTCTACGGCCCCTTCGGCACGTGGGACGGCGGCAGAGAAAAAGCCCCGGCGGCCATGTGCCGCAAGGTCATCGCGGCCAAAATGAGCGGCAAACATGAAATCGAAATCTGGGGCGACGGCAAGCAGACGCGGTCGTTTATGTACATCACCGACTGCCTCACCGGCATTCACAAGATCACCGACAGCGAAACCTGGCACGACCCGATCAACCTCGGCAGCGCCGAAGGTGTGACGATCAACCAACTGGTCGACATGGTCGAAGACATTGCCGGCATCAAGCTCAAGCGGTCGTACAACCTCGATGCGCCCAAAGGCGTCAACGGTCGCAACAGCGACAATATGCTCATTCAGAAGGTATTCGGCTGGGAACCGAACCTGTCGCTACGAACTGGGATGGAACTCACATACAAGTGGATTTACGACCAGATGACTGCAAAGAAGTAACGCAATCCGTCGTTGCCATTCCGCCGATAATACTGTTGTGAGCGATTCCGCGACCATTCCTGTGGACGAAGCCGCCCCGCCTCGTCCTTTCCGCCGCCACGGCCGCGTGCCGAGGAAGGTGCGCGATCGCATTCTCATCTTCAGCCAGGTGTTCGTGCCCGATCCTGCCAGCGTCGGTCAGCACGTGGCCGATGTGGCCTACGAACTGGCCGCCCGGGGTTACAAGGTACGCGTGTACACCGCCAACCGAGGATACGACGACCCGACCCGCAAGTATCCCCCGCGCGAGATGCTCAATGGCGTGGATGTCGTCCGCCTGCCGCTGAGCAGCTTTGGTAAAAAGACGCTTCTCACACGCATCATCGGCACGGCGAGTTTCATGGTGCAGGCGTTCGTGCGCGGACTGTTTCTGCCCAACGTGGCCGGCCTGATGGTCAGCACTTCCCCGCCGTTGATCGGGATGGTTGCCACCGTGCTGCGCATGTTCCGTGGCATGCCGATCGCCTATTGGGCGATGGACCTCAACCCCGACCAACTCCTGGCGATGAAAAAGATTCAGCCCGGCGGTTTTTCAGCGCGATTGCTCGAAGCAGTGAACCGCACGATTCTCAACAATTCATCGCTCGTTATCGCACTCGACCGGTTCATGGCCGACAGGCTTTATCCGCGGGCGCGGGTGGACGACAAATTGGTCGTCATCCCGCCGTGGCCGCATGAAGATGTCATTGCTCCGCTGCCGCATGACCAAAACGATTTCCGCAAAACGCACGGGCTGGATGGCAAGTTCGTCGTCATGTACTCCGGCAACCATAGCCCGAGCAACCCGCTCACCACTGTGCTCGATGCCGCGGTGCGATTGAAAGATGACGACACCATCAAGTTCCTCTTCATCGGCGGCGGGATTGGGAAGAAGGAAGTAGACCAGTACCTGCGCGACCACAAATTGCCGCACGTCATCAGCCTGCCGTACCAGCCGTTGGAGACGCTCCGCTATTCGCTCAGTGCCGCCGACGTGCATGTGGTGAGCATGGGCGACAACATGGTGGGCATCATCCACCCGTGCAAGGTATACGGCGCCATGGCCGTCGGCCGGCCGGTGCTTTATGTCGGCCCGAAGCCGAGCCACATCGCCGACTTACTCGACAAAGAAGACTTCGGCCGCGCCGTCAACCACGGCGACGTTGAGGGCTGCATCGCCGCCATCCAATCCCTGAAGCAACTTCCCCGCGACGACTGGAGCGTCATGGGCGTAAGAGGCCAAACCCTTCTCGCGGGGCGGCTATCGCAGGACGTATTGTGCAAACGCTTTTGCGACGGGTTGGAGCTGGCGTTTGCGAAGCGGATGTAGGCCGCCCGAGGTCGCCGCGATGAAAGCGGCACTAGCCCAACCTTCGCACTTTGGCATGTCGAAGTGCCCTGGCGCTTCGGGAATGCG
>CAZXLA010000291.1:0-2910 GCA_964641895.1 uncultured Tepidisphaeraceae bacterium
GGAACAGGGCGTGTACGCTGCAGTGGCCTTTCCACAAAATGAAATCGGCGTTGCGGATTTGCTCGGGCGTGTTGCCGCCGAGGTCTTGGCGCGGGTCCCACAACACCATTTTATCGAGCGGATAACCCATCGCGAACGCGGTGTTGCGGCCGAGGTGTTGGTCGGGGAAGAAGAGGATCTTGGGGTTCAGGGTTCGGGGTTCAGAGTTTAGTAAAGATGCAAGCGGATGGTTGGAGTCTGACTTCTGACCCCCGACTCCTGGCCCCTGACCCCTGACGCCTGAACCCTCGGTCGCTCCGCCCGCCAACGCCCATTCCAGCACATTCCTGCAGTTGGACGAGGTACACACCGCGCCGCCGTGCTCGCCCACGAAAGCTTTGATGGCGGCGGAGCTATTCATGTAGGTGATGGGGACGATGGGCTGATCGTCGCCGCAGACGGTTTTGAGTTGTTCCCAGGCTTCTTCGGTTTGGTCGAGGTTGGCCATATCGGCCATGGAGCAGCCGGCGCCGAGGTCAGGAAGAATGACTCGAACCGATGGGTCGGTGAGAATATCGGCGCTCTCGGCCATGAAATGCACGCCGCAGAACACGACGTAGGCAATGCCTGTTTGTTCAGCAGCACGGCGGGAAAGCTCGTAGCTGTCGCCCACAAAATCGGCAAAGGCGATAATACCATCCTGCTGGTAATGGTGGCCGAGGACGGCAAGCTGTTTGCCGAGGTGATCTTTGGCGGATTGAATGCGAATGCGCAGTTCCGGCTCAGAAAGCTCGTTGTAAATGCGGGGAAGCGGCGGTTGCCAGACGAGTGCCATCGTTCGATCACCTCAGTGCGGAATTGTAGCCGAACGAAGTGACGTCGGCGCGAGCGGGGAGAAATCTTGCAAATTCCTATGGTTCTGCATGATACGCCCGCCGTGGCACAAGGTTTGCCATGGTTTTCTCGGACGAACTGGTGGAAACATTCAATCACAGCACGAAGGAGCACTGATGAAGCGACGAACTGCCTCGTGGGCATCGTTGGCCATTGCGATGGCCATTTCGGGTTTTTCTTACGCACAGGACACGCAACCGGCCGAAGCGCTGGCCGGCGAAGCAACTGTGGCCGCCGAGCCGCGTACGCCGCTCATGGCGCTGCTGGATAAAGCCGGCGTGGGGGCCACGCTGGACGAATACGGCATTAGCATTACCGGCTGGGTGGAAGCGTCGATCACGTTCAGCCTGCTCGACAACCCCGCGGATGATACGATCGTCGGCCGCGCGTTCGATTTCGAGCACGAAGACCCGACGCTCAATCAGATTGGGCTATCGTTCAACCGCGCGGTTGATACAGCCAAACCGTGGGATGTCGGCTTCGTCGTTGAAACCATCTACGGTGCCGATGGTCGTTTCACCGCCTCGAACGGCATGGATTTTCAGACGGGTACTTCTCCGAACAACCAATTCGACATCACGCAGGCCGCGGTCGATGTGGTGATTCCCGTCGGCAACGGTTTGAAGGCGCGGTTTGGCAAGTTCATCACGCCGATTGGTTATGAATACACCAACAACACGCTCAACCCCAACTTCAGCCACACGTATCTGTTCGGCATCATTCCATTCAGCCACACCGGGTTTTACTTTACGTATGGCTTTGACGACACCAAATCTCTTAGCCTGGGCATCGCCCGCGGGTGGGAGCAGTCGCTGGAAGACAACAACAGCTCGCTGGAAGTGATCTGGAGCTGGACGCACCAATGCAGCGAGAAATTTAACTATGCCTTCAACGGTTCCATCGGCCCGCAGGTGGAAGATGACGACGAACACTACCGCGTGATGCTCGATTACTGGTCGGATTACGCCGTCAGCGATCAGCTTACGATCGGCCTGAATGTTGACTACCGATATGACTCAAACAACGCCTCCGACGGCGACGGGTCGGATGTATTTGGCGTCGCCGGCTACTTTAAGTACACGCTTAACGACTACGTCGGCCTGTACCCGCGGCTGGAGTGGTTCAACGACACCTCGCGGCTGGACGGATTTGATGCGAACATTTATTCGGCGACATTCGGCGTGACGCTCACGCCGTTCCCGAATGACACGATCGGCTCGAACCTGAAGATTCGTCCGGAAATTCGCTACGACTACGCCAGCGAAGCCATCTACGACGGCGGCGACGAGCATGATGTGCTGTCGCTTGGAATCTCCGGCTATTTCACGTTCTAGCCCGCTTATCTCGGGCTATCGCTGATCTTGCTGCTCGGTCGAATTGAGGCACTACGCGTGTTGGAATTGCCGCCGCTGGCGCGAACCGCCCCCTTGGCGCTCAGCGTCTGATGGTGCGTTGCCATCTTCGTAACCGAGAGTGCCGCTTATCAGACCGGCGATTAGGATTGGAGTGGAAGCGTTGTTGGTGCTTTTATTGGCACCGCTGGATTATTACGATCGAAACTTCAATGGAGCCATGGGGATTTGAACCCCAAATTCAACCATGCCATGGTCGCGTGATCCCATTTCACTATGGCCCCGGGATCGAAGACTTAATTGCTTACAGTCTACTCCGTTACGCCGCTATTGCAAAGTTCAGGCGGCCGCCGGAAGTAGTTGGGGCACTAGGATTTGAACCTAGACAAGCAGAATCAGAATCTGCTGTGCTACCGTTACACCATGCCCCAAATCGTCGCACTTTCGCTTGAGCGATAGGAATGAAAGTGTATCGGCAAACACGCAGCGATCAAGCCAATCGTCAAGTTCGCCTGCGACGGCAGGCCAGAATGCGAAAATGGACTGAATCTCGCCGGCAGAGCGCTTCCGCGTCCCGCGCCGAGGGCCGTTGCGGGAACGCAGGCAGCCGGGCACAATCCTGCCGGCGTCTGAAACGCTCGGGCCTCTAGCTCAACGGTTAGAGCAGGGGACTCATAATCCCTTG
>CAZXLA010000292.1:0-2878 GCA_964641895.1 uncultured Tepidisphaeraceae bacterium
GGTTCCGAGTCGCCCGACGCCGGCGGTGCGACGCCGGGGGCAATCCGTTTTACCGTCTCGCGCAGCGGCAGCACCGTCGCCGATTTGATCGTCGCGTTGCACCCCTTCGCCGGCGCGGCCATCGTCGGCGCCGACTACGCCGGCGGCGGTGCCGGCGTGACGATCCCCGCCGGCCAGTCGTCGGCGACGTTTTCGCTCACCCCAGTGGACGACGGCCTCTTCGAACGCAGCGAAAAGGTGATCGCGATCCTCGCCGCCTCAAGCAACTATTGGCTGAGCGGCGCGTTCAAAGCCCAAGGCGCGATCGCGGATAATGATATCGATCTGGCGATCGATTCGAATAATGATGGGCGGTTCGGCAAGGCCGATGACGCGGTGGAGGACGTCACTGGGGACGACGCTCGGCCGGGGAAGGTCATGCTCATCAGCGATTCTGATTCCGATCGTGACGGCATTCCCGATTTCGCGGATGGGTTTGATCTTTTGGAAGATTTTACTTCGGATGATCAATCCACCGCAACCCGCCTTGTGCCGATCCGGTTTGCCGTGCCGGACGCCGATTACTCGTCGGCTCAGATAAGGGTTACCTACAGCGCCTCTGATCCGGCTGCGCTTGAGGCGTCGTTGGATGATCCGTATGTCCTGCCCGACGGCTCAATGCGGCTCTGGCGCACCGCAGGCTCCGCGGCGCGTGACAAACGATCGATCAGCGCCGGCGGGGATTACCTCTCGCCGGGCGTTTACACGGCGGCGCAGTTGGGGCTAAGCGGCGGCGGCACCACGACGTTCTACGTCGAGGCGTTGACCGTCAGCGAAGCAGTCGCCGACGTCGCCGTCTTGTTCGAGTTCAAACCCAATTCTTCTGCAAGCACATGGCAGAGCGACCAGGTGCGGCTGACGGCGACGCGGATCGAGATATTGGGAAGAGGATACGGCGAGTCGGAATTTCGCGTCGTCGATAGGCTGATCGCTTCCAACCTCAGCGTCGATCCGAACGCCAATCAGGGTTTCACGCGCGGGGCTTTTGAAGTGCATAAGGTGCGAGTCACGGATCCGCGGACTAGCGGGATTTCACAGCTTTTTGTTTCCAGACAGCCGTTGCCTCTATCCCCTCAAAGTTCTCGGTACGAGACGCCCGAGTTTGTTGCGGTTAGGCCGGGACCGCAAGTGAATTTCGCGCAATCCTATCCGAGGGTAACTCTTCATAGCGACAGCGCACAACTTCGCTATAATCCTGCAGTGATGGCTGCCGTTGCCGGTGACGTTAGCGAGCCTCCGGCTCATATCGCCGCACTGGGTGCCGCCAAAGAGCTCGCTGTCGAGCAAATGGAAAACGAGAACTGGTCTGGCGGCAACAATACCGGCGCCTTTGGCATTGAAGTTCATCGACGGGCGTCGTTGATCCTCAGCGCCGCAGATCAACGCTGGATGGCGGATTTGTATGTCAACCGAATTAGCGGACAGATTGTTTCACTCGGTGCTTCCCCGCCCGGCGGAGTTACAGGAACGACTCAGGTTGATTTGATATATATGAAACAAGGTCAGCTTTTCCAAGTCGGACAAGTGTTTGATGCCAACAAAGTTACGGACCTTGCGGAAATCAAGACCAGCATCGACAAAACAATCTTGCCACCTCAGCTTAACAGATTGAAAGCGTTGATGGGTGGCCGCGAGATATGGGTGTCGCAAGGTACGGAGCGTCGCTGGACAGCCGGAAGCGGCTGGCATCTGAATAAGCGGTTCAAAAATCTCATTAGGCTGTTAGGTATCTTGGGAGCCGCCAGCGCGGCTTGGAATCTGATGGACACCTCGGCGCACGCGACCGAGCTGGAAACCCTTCGGGATTCGATCGAAGAAATTAAAGCCCGAAATTACGCCGCCATGCCCGATGGAGAAACTGCAAAGTTGTTGGACCAGATCGACATGATCCATCAAGTCGGCGATTACCTTTCTCATTACACGCCTGATGACACGATCATCGACCTCATCAAGGTTGGGACAATGTATAAGATCATCGCGGATTGGGATGCGAGCGACGAGTAGTGGGACAATCATGGAGTTGAAATGTCTCAGAATGGAGTACTTTGCGTCTATTCGACGGAACAACCGGCAGATGCCGGGCTACTTTTGGATCGAATTCTCGATTACCTTCGACCGACGAGAATTGACGTTGTCAGTCTGCAGGCGAATGCAGATCGAAGTTGGGAACAGTTTCAAAGCGCCGAGGACTATGACTACGGTTCGAAATTGTTGCCGGTACCTCAAGACCGGCGAGAGATCAAGAATTACATTACCGCCGATCGGTATCTTTATATCAGTTTGCTCGATTCGCCGGTCGCGACTCGAATCTCCGGCGCGGTCGCACACGACATCCCGGTCGCCATCCGAGAATTGTTTCTGCCGACCGACCCGGGCATCTGTATCGGCCCGCACGACTTGTTCGACGTGGACGAAGACGATAACGGCTTTTTTTTCGGGCGCGCGTTCGCGTCGGTGCAGTTCTTCGGAAATACGCTCGCGCCCGATATGAAAGAGTTTACTCGTCGTCTGCTTGCGTTACCCGAACTGCACGCCGTGCAACAGGAGTTGCTTCCGATCATGGGGGCAACGAAGTGCTGTATGATCTGGTCTTTTTAGAACGTCGAAGCAACAGTAAGGACCTCATCCGATGGATTTTGAAGGAAGAAGGGCCAGCACGTTTTACACCACCGTTCCTTCGGAAATTTACCGAGACGGCCAGTGGGTGAAAAACGAAAAGCATGTGGCGCGCCGGTTTGCGTACGATTTCATCGGCTTGGGTGATTCCGGGATAGTCAGCGTGGCGGCGTACAACGGAGCCGACGATGATGCGTATTTCGCCCAGTTCCAAATGGTCGTG
>CAZXLA010000293.1:0-2873 GCA_964641895.1 uncultured Tepidisphaeraceae bacterium
AGCTTGCGGCCGCAACATCGCCCATTCACGTCTTCGCCCTTCAACAGTCGCACATGGATCAGACGACTGGGGATCCGTGAAGCTAACGGGAAAGTTACAATTAGTGACTACGGTATTGTCTGGCCCGCCGAGGTCGCCATTCAGTTTGTTGTTGATCGCTTTCGGTAAAGCCCGCCGTCGATCACGCTGCGCATGCGCTGCGGATGCGGCAGCAGATCGGGCCCGAGGAATTCGGCGATTTTTTGAATGTGCGGCTCGGGGTTTTTGACCAGGCTCGGGTAATCGATCTCGATGTATTTGGCGCGCGGGTGTTTGCTTAACCAAGCGAGAACCTCGTCGCGATGACCGGCCATCTGGGCCTTAAGCTCGTCGGGCATGAGGTTGGCGCCTTCGGTCTTGCGATTCTTGATCATCGCCGTCTGCGATTCGATCACTTCATCGATCGGCCGGGTCATAAAAATCACGCGATACTCATGCCGGTAGGGCATCGCCCCCAGCAGCATGGAGATGGTTTTGATCACCTTTTTATCCAGCCCCGGTTCATCCAGAATATTCGGGTGCGTGCCGACTTGCTTGATCGCTTCCCACTCGTAGTAGCCCTTGGGATTATCATCGTCGGCGGTTCGTTCGCCGTCGCTCTTGGCGGGCAGGCCGGCGGCTTCGAGCATTTGCATCATCAGACTAGTGCCCGACCGGGGGAGGCCCGAAACAAGCGTAAAGCACTTACCCGATCGCAACGCCAGTGGCTCGGGCAGAGGGCGCTTCTCGAGCGTGATGCGATTGCGATCCTGTTCGCTGGGGATATCAGGCAGCTCAAAGATGTCATCCGGCGACGACGCGGTCTGGCCGGGACCGTAAATATCTTGATTTGCGATGCGATCAAGTTCCTCCCGGTGCCACACCGCCTTATCACGCGTGAGCGGATTGGCGTCGTAAATAATCGCCAGCCAGCGATGGGCTTTGCGAATGTTGTTGTTGAAGTGCAGTGCCGTGCGTAACGCCGAAATGGCGCGGTCGCGCTGGCCCGATCGGGCGAGGGCGATGCCGAGGTTGAGGTGTGCGCGGGGCAATTGGTAAATCAGCCCGACCGCCGCCAGCGCCGCATCGACTGTTTCCTGGTTCTTGCCTTGACGGCAATAGATGTTCGACAAGCCCTGATACGCTTCGGGGTTCTCGGCGTGAAGCTCGATGGCCCGTTTGTAGGCCCGTTCGGCGTCGTCAAACTTTCGCAGCCGCAGAAAATGAAAGCCGATTTGCGTGAGCGCCGGTGGCGAATCCTGATGCCGCGCCTCAATGCCGCGTAAAATCGTGTACGCGCGGTCGACATCCTTCTCGATCGCAAGAATTTCGGCCCAGGCTAAAACGGCGGCGGAATTATGGGTCACCCGCACGTCGTACGCGGCGAGAAGCACCTTTTTGGCCATGGTGGTGTTTCCCAGGCCCAAAAGACTGCGGATCAGCGAGTGGATAAATCGTGACTCCCACGCCGCCATTTTGATCAGGTCCAGAAAAATGGGCACGGCCTCTTTGTGCTTTCCGCACCATGAAAGATTCGTGGCCAGGTTATATTTGCACTCAATCTCGGCATGATCAGCTTGTTCCTGTTTGTTCGCGCCGGGCGCTTCGACATACCCCAGCGCGGCCAACTGGTTCAGCAGCTCGTCGGCTTCGCGCGCCGAGCCAACGGGCGCGTCGGCGGCGAGCGCGCCGCTGTTGCCCGGAACGGTGTCCCAGGAGTCAATGGATTTGACTTCCGGCGGGCGCTCAAAGATTTCCAGCAGCGGACGTCCGTCCATATCTTTGCCGGTTGCAATACCAAAGATGGAAAGAATGGTCGGAGTGATGTCCAACAGGTTCGCTCCGAAAACCCGCTCGTCTTTCTTAATGTTGGGCCCCTTGGCCACAAAGATTCCGTACTGCCTGTGCCATGCGGCGGGCGCCGTCGGGTCGTTGGGCACGAACATGGGCCGACCATGTCCGGAGTGGAAGCCGTGATCGGAGCAAAGGATAATATTGGCGTCCGGCCCGGCGAGATCGAGCATCCGCCGAAGCTGCATGTCACTGAATCGGTAGACGCTGTTGATGACGTCTTTGTACATGTCAAAGTCTGCCTGCGAAACGCGATTGAGCTTCGGCGGATGGTAGACCATGAATGAATGGCTGAAGTGGTCGATGGCGGTGAAGTAGACCGCCATGAAATCCCACGGCTGGCGCTCCATTACCGCCGTTGCGACCGAATGGGTCGTCAGCATGTCCGCCAGATTCGTCGCCAAGGTGCTCAGGCGATGATCTTCATCCTGATTGATTTGCGGGCCGTTCGGCACGAAGGGCAGCAACTGCTCTGCGGTCAACTCATGATCGAACACCTTATTGCGCGCCAACGCAGCCGTGAGCTCGGGCGGGTGAACCGTGCCCGCGGGCATGTTCCAGCCGGCTCGGGGATCATACCTGGTGGCCGCAAATGAATTGGATACGACGCACCCGTTGATCGGCTCGGCCGGATGGCTTGCCCACCAGTTTACGACGTTACACCGCAACCCGTTCTGAGACAGAATGTTCCAAAGCGCCTTGGTCTGCCGCGAAACGCTGCTGAACGGGCGGGCGCCGCCGTGATGCGGGTCGGGTTCGACAAAGCCGAGTACGCGATGTTTGTAGGCGTGTTTGCCGGTCGCGATCGAGTTCCACAATATCGGTGAAAGAACCGGTTGGAGCGTGGCAAGGTTGCCCATCACGCCGTTGTTGATCAGCGACTCGAGCGTCGGAAGCTGTCCCTTTTCGAGTAGCGGGTTGATGTGTTCCCAGTCGGCGGCGTCCCAGCCGACCAGCAGAAGTTTCGGTTTAGTGGGTTCCATGAGCAGATTGCAGTTCCTGGC
>CAZXLA010000294.1:0-2857 GCA_964641895.1 uncultured Tepidisphaeraceae bacterium
GCGAACAATGGTACCGCCTCCTGCTGGCAGCGATGGGGAAGCCGTTGCCTTGAAGGTGGGGCCGCTACATTTGCCCGAACGGCAGTGACGCATCCATCGACGCCGGGCGGTTGTAGCGCACCTTTGGCTCAATCGTCTGGCCGGTGTTGCTGGAATCGAGGAACGCCTGCATGAGATCGAGCACCGCCATGCCCTGCTCGCCGGTGGCGCGAGGCTTGCGGCCGGTGCGCAGCGCGGTGGCCATGTCGGCCAGACCGACGCTGCGGCCGTAGCCTTTTACGGCCGTGTGGCGTTGTTCGATGAACTCATCTTTCTCGCCGAATGTGCAAAGGTAAACCGGGCCGTCGAAGCCGTTGGGGTCGGGCACTTTGAGCGTTCCACGGTCGCCGAAAATGGTGATGGGGTTCTTTTCATCGTAGGTCGCGGCGCGGGTGGCGAAGCTGGTGACGATCGTGCCGACACAGCCGTTTTCAAACTGGAGATTACCCGTGATGTGGTCGGGTGTTTCGACGTGAATTTTTTTGCCGAACTTCGGCTTGCTGGTGATGGTGCGATCGGCCACCGCGATCGATGCCATGCCGCACACGCGCTTCACCGGCCCGAGGAGGTTAAGCAACGCGGTGAGGTAGTACGGGCCCATATCAAACATCGGCCCGCCGCCGCGCTCGTAGTAAAATTCTGGCGATGGATGCCAGTGTTCGTGCCCGCGGCCCATCATGAACGCGGTGAACGCAACGGGTTTGCCGATGGCGCCATCGTCAATGAGCTTGCGCGCGGTCTGGATGCCGGCACCCATGAACGTATCGGGCGCGCAGCCGACCATCAAGCCGGACGCTTTAGCTCCGGAAATGAGCCGAAGCCCTTCATCGCGATCAATGCCCAGCGGCTTTTCTAGGTACACATGCTTGCCGGCATCGATGGCACGCAGCGCGATCGTCACATGGGCTTTGGGCACGGTGAGGTTTAGAACGACTTCAATTGCAGGATCGGCCAGCAGTTCATCCACCGAGCAGGCGCGCGGCACTTTGAACTCATTGGCGCGCGATTGCGCCGCCTCGATGTTCATGTCGGCACAGGCGACCACCTGGAGGATGGGAAACGTCCTGGCCGCGTTGAAGTACGCGGGAGAAATTGCGCCACAACCGATCACGCCGACACGTACGGGATTCATCGTTGCTCCACCAAGCCTCAATCGTCACGCAACCGCGTTAACAGCACACGGAAGCGGCGCACGGGAGGGTCTTCGTCGTCTAAATAGTCTTCAATTGCCAGCCGCTTTAAGCCCGCGGCATCAAACTGGCTGACTTCGGCCGAAGTGAGCGGCCAAGGCAATTCGGGCGCCTCTTCATGTTCATCGCGCCCGCGACAAATCAGCAATAACTCGCCGCCCGGTTTCACCAGCGATGCCACCGCCGCGATGGCTTTGCTGCGTAGCGAAAGCGGCAGCGGCTGAATGGTGTAGGCTTCGAACACGAAATCGAATGCGCCAAGCCAATCGCTGGGCAAATTCAACAGATCGCCGGTAACGAAGTTAGCGCGCGACTTTGCAAACCGCCGCTTGGCCCATTCGATGGCCGACGGGCTGATATCAAATGCGGTGACGTCGAACCCGTATTTGGCCAGCAGATCGGCATCATCGCCCAGCCCGCAGCCGACGACAACGGCCCGGCGGCCGTTGCCGCGGATCTGCTCGCGTTGAATCCACGAGATAAGATTCTTATTGGGTCGCTTGTCGGCCCAGGGAACTTTGGTTGTATCGTCGCCGGCCCAGGCATAGAGCGCTTCGAACCAGCCGACGGGGTCGCCGCGGTCGTAGTGTTCCTGAATGATCCTGCGGACGGCTTCTTTGCTGCCGCCGGGAGAACCGGAGGGACCAGAATCGGAGGGACCATCAGTCGTCATCGGTCACCTCGGCGCGCTTGTCGATGGCTTTGTTGTAGAGCTTATCGGCGTGGGCGTTTTGCTCACGACGCACATGCGTAAACGTCACCGCGTCAAACTTCGCGGTCAGCGCCTGAGCCTGCTCCCACAGCGGGCGAAGGCCGGCGTTTTTTACTTTGTAGAGTCCCTTCATCTGCTCGATCACCAGTTTGCTGTCGCCGAAGGCCGCGACGTTGCGCAGCTTCAATTCGATAGCGCGCTTCAAACCTTCGATAAGGCCCGAGTATTCGGCCACGTTGTTTGTGGCGTGGCCGATGAACTTGCCGACCGTGACAATGGGGGTGCCGTCGGCGGCGCGAATCACCACGCCGAAGCCCGCCGCCCCGGGATTGCCTCGTGCCCCGCCGTCGAACTCGATTCGAAAAAATTCATCCATAAAGTGCGGGAGTTTTAACAGAAAGCAGTGAATTTCGGCATGGATACGACAGCAAAAACAGGCGAGCGAAGGGCGATTTCCACGAATTCAGATTTTTCTAATTTTTCCACTTGCAACGGCGGCGAGGTCCGATATACTTCTTCGCGTCATGTCAGTTGAGGCACACGCATATCAGGTGCCGCTCACCACTAGGTGAGTCGAGATCGAAAGACAAAAACCAAGCAGTGCAGTTCGCAAGTTCTGTATTGCGTTTTAGTGCTGGTGAGACTTTTTCACCGGCACTTCAAGTAAGCCAATAACGCG
This sequence comes from uncultured Tepidisphaeraceae bacterium, assembly GCA_964641895.1. Classification (GTDB taxonomy): domain Bacteria; phylum Planctomycetota; class Phycisphaerae; order Tepidisphaerales; family Tepidisphaeraceae; genus UBA2421. Next base: position 2,621 of record CAZXLA010000294.1, read on the forward strand.
TTGCCGCGCCCTCTGGGTTTGGCGCTCAACGTTGGACCGTACAACCTCATTCCCAGAGCAGCGAAGCCCCGGCATCCCACCGCCGGGGCTTCGTCTTTTTTATCGCATAGTGTGTATATCGCGGGGCGGATCGCGCCGGCAGGCCAATCGCATGCATTCGCCCTTCCGCCGGGCCGTTAGCAATCACACCTATAAGTTCGGCGTTGCGGGTGACGTGATCACGTCTCGCAGATTTAC
>CAZXLA010000295.1:0-2804 GCA_964641895.1 uncultured Tepidisphaeraceae bacterium
ATTGGCCATCAAACAACTTGTCATAACGCGCAACGAACAACCCACAACCCACAACCCACAACCAACAACCAACCCCCCCATGGCCAAAGAGCTCGCAATCATCCTCAATAACGGCAGCATGAACTCGGCGGTGGCGACGGCGCTGGCGGCCCAGAAGTATCGGCCGGTGATGCTGTACGTCGATGCCATCGGCAACCCGGCGTCGCGCGCCAAGCAGTCGTATGACATGCAGGTGGGCCACTTCAAGCCCTACCGCGAGCACACGATCAGCCTGCCTTTTCTGACCGTGCTTCACGATCGCCCGCACGGCACCAGTGCGCTGCCGACTGATCCGCGTCTGGCCGCGCCGCTCGGGCCGCAGTTGTCGCAGTTGCTGGCGCTGATCGCCGCCGCCGCAACCTATGCCATCCACTATCAGGCCGCAGCGGTTTATCTGGGGTTGCGTGTCGGTCCGCAGACTGATGATTTAGCGCAGGCGACGGAGTATGTGCAGATTTGGAACGAGTTGCTGCAACAGCCGTGCGCGCACGGCGATCTGGAAGTGGTCACGCCTCTGCTGGAATTGGAGGCCTGGCAGATGATTGATGTGGGCTTTCAGGTCAGCGCGCCGTTCGATCGCACATGGAGCTGCTTCGACGACAACGCCGACGCCTGCTGGGCCTGCAGCAAGTGCCGCGCCCGAGAAGCGGCGTTCCAGCAGGCGGGCAAAGCCGACCCGCTGCGCGGCGTGCAGGCAATCAAAAAAGGATAGAGAAACCCCCGCCGGCGCATGGCGCTTCGTCATGGCGCGCAACGTCACGGCGCGCAACGTCATGGCGCGTAAAGGCGCACCGCGTGTCCAGGAAACCAGAAAAACCGCCGTCGGAAACGCCTGGCGAATGATCCGCGGAAAGCAGCGGTACGAAATTGAAGTCCTTTTCGAAAAAGAATTCGCCAACACCGCCAGCGAAACCCGCTGGCATCCCACGCAACAAGAGCAGTGGGGCGACGACGGCCGCGTGACGCTGAAGTTTTCTATCGATGGACTGGACGAAATCGTCTGGTGGGTGCTGGGCTACGGGCCGGGGGCGACGGTAATCGGGCCGCCGGAACTGCGAAAGCGGCTTCATTCTCTTGCGAGTGAAACCGTACGTCCCTACGCAAAGAAAAAATAAACCGCACTGACATAACGTTGTCACCGCCTCATGGTAAGCGGGGGCATGGTCGAAACCGCGCACGGCACGGAAGCCGGCCGGCGGCGATTGCGGTCGCCGGGGCGGGCGCTGCGCTGGTGCATCGCCCGCACCGAACTGGACCGCCGACGGGCTGTCAACAAAGGGCGACCTATTACGACACCCAACCTCCGCAGGTTACTGTCGCGGCGGGTGTGGGCGGCGGGGGACGCAGGAAAATAAGGAATTATGAAGGATGAGTTTTCAGAGCAATTCAAGCAACTGACGGCGCATTGGCCGTTTCCGTGGCAGAAGATTCTATATGAGCGGTTCACAAAGGGCGTGGACGCCATCCCGGGCACCGCGCGTCCGTGCCGCTGCTCGACCAGTCGGCGGTTCATCTGCAGATCCGCTTGGGCCGACGCGAAGACCCGGCGAGTCCTGACAGCCGATGGATTCCCGCCGAGCGTCCCGTTCCCGGCCCGAACACGGTCGGCGCCGGCAGGCATTGTGGCTTTGGTCTCTTGGCGTCGGTTGAGTCGGATTGAGCGTTGGCGGTTGTCGGCCCGCGGGGTTGGGGCCGGCTTTTGTGGTGTCCGGGTGATCAATTCCATCGGTCGGACTCGCTTTCGCTTTTTGGGGGTGCTCACTTTTTGATTGTGGGAAGCCTCACGCCGATGGCGTCATCACTTTCCCGCAGTTCGGGGGCGCGCGCGGCGCTTTCGTTTGTTCTCATTGAACCAGGGAGTGCGGTTTTCTTTGTTCTGTCAAGGCAATTGACTTCAGTTGCTACAGTCACTGGCCGATCTAATTGGCGCGTTCGGATCGATCCGGTGGCTTGGGTTGCCGCGGTGGTGTGCGAGCGGCGTTTTTTTTGGACTTACAATGGCCAACGGATACATTCCTCGCAAAGATCTCGAAGCCCGCGCGTGGCTGATCAATTTTGCCCAGCACCTTGGTGAGCGGACGAGCGTTTACAAGGTTTCTACCGCCGAGGCCGAGGCTGTGCGCGAAGGGGTGGATGCCTTTGACGCGGCGCTACAGAAGGCCAGTGGCCCGGACACGCGCACCTCGCTGGCCGTGCTGAGGAAAGATGAGGCGCGGTTGGCGGCGGAACTGGCGTGCCGGGGGATTTATCTGCGCGTGAAGTTTGATCCCACCATTCCCGACGCCGACAAGTTTGTGCTGGGCGTTCGCCTGGTGAATGCATCCCGCTCGCGCATCGCGCCGCCCGATTCGCCGCCGGAACTACAGGCGATCGCCAATCTCACACACGCGCACGTGCTGCGTTACGCCAACCCCGGGCATCTTGGCCAGGCCAAGCCGACATGTGCCGTTGGCATCCAGATTTTTCGGCAGCTGGTGGTGCCCGGATTTGGGTCCAGCCCGGTGCGACAAAAAGAAGAGCCTTCGCCGCTGGAATACGCCGGCACCTTCACGCGCAATCCCATCTCAATTCCATACACGGCAAAGGACGACCTGAAGCTGGCGATCTATGTCGCGCGATGGATCACGCGCCGCGGGCTGGTCGGCCCGTGGAGCAGGCCCGTGAGCGTACGCGTCGCGTCGGCGGTGCCGAATGTAGGCATGCGCGCCGCGGCTTGAGTATTTCGGCGAAGTGCTCTCGACGCGGGTGCAGTTCCTCTGCCGGGT
>CAZXLA010000296.1:0-1631 GCA_964641895.1 uncultured Tepidisphaeraceae bacterium
CGACGCAGCTGAAAGTCGCCGGGCGGCGAAGTAGGCCCGAACCTCGCGTTCCGAAATCCGCTTGTCGTTCTTGATCGAATGAATCACGCTATACCCTCGGGAAACCAGTTCCGCCGGTTCGTACGGCAACCCTTCATGGCGCACGCCGAACACTTCGTTGTCGCCGACAAAGTTCGCGTGCTTCAGCCCGACGGCGGCGGTGTACATGCCGATCATGACGTCTTCGGGGCTGTCGACGCTCAGCCATTGCAGCGGATTTTTTAAGTGGCCTTGTGTTTCCATACGCCGGACAAATTCGTGCGATAGCGCGTATCCGCCGCCCAGACAGTGCTCGCCGTACGCGTACCCTTGCTTGCGGGCGGTGGTGAGTGCGGCGCGAATGTCTTTGAGCGCGCCGCCGGTAGCCCGATCGCGAATGGCGCGATAGGCCTTACGCGGCTTCAACCAGGGGATTGCAGGCTTGTGCAGATTCTTCATGATCGCCGCGTTCCGGCTGATATCCCTCGGCGTGCCGTTGGGAGTGAGCGTGTACGCGCCGATCATGCCGATGGCCGGATTTTCGCTGAGCTTGACGAAGATCTTGTTTGCGAACGGCGCGATCACCAACGCATCACTGTCGAGCTTAAGAACAAACTGCGCATCTTCTGCGTACCGGGCGATCCACTGTAGCCCGGTGAGGATTACGCTGCAGATGCCTTTGCCTTTGGTGTAGCCGGCTTTCTGCGTCGAGCGGTCATGCCATACGCTCACCGGGGACATGTTGATGGGGATTTTGATCTGCTCGGTCAGTTTACGATCGGCTTTGGCATCGTCCACCATCACGAAGTAACTCGGCCCGTGCTCAAACGCAGCGATCGACGCGACTAAGTCGGCGACACGATCGATCTCCTGCGGCTTCGGCCCGACGGCGACGAGCGCGGCGAATTTTGGAATGGGAGGCATAGGCTGATCATCGGTCAACTGGATTACTAAAGTTATTCGCGTGGGCGTTAAACCGCGTCGAAGTTGTCATCCGAATTGTGCTACCCACCCGCGCGAATCTTCTCCGCCAGCGCGATCATCTCCACGGCGGCGTCGGCGGCGTTTTCGCCGGCGTGGCCGTGGGTGCCGCCCAGGCGCTCGCGGGCTTGTTGTTCATTTTCGGTCGCCAGCACGCCGAATATTACGGGAATGCCGGTCTGGATCGCGACATCCTGCATGCCGCGCGCCGCCTCGCCGGCGACATACTCAAAGTGAGCGGTCTCCCCGCGGATGACGCAGCCGAGGCAGATGACGACGGCGAACCGGCCGGTGTCGATCAACTGCTTTGCGGCCACCGGCAATTCGAACGCGCCGGGGACGCGATGGGTTTCGATGCGATCGCCGTCCAACCCGTGCGCTTTCAGGCGCTCGATCGCGCCTTTGAGCAGTTCGTCGACCAGCGGCCCGTTGAACCGTGCCGCCACGATCGCCACACGGGCGTCAGTCGGGATACGATGCTTTTCGGCGGGCGGGCGGGCTTTGGACATGGGTGGTTGGAGGTTGTGGGTTGGATGTTGGAGCTTGTACGGTATCGCCTGTAAGTTGTAGGCGGCCTTTCATTGATGTCAAATGTTCGGCAATGCAATACGTGGACTACCACGACGACCAAC
>CAZXLA010000296.1:1731-2794 GCA_964641895.1 uncultured Tepidisphaeraceae bacterium
CAACCTCCATGCCGCTTCTCCACCACCTTCTCCCGCTCCTGCAACTCACCCGCATGGCGCTGGTGTTTACTGCCGTCAGCAACAGCATTTGTGCGATGTTGCTGCTGGCGAAGCTGGCGGGTGTGAAGGGGGCCGACCCGTGGAATACGCTCACGGTTTGGAACGTGTCGGCGATCGTGCTTATGTCGATCGGCATGTACGGTTTTGGGATGAGCCTCAACGACATCATCGACCGCCGGCGCGATTCGCAGATGTCGCCGGGCCGGCCGTTGCCCAGCGGGCGGATTGGCGTGGCGACGGCGCACGTCATCTGCGCGCTAATGGCCACTCTCGCCATGCTGGGTGCCGCGGCTTACGGGTGGGGAACGCAGCTGCGCTGGGCGACGGTGGCGTGCGGCGGCATCACGCTGTTGCTCATCGCGTTTTACAATATGGCGGGAAAATATCTCGTCGCGCCGGGTTTGATTTCACTCGGGCTGATTCGCTTTTTTCACGCGATCATTGCCGCGCCGCAAGTTCCGCTGTTGTGGCATCCGCTATTGCTGCTGAACCACGTCGTGATTCTTTCGGCGGTTTGTTACAAACTGGAAGACAAGCGCCCAAACCTGACGCGTGTGCACTGGTGGGCGGTGCTGCTCGGATTGATGCTGATCGACGGCCTATGCATTGGGGCGCTGGCATGGCGGCGGACACCGCCGGGCGGGTCGGTGGCGGACGCGCTCTGGATCGCACCGGGCCTCATGTACGCCGGCGGGGCGGTAGCGGGGTTTCTCATTGCGGCGGCGATTGTGGCGCGCAAGAGCCTCGACGCTCGTTCGGCCGGCCAAACGCTTATGCTAATCGGTTTGCTGTGGCTGATCATTTACGACGTCGCCATCGTCGCCGGTTACGTCAACCTTCGCGCGGCGGCGCTGTTGTCGCTGCTGCTGCCAATGGCCTACTTGGCGGTGCAGATGATGCGGTGGTGGTCGCGCTTGGTGGCGATATCGCAGCCGTCGAAATATCTTCGTGCGCGGTAAGGAATCGCTTCGACTGGGCATTTGTCAATCGTCAATCGTCAATC
>CAZXLA010000297.1:0-2757 GCA_964641895.1 uncultured Tepidisphaeraceae bacterium
AAGATGATCGTCCCCGCCTTGCTCACGAACGCCCAGGTGTTGGTCCACACAACTCTTGCAATTTGTGACACTTGCGGGCGTTTGTACGTCGGCAGTTCGAGGATGAAGCTTGTCGGCGCCTGGCGCTTGGCGCCAAGTTTGAACATCAGCGCCGTTGCGACTGCTGCGATGATTCCCAGCGCGTAAAGCGACAGAAGAATCCCGCCGCGAGAGACGGGGCTAAAGGTGGAGAAAAATGTTGTGATAAGGAGGGCATACACCGGAAGTCGCGCGCTGCAGCTCATGAACGGCGCAACGAATATGGTCGCGAGTCGATCACGGCGACATTCAATCGTTCGCGCCGCCATGATGCCCGGAATGGCGCACGCGAAGCTGCTGAGAAGCGGGATGAAACTCTTGCCGTGCAAACCCACTTTGCTCAGCACGCGGTCCATCAAAAACGCCGCCCGTGCGAGGTAGCCGGAATCTTCTAAAATCGCCAGAAACAGGAACAAAAGCGCGATTTGCGGCACGAACACCAGCACCCCTCCCACGCCGGCGACGATGCCATCCGTCCATAAATCTTTGATCGGCCCATCGGGGAGAAATCCGGCGATGAATCTGCCGGCTTGGGAGATTACACTCTCCGTCGCACCCATGATCGGGTCGGCCAGCCAGAAGATGCTCACGAACAGCGTCGCCATCACCATCGCGAAGATGGTTAGGCCGAGCACCTTGTGTAGAAGAATGCGGTCAATGCGGTCGGTAAGCGTGAGCGCCGGGGCGTAATCCAACATCGTGGCATGGGTTTCCAACCCATTCATTCCGTCCGGCGAACTGCTTCTTGTATTCTCCGAAGATGATGGAAAAACAGGTTGGAAACCTGTGCTACCTAAGAGCACTTCGCACGCGGGGGTTAACGAGGCGCTGGTGACATCATCAATCCATTTGTAATGCGCTTCGATGTCGGCCTGCATCGGCTCGATGCCCAGTTGTGCCAGACGTTGTGTCGCATGCGCGAGCAGCGATTTCACCGGCTCGCGGTCGGTGAGCGGCGCGATGTCGCCGGCGCGGTCGCCGATGAGCAATCGCTCGGCGATGGCGTGGTAGTGGCCGAGCGGGTTCAGGGTTCGGGGTTCAGGGTTGAGATTGCGAGAAGCCGCTGACCGTTGAACCGTGAACCCGGACCCCTGCTCTAGAATCGCCAACCCCCCGCCGACGGTCGTTACTTCTTCCCGCATCGCATCGGGCAGCGGCCAATCGGGCATCGGCGCGACGGCGGCCTGCCGGATGGCGGCTTTCAGATCAGCGATACCCTTGCGTTTATTCCCCACTAGGCCAACCACGGGAACGCCCAGTTGCGCGCTAAGCCGCGCCGCCGACACATGGATGCCCCGCCGCTCGGCGATGTCGGTCATGTTCAGCGCGACCACCATCGGCCGGCCCACCTCGATCAACTGGCTTACCAAGTATAGGTTTCGCTGGAGGTTCGATGCATCCACCACGCACACCACCACGTCGGGCGCTGGTGTGTCGGATCGAAGGCCGCGCAGCACTTGCATCGCAACGTGTTCATCGGGAGATCGCGAAATGAGCGAATACGTTCCCGGCAGGTCGATGATCGTAACCCACTCACCGGTAGGCAGTTGTGATCGACCCACTTTTTTTTCGACGGTGACGCCCGGGTAATTCGCCACCTTTTGGCGTAGGCCGGTCAGCGCGTTAAAGATCGTGGTTTTGCCGGAATTGGGGTTGCCGGCGAGGGCGACAATCAGGGTTGGAGATTGGATGGCGGCCATGCATCACACCATGCGTCACATGGTCGGCGAGACGCTGACCATCCGCGCCTGCTCATCCCGAAGGCTCAGGCAGTAGCCGCGCAGCCGGAACTCGATCGGATCACCCAACGGCGCCCGGCGGAGCACTTCAACCTTCGCGCCGTTACAGAACCCCATTTCCATCAGCCGACGACGAAGCTCTGGATCCCCCGAAACGGAGACAACCGTGCCTCGACAACCGATGCCTAACCTATTCAAGGAACAGGTTTTACGATCGCCATCGCTCGGGCAAACCGGGTTGTCACAGGTGCTTCGATTCATCGGTTCTTGAGTTTATCCTAATTGAGACTCAATTTCAATGACGGAGTTTTGATAGGAAAATTCGAACTATCCACAACTTCATTGCCGCTTGGCAATCGTTCGATGCCTCAGAACTGTTTGAGGAATCGAATATCGTTCTCCACGAACAAACGGATGTTGTTGATGGAATATTTTCGCATCGCAATCCGCTCGATGCCAAAGCCAAACGCCCAGCCGGAATATACCTCGGGGTCAATGTTGACAGCTTTGAACACGTTGGGGTGAACCATGCCACACCCGCCGAGCTCGATCCAGCGCTGTTTGTCTTCGAACCACACATCCACTTCGGCGCTGGGCTCAGTAAAGGGGAAAAAGCTCGGCCGAAAGCGAACTTTCGCGTCTTGACCAAAGTAGGCTTGAACGAATTGCAGCACTGTGCTCTTGAGGTCGACCATGGTCACGCCCTTATCAACCACGAGCGCTTCAAGTTGGTGGAACATCGACAAATGCGTGTCGTCGTGGGTGTCGGGTCGGTAAACCCGCCCGGGAATGACCACCCGAATCGGGGGCTTTTGTGTTTCCATCACCCGGATTTGCACGGTGCTGGTTTGCGTTCGCAGCAGGTACTTGGATTCATCCCGAGAGCCGAGCGGCTCCGCCGCCGGATTCACCAGATAATAGTTGTCCAAAGGATCGCGCG
>CAZXLA010000298.1:0-2751 GCA_964641895.1 uncultured Tepidisphaeraceae bacterium
AAATTCGAACGCTCTTAAACAAGCTACGCGAATGGGTTCCCGGCATCAGCATCCGGACGACGTTCATCGCGGGCAGCCCCACCGAGACTGATGCCGAACACGCAGAGTTGGTCGATTTCGTCCGCGATTTCGGCTTCGACATGATGGGCGTTTTCCCCTACAGCGCCGAACCCGGCACGCCCATGGGCCGGATGAGCGAGCAAGTGCCCGATGATGTGAAAAAAATGCGCGTGGAAGAGTTGATGCTGACGCAGCAGGAAGTTGCTTTTGCTCGGAATGAAAGGCTCGTCGGCCAATCGCTTGAAGTGTTAATCGATAAAATTCACGCCGGCGTGGGCACTACAGCGCCCACGTTCTCCGCGCGCCACGCGGGCCAAGCGCCAGACATCGATAGTGTGGTATTCGTCAAAGCCAAAGGCGTGCACGCCGGCGAGTTCGTCAACGTCAAAGTGACGGATTTTCAGGCGTATGATTTGGTAGCCGAAAGAATTATGCCGAAATCGCGGAAGCTGGCTGTGCTCAGCGCCGCGAAATGATTGTCATCCCGAAGGGTGCTCCCGAGGGAACTATCCGTCGGTATGCCATCCTCAGCCGATCGACGCCGTGAACTTCGAACAATGGCAGTAGGCCCCTCAGTGGCTATGTGCGGGTGAACTACTTTTTTGGCAACGTTAGCACCCACTGCCTGAACGACCGAGCGACCGATGTTTCACCTTCGGTATTAAGTCGAGCAATGAACGCCTCAAGGTCACGCACCCGAATCATGGGCAATGATTGGCTCCACTCGCTCACCTCATACGCGCCATCCCGAAGTATGAGGCAATCCAGGTGCTCGCCGTCGAAACGCCAAAGCTCGGGTACACCCATCGCCGCGTAGATCGATTCTCGTTTGATGGCGCGGTAAGAGATATCGACTTCCACGGCGAGATCGGGCGGCGGATCAATCGTCAGGTCAATTCTGTCTTTGCCGCGGATCAGGAGTTCGTTCTCAAAATAATAGCATTCGTCAGGCTCAAGCCCTTTATCCAGGGATTCGTCAGAGTATGTCGTTGACCCCAGACTCGCCATTGGGATATCGAGTTCCAGCGCGATCAACTCGATCATGCGGCCAATCATTTTCTTCATCTTCCCATGAATTGGGAGTGGCGACATGATCTCCATCACTCCATTTGAGTAAGTAACGCGAACATTCTGATCCCCGATTTCCTTGAGCAATTGCTGGTAGAACGTCCACGACGTGTTCCAAAGAACCACTGCTCCAGGCTTCTGAATTGCAGGCAAAACGGCATCCATCATGCACCTCGTTCTACACAGTATATCAACTGTTTCGCCGCCGCAGCGCCTCTATCGCCGCCGGCGTGTTCATGCCTTTCCAGGCGGCGAACGCGTAGCCGAAGAAGATCATCCACGTCACCACCGCCATGATGTAAATGCCGTAACTCGTAAACGACTCGAACGCGGTCGGCTGGGTCGTCGGCTGTGTGCTGGCGGCGGCGGCGGTGGCAAGTTGTGTGGCTAGCGCATCGGTCATCAGCCGTTTGTAGACCGGGGCGAAGAAAAATACCGTGAGCAGCAATTTGAGCGATTCCCAAACCATCTCAAACCAGGCAAAGCCGATCATGGCCGACCGCGACCACGGTTTTCTTGCGATCAGCCCGATGCAGATCACCGGCAGTGCCGCCATCGCCGCGGCGCCGAGAATGGCGCTGGTTCGGTGGAACCACGCCACCGCCGGGGGCGCGGGAACCAGCACCAGCGCGATGAAAATCGGCAGCGCCAGCGCCGTGATGCACAAACCAATGTGCGAAACCAGCGCGATCGACGTGATTTTCAGCCGCCGGCGCGGCGTTGCCAGATCGGGGTCGTCAAAGCGGGGGGTTTCCAAGGGCAATGGGTCGAGGCGATTTGGCATCGTGTTCTTATAGGGTGCACTGACGGGCAAACTCCCCGCGCGATTGGAACCGATTGCGCCCATCCGTACAATCGCGCCCGAACTTGATTCGTCACATACCCAACCTCATCACCGCCGCGCGCCTCGTTTTGGCGATCGTTTTCTTCGCGCTGCTGTCCGCGTACCAATACAAGGGCCGCGGCGACCCGATGTTGCTCAACGTGGCGTTGGCAACGTACACCGTCGCGCTGTTCAGCGATTTTCTCGACGGCTATCTCGCCCGCAAGTGGAAGGTGCAAAGCGTTTTTGGCCGGATCGTCGATCCGTTTGTCGATAAGGTGCTGGTGCTGGGCAGCTTTGTCTTTTTTGCCGGCAAGAACTTCATCATTCCCGATCCGGCGATGGACGACCGCCACGTTGTCAAAACGATTACCGGGATCGCGCCCGGCATCGTGGTGATTTTGCTGGCGCGCGAACTGCTCGTGACCACTCTCCGCGCGGTCACCGAATCGCAAGGCGGCAATTTCGGCGCCGCGTGGAGCGGCAAGCTCAAAATGGTTTGCCAGTCGGTAACGATTCTCGTCATTCTGCTGTATGTCAATTCGCTGCATTCGCTGGAAGAGCAAGGCTTTGAACCGGCGGCGCGGTATTTTCGCAATTTTTGCATCGCAGTCACGGTGGCGGTGACCGTCTTCAGCGGCCTGCTCTACCTCCGCCGAGGGAGGACGATTTACGAGTCGACCACCGCGGCTTCGTAGCATGTTACTTTCCGGGAAGTTTGGGAACGACAAGTGAACACGGAAGATTTGGAACCACAGATGAACACGGATGGACACCGATGGGTTCAGCGACCTCACAAC
>CAZXLA010000299.1:0-2734 GCA_964641895.1 uncultured Tepidisphaeraceae bacterium
CGCAAGCTTGCCGCGGGGCGGGGCGTGAGTTATCGACGCTTCAGTGTTAGAGGTTCCCCGCCGCATTCTCGTGCTTGCACTTGCTGTGCTTCAGTGCGTATCGCTGTGCGCGTGTCGCGCTGAAGCGGCGGTTGGGCATGATGCTTGAATCTGAACTATCGCGCTGATGGAGTACACAATTCAACGTCTTGAAAACCGCTGCCGAATTTTGCCATATTACGACAGTTGGCACCTGCTGTACGTCCCGTGCATGATTCTGTGCGCGCTGCACGGCGGTTACGCGGGAACTCCCAGGCTCACAACTGGCAAATTCATTGCGGGTTGGCATGGGTGGCGTTCTTGTGCCTTTTCGTCGTGGCGGGCGGCGCGAGCGCAAGGTGGATCAAAGTGTTCTTATTGATCTACGCTGCTGGCGTCGTCTACCTGGTGGCCTTCTAGGCACGCGGCAAGGGCGCGTCTCTTTCCCCTCTTTCCATTATCGATCTGCTCCCTCTGCTCCCTCCCCCGATGGCGTGACAGGCCGTGACAGGGCAGGTATCGCTACAAACGCGATACAAACCCCTGATTTAGACCCAGTCTGCCGCTTCGACGTGCGCTAAACGTGCTTTCGACGTGCAACTGAGCGCAAACCATACGCAAGCGTACAGGATTGTGAAGATAGGCAATCTCCCTCCCCCGGCGCTGGTTGCCATTCTCATTCGTGGCCGCGTGTCGGAGAAGGAAAACTTCATTATCCGCGGGGCGAAGGGCATCTATCGGCCAACTGTGCTCTGGGCGGTCAAAGCGCGTTGGGTGGTCGTGCTGGTCGCCTTTTTGCTGTTCCTCGGATCGTTGCCGTTGTTCACGCGGCTGGGGCAGGAGTTCGTCCCGACGCTGGACGAAAAAGATATTGCGATGCACGCCATGCGCATTCCGAGCACCAGCATCAAGCAATCGACCGAGATGCAGAAGCGCGTAGAGCTTGCTGTGTCGGCGTTTCCCGAAGTCGCCTTCGTATTTTCCAAGACGGGAACGGCCGAGATGGCCTCTGACCCGATGCCGCCCAGCGTTTCGGATACTTTCATTGTCCTTAAGCCCGTGGAGCAGTGGCGAAGCAAGGCAGAACTGGATCGGTTGGCGGAAGAATTGGAAAAGACATCGGCCGCCGCCGACCCGCACGGGCACGCGGAGGTCGATGTAACGACGCACAAGGGAACGCTTATCAGACTGCTTCAGTTGGAACTCGCTCAGGTGCCCGGCAACAACTACGAGTACACCCAGCCGATTCAGATGCGATTTAATGAGCTGATTTCCGGCGTGCGCAGCGACGTGGCCGTGAAGGTATACGGCGACAACTTTGAGACGATGGTTCCCGCCGCCAACGCCATCGCGCGCGTGCTGCAAAGCACGCCCGGCGCCGCGGATGTGAAGGTGGAGCAAACCGAGGGCCTGCCGATCATGAACGTAAACGTCGACCGCGAAGCCATCGCGCGCTACGGATTGAATGTGGCCGACGTTCAAGAAGTGGTCGCCGTAGCCATCGGCGGCCGCGCGGTCGGACAGGTTTTTCAAGGCGACCGCCGATTCGACCTGGTGGTGCGGTTGTCCGATCAATCTCGAACGGCCATCTACGATCTGCAGAATCTGCCGATTCCCCTGCCGATGGATGATAAGCCCACCAGCGGCAACTCGTCGCAATCGATTGCGGCCATGGCCCTGGATTCCGGCGGGCCGGGTTTCGTGCCGCTTGGCTCGGTAGCCAAAATTGAAGTCGCGGAAGGACCGAACCAAATCAGCCGCGAAGACGGCAAGCGCCGCGTGGTGGTGCAGGCCAACGTGCGCGGGCGCGATATCGGATCATTCGTCGCCGAAGCGCAGGCGGCGATCGATAAGGAAGTTGCCGTCCCGCCCGGCGGCTGGCTGCGCTGGGGCGGCCAGTTCGAAAACCTCATGGCTGCACGCCAACGTCTGATGATCGTTGTTCCAGCCTGCTTCTTCCTCATTTTCCTGCTGTTATTCAGCACATTCAACTCGGTGAAATATGCATTAATGGTATTCACCGGCGTGCCGCTGGCATTGACCGGCGGCATCGTCGCGTTGTGGCTCCGCGACATGCCCTTCTCGATCACGGCGGCCGTCGGGTTCATTGCCCTTTCGGGCGTTGCCGTGCTGAACGGCTTGGTGATGGTCTCATTCATCAACGAGCTGCGCGAGCAGGGAGATGAGATCGAGGACGCCATCATCCGCGGCTCGCTGACGCGCCTGCGGCCGGTTTTGATGACGGCACTGGTGGCGGCACTGGGTTTTGTGCCCATGGCCATCGCAACGGGCACCGGCGCCGAGGTTCAGAAACCGCTGGCGACGGTGGTCATCGGTGGAATTATCTCATCGACACTGCTGACGCTGGTGGTGTTGCCGGCGCTCTATCGACTGTTTCACTCCCGCCCAAAGCAAGCCGAACCGGCGACGATTCCGCACGAAAACACTTCGGGATGACATTGATTCGTCACCCGCCCCGCTGCATGTGGATCGAAACCAGCGTTACGTCGGCGGGCGTGATGCCGCTGATACGCAGCGCCTGGCCGAGCGAGCGCGGCGTGAACTTCGAGAGTTTTTGCAGCGCTTCGCTGCGCAGGCCGGTGACGGTTGCGTAATCGAGATCGTGCGGGATGAGTTTGGTTTCCATCTTCGAGAACTGAGCGATCTGCGCGTCTTGCCGCTTGATGTAACCTTCGTACTTGGCGCGCACTTCAAT
>CAZXLA010000300.1:0-2731 GCA_964641895.1 uncultured Tepidisphaeraceae bacterium
GATCGATCAATTCGGTTCAGCTCGTCATTCATCGCTCTTGGCGACGGGAGGCGCGCGAGATACTCGCTTGCAACTTCATCCGTAAAATCAGCATTGCGCGTGTACCGAAGCTGCAAAGACTTGTCCTGCCGCGAAGGCGCAAGCGACTGCAACCCGCCTCGGCGAAGTGCGTCGATTAACCCTTCATGTGCTGCTTTGACCGCCAGCATGCCATATTCGAATGGATCGACTTCCTGTGGTGCGGGGAATGCATGGAAGAACACATCGCCCGAATCTAGCCCGCGCGAAAGCAGGTGAATTGTCGCGCCCACATATTCCGGCCGGCGGTCGTACATGGCCCAGAAATTCGTGCTGCTGCCGCGGTACCACGGCGATACGCCCATGTGGATGTTAATCGCACGGCGCGCCACCAGCAGATCAATCAATGGCGGCTTGATGAAAGTCGCACCGAACACGACTACGACATCACTGCTCATTGCCTCGTCCAACGCTTCAATCGGCACTCGATTCAGATCACCCATTTTGATCGGCATCGCCTGGACATTGCCCGGCAGAAACCGCGGCAGGCCGAACACCGCCTTCTCGGCGGCGAGGACGCGCGCGAAGTAATCCTGCATCACCGGCGACTTTTTGAAAAAGTCGTCGACTTCGCCCGGGAAAAGGGTGTTGCATTCCTGAACGGCAAAGACTTTCGTGCCGATAGTAGCCAAGCGCTCAATGAGCGCGATGTGACGCGGCTGGTTGCTGGTGAAGATGGTTATCTGCATATCCGGTCCCCTCTCCCGGGGTACCGAGCGAGGGAGAAGCTCATGCCGCAACGTGGCGCACTGTGGGGAGCTTTGCCATCAGGTTTGCGTGATCCTCGCGCGGGTGCTCCAGCGAACAGTATTCAGACTGCATCATGTTGGCGCGGAAACCCACACGCACGCCAAGTTGGCGGAGGATCGCCAACGTATACGGAGAGTATGAGTTGCACGGGTGCGACATCGCCATCGCCGGAGAGCCGGTAATCTGCCGGACGGTCTTCCAGTTCTCCGTGTATTCATCGCGCTGCTGCTGAGGGCTGAATCGTTGCAGGCGCGTCGGGTGCGAGTGCGAATGCAGGCCGATCACATGGCCGGCGGTGTGCAGTTGCCGCACATGGTCGGCGGTCATCCATAGCCGGCGGGCGACGGCGTGGCGGTCCACATAATGCTCGGCAAGCATTTCGTTCATCACGCCGTGATAGGCATCCGGGCCGAGCACGTCATCGCGTACAAACCGAAACTTGCGATCGGACGACGTATAGAAGGGAAACTGCGCCAGGTATTCACGCGGGTTAAACCGCAGCAACGCCTGACTCACGCGATAGCTGCTCGAACTGCTTCCGACGGCGGCGAAAAAGGCGTCATAGAACGCGTCGACCGATTCGAACCCCGTCATGCGAAAATGACGATACACCTCCAACATTTCAATATTGCCCTGCAGCACCGAACTGTACACAAAGAAAAACGCGGTGAGATCGAGATCGCGCAACACTGGAAGCGCCACGTCGTACTGGCAGAGCAGGCAGTCATCAAACGTCAGGCAGATGTCGCCGTCGCGCAACGTATTATGGCAAGCGCGTTCGAGCCACTCGCCGGCGGGAAGAATTCGGTTGCGGCCAATCTGGTTGATCAATCGAACGAGGTCGCCGGCACTAATCGAACCCTGGCCGCGGGCGTGAAAGTCATCGTGAAAATGATGGAACATCACGCCATGTGCGGGCATGCTTGATTTATCGGTACTTCGGTCAGGAAAAGTTTGAAAAACGCCAACCCTAAAGGCCGCGCAAAAATGGGGCGATCCCGTCGGCGGTGACCAATAGCAGTTTCTCGCTGATGCTGTTGGGCATGTTGCGATAATCTTCGCCGATCTGAGTCTTCAGCCGTTCCAGCGTTTCGTCTTCGTTTTTAAAGCAAAGCAAGATGTCGCGGTTCGGCACGCCGGCCACGAACGGGCTGCCCAAGTGCTCGCGCAGGCGATCGTGGAGCGTGGGCAACAGCAGGCGGGTGGCGTCGTAGCCGTCCATCGTCTGAAACAGGATCAGGTTGACACTCCCCCGCTCGTCGGCTGCGGCGTGGGCTTGCAACTGCTCGCTGCGCGCCACGAGGTTTTCAACCGCTTTGTCGTGCAGTTGATCGACCTCAATCCCCCACCGCTGCAACGCCGAAGCGGGGATGTAACTCATGGCGCGGTCGCTGTCGATGACATACGCAATCGATAGATTTGATACCAGCGGCTGGTAAACCATGGCGGCCTGCGGCGATTGCACCTCCGGCGGGGAACTGACCAGCAGCGGCATGATGCGGGCCGCTACGTCTTGATAATCGGCCGTCTGGTCCGGCGACCCCTCGGCGGCGCGAAGCAACTCCAGCGCCCACCGTTCGATGTGTTTCTGCATGTCTTCGGGCCGAAGTACCGACGCGCGAAAAAGGTTCTCCAACGACGCCACATGACCGTTCATCCGCAACGAAAATTCCTGCTCGGCGCGCGACAGCTTCGCCAGCGGAAACTTCCCGCGGATGATCTGTACGACCTGATCGTAGAACTTTTCGCGAGTCAGCTCAGGCATCGCATTGAAACTGTAAGGGAAGGCTTATTGAACGCAAAGCCGACGACCTGACGATTAACGATTAACGATTGACGATTGACGATTGACCAGCGCGGTGGGGCAGACATTCCTGTCTGTCATCGCGTTCCACGCGATATC
>CAZXLA010000301.1:0-2731 GCA_964641895.1 uncultured Tepidisphaeraceae bacterium
CCAGGTTTGAGAACGTTGCGTATTGACTGACAGACGGGCCGAAGCTGCTCAGGCGACGCCACGATGACTCCGACGTGCTCTACCGCGGTGCCTATAATTAGTCCGCGACGGTGGCGACGAACCGGTGGTTCTCCGATATAATGACGTCACCCGTTGAGCGAAGTCACGCGGAGAGGAATCGAGTTCATATGGCAAAAACAACCAAAAAGTCTGTCAAAGCGGTAGAAACTGAAACGAAATCGACGGTCGCAAAAAATGCTGCGCCGAAGAAATCGCCACAGAAGCCGCCAGAAAAGAAGTCCGCTTCGAAGCCGAACCTCATGGGCGGCGGGTTGATCGACTCCGGACTGCTGGCCTCTTCGGCGGCGAACTTTATGCGGGCTCGCGCGAAGGGACGTCACCAGATGACAAGCGCCAGCAGCGTTGGTCAGATCAAGAGCGACTTGGCCAAGCCCGCATCGGCCGTCGCCGGCGAGTTTCTCGACCAGCAATCAGAAGGAACCGGCGGCAGACGCTCGAACCTGCCCACCGGCCAAGGCGCGCCGCGCGGCCAAACCGTGGGCCACGCCGCCCAGCGCACGAGCGTTCCGCGTCGAACGGCCGGGTGACGAAGGGGACCGATAATGTCTACGCCGTAAACAGCGTCAGCACCCGCGGATTGCGCTTCAAGAATATTCCGTGTCGGCCCGCGCCATGCGCGTCGAGTGCCGGAGCACATTCAAACGCCCGACAGGCGGCGGGGCGGTCTTCATAGATCGTGCATCGATTGTCGTCGCCGAGAAACTGGCATTTTCCATCGATGTAAAGAAGCACGTGCTCGACCACGAGTGCATTATTGTCGCGAATCGTCACCGCTTCCGAAAACGCCGCAAACCGCCGCCGTTCATCGCCGCTTAGCAACGCCGCAAACTCATGCCCGTTCTGCCGACAACATGCCGCGTAACAACGATGACATGGGGATATGGAACGATGAAGTGTTAACGATGAACGATCAGCCGGCGCCGCTGCACGCGTGCGCGTATCAATGTTACCGAGCGATTCATCCTTCATCCTTCCTGCTTTACCGGTAAATTCAGATGACCTGCTTGATCGCGATCTCAACGATTTCTTTCGGATTAAAATCAATCCGCTGTTCAAACGTCCCGCCCAGCCCCGTGCGATCGAGGGCGATGATCCACCCTTGCTCGACAATCATGTCTTCAATCACCCGCCCGCCGTCGAGTGTCGCTTTGATGACGGCGGTGTACTTGCGCTTGGGCGCGCCCGACTCAACGAGTTTCTTTCGCCAGATTTCCGGCAGCACTTTGGCGAGGCGATTGCGTGGGGGTGTTTTGGAGTGCATGGGCGACCAGAGAGCCTTATACTCATGACATGAGCGAGCTGACAAGCAGTCGCGGGCGGCCGGTGTGGGAGCTGGCTAATCTGTTTCCGGCGTAGGGATATTGGTCTGAGGAAGACTATCTCGATTTCAACGAGAACCTTCTCCTTGAGTTTACGGACGGATTCATCGAGGTGCTTCCGATGCCCACCACGTCGCATCAGGACGTCGTGCTGTTTCTTCTTGAAGCGTTATTGGCATTCGTGGGGCCCCGACGACTCGGTAAGGCGTTGATGGCGCCAATTAAATTACGCACGCAACCGCGCAACTATCGCGAGCCCGCCGTCCTCTTCGTGATGCGGAAAAATATTGCTTACGTCGGTGAACAGTTTTGGGATGGCGCCGATCTGGTTATGGAAGTCGTCAGCCCGGACGATCCGCAGCGCGACTACATCGGGAAGCGCCGCGATTACGCCGCCGCCGGGGTGAGCGAGTATTGGATTGTCGACCTTGTGAAAAAGACGATCACTACACTGAAGTTGGTGCGCAGAAAGTACCAAACGCACGGAGTGTTCAAGCGCGGTGAGATTACTTCGTCTGCACTGGTTAAAGGTTTCGAGGCCAACACGTCAAAATGTTTTGCGGCGGGGCGGGCGTGAAGGCTGCATTGCATCCGAAGGCCGAACGATCACTCGCAACCTCGCGAGCGCCCCGTCCGGTTGCACGGAAATTGTTCACGTCAGCTCACTGCCAATAAATAAACCAACGCGTAGAGAGCCGGCAGGAAATTGAGCGCGGCTCCCGCGTACCCAAGCCGAATCCGATCTCGACACGAGGCAGCGAATAAGCCGGTGATGACACCAATCGGAGCCGAAGCCAATACCCCGGCAGCAATTAACGCCGTCAGTACTGGACTCCCCGAGTATCGCCCACCGGCACATCCTACGAGAATCCATAGTAAATTTACGATTCCCAGCGCGCAACTTCCCCATGCTAACCACACGCCGAATGGGCGTGGACTTCGCGCAGGGGGCGGTGCGTAACTCAGAATGGGCTCGTGCTCGTTCATCCCGCCTCACAACTCTGCATCGCCGGCTCGTCATTCACTTCATCCGCCGCGGTCTTTGCGGGCCAGATGCCCTTGCCTTCACCCGTGTAGAACCGGTCGAGCACCGCCTGCCAGTCGCGCAGGCTTTGCACTTCGATGAACGACTTTTTCACCTCCGCCGCCTGCGGGTGGAAGCGGGCGTATTTGATGCCCATTTTGCGCATCCGCCGGCCGGCGAGTTGTTCGCCGTGGATTTGCATGGCGATGTCGAAATGTTCGGTGAGGGCGGCGCGCTGCTCGGGAATCGTCGGAGGGTTCAGGGCGGAGGTGATTCCTGATTCCTGAATCCTGACCGCTGACCCCTG
>CAZXLA010000302.1:0-2711 GCA_964641895.1 uncultured Tepidisphaeraceae bacterium
GCATTGTGCCACGTGGCACAATGCAGCGGTCAGGGTTCAGGGGTTCAAGAATCTATAGTCAGGATGCGAGTATGTCATCGATGATGCGCGTCGTGGAAAACCGCGGCTCCTCCGCTTGCGGCTTCGCGGGAGAAATCGGCGTTCGAGCGAAGGCGCGCGGCACATCGCTCGGCGCCGCGAGCGTCTTGCCGAACTGGCTGGCGAGAAGGGTGAAATCGTCGAGGTTCACCACGCCGTCGGGGCTGTAATCGAAGTTGCCTTGGCTGAAGACGCGATTGGCCTGGCCAAAGTTGGCGGCCAAGGCGGTGAAATCGTCGAGGTTCACGGCACGGTCGCGGGTGGCGTCGGCGGCGAGGATGAAGAAATCGATCGGGAAATTCGGCGACGACGGGTTGCCGGCGGTATCGGTGAGGTTGGTCAACGCCGTCACGCGCCAGTTGCCGTCGGGCAGCAGGCCGGCGGATTTGCGGATGGAAATAGTCGCATCGTTGGGCGTGATGCTGACGGCGGCGCCGCTTAGCATTTCGGCGGTGGTGAGGTTGGTCAGCGTGGCGCCGGTGAGCGTGGCGGCTTCGCTGGGCAGGACGTCGATGCGCTGCTCCGTCTCGAACGCAAACGCGGCGCTGGTGATGGATGGGGCGAGCGTGTCGATGGTGAAGTGGGCGTCGTTTAAATCAAACCCGGTGTTGGCGGCGGCGTCGCGGGCGACGACTTTGATCCGGGCTTGCGTGGTTTCAAGGCCGGCGGGAATGTTCCACAGGAAGCTTCCCAACGCCGGTTGGTTGGAAGCGATCACGGTGGGAAAGGTGGTGCCGCCGTCGGTGCTGAGCAGGAGATCGACGGCCTGCACGCCCTGGGTTGCGGCGATGACGCCGTCGTCATCGCTGATCCACTGGAGGTTGTATTGATCGCCGATGTTAAATGTCGTTGTGGCGTTGGGCCCGCGCAGGTAAGCGGTCGGCGCGAGGCCGCCGTTGGTGCCGGCCAGGCCTTTGTGCATTGGCAGGTGCTGCACGATGCAATGAAACACGCCGGCCGACGTGACGAGCGACTGCCCGCTGATGGCGACGGCGGTCTTGCCCGGCGGCAGCGCCGCCTGAATGGTGGCCAGCGCCTGCGCCGAAACCGTCGCGCCCGGGCCGGAGGTGTAGCTCGGCACGAGCACGATGTTGTTGAACATCACCATGTTGGCATAGGTGTAATGCACACCGCTGATGCTGTACGCGGGCAGGCGCGTCACCTCATAGCCGCGCGATTGCATCAACGCAGCGGTGTTGTCGCTTATGACATCCTGGGCGCTGCCGGAGTTGCTCGGCCAATCGCTCACAAACACCTTGTTGTCAGCATAAATCTGCATCCACATATCAATGTGGCCCGTGGAATCGACGCTCAGCGGAAACTGATTGGTGATCGTCGTGTTGTTCCCCTGATACGTATTCCAGATCTGCTGAATCTGCGCTGCCGACAGTGATGTCGCGGTGCTCGGCGGATTGTTCTCAGTCGTTATCAGCGATGTCGCATACGCATCACCGTTGCCGCTCAGATGGTAGTTTCCCCCGCCGTGAATCAGTTCGGTGCCGCCCAGGCCCATCTGGTAAAGCTGCTGGCGCTTGAACTGGCTGAACACGATCGGCTGATTGTCGTCATTGGGCCGCGGGCGGTTGTAATCGTGATCGGCGATCACGCGCACGTTGTCTTCGTAGACGTAGCGCGGGCCGTAGTCGCGGGCCCAGATGGTATCGATCGGCACGGTGAAAAACGTAACGTTGGCCAGGTTGGCCAGTTGACCGTTGAAGGCCGTCGTGGCGGCGGCCTGATCGGTGGCGTTGTTCACACCCACATAAACCCGCCCGCCGGCGTCGACGGTAATGCGCTTGACGATCTGCGCGATGGTGGTTTTTTGTGTGCTCGACCCGGCCCACGACATCACCAGCGCTTCCATCGGCTCATACTCGGCGACGGTACGAATGGGCCCCGTCGGCGGCGACGTGGGGATGCGGCTCCCAGCCGTCGCCGCACCGGGGTTGTCGTTCAACCATTGCTGTTCGACCGGCGTAAGCGCGCGCGAAATATCGGCCCCGCTGTCGAACACCAGCTTGCCGCCATCGATCGAAACCCCAGTCGACGCCACGCTGAGCATCCGGCGGCCTTCGAGTGATTCAAAAACGCGGATCGACGATGTTACGTTTTGGTTCAGGTTTCGCCGGGCCGCTGACTGGTGCATTGTCGCCTCGTGCATAAACAAACGGACGTGATCAGACTTCCACGCCGAGTGGTGCTCACCCGGATCGATCTGGATCGGTCATTAATCATAACGTCTGTCAGGCTATGTTGCAGCACCAATCTTGCAGCCCGCCGTTCCTCGGGCGTTTTCGTTCACCCAACGCCGATCACGTCCGCAGTGGGTTCTGCCTCCAACGCGCGCCAAGTTCCGATGGCGCGTTCTGCGAACAAACCGACGCTGCTTAACGGTCGAGCCGGTCGCACAGCGGCCGGCGTGGGTGTGGGTGCGGGTGCACCACGCGGCAGGTCGCTCGGCGCTGCCAGCGTCTTGCCGAACTGTGCGGCGAGGAGGGTGAAATCGTCGAGATTAACGGCCCCATCGGCGCTGTAGTTGAAGTTGCCCTGGCTGAACACGCGGCCGGTCTGCCCGAAGTTGGCGGCGAGGAGGGTGAAGTCGTCGAGGTTCACCGCTCGATTGCGATTGGCGT
>CAZXLA010000303.1:0-1253 GCA_964641895.1 uncultured Tepidisphaeraceae bacterium
TGACCAGCGCGGTGGGGCAGACATTCCTGTCTGTCATCGCGTTCCACGCGATATCGAAGTTCAAACGACATGGAATGCCGTGACAGACAAGAATGTCTGCCCCACCGGATTTGGTCAATCGTCAATCATTACGACTTGACCTCGCGCAATTGTGAATGTCGCCGTTTGTCGCTACGTTGCCCCGCCGCAAAAGGAGTTGCATGTCATCGCAGTCCATTCGTCTGGGCATCATCGGCGCCGGTTGGCCGGGGCGCAAGCACGCCGAGGGCGCTAAGCAGAGCGGCGGGTATCGCGTGGCGGCGGTGGCTGATCTCATTCCCGATCGTCGCAAAGCGATCGCGGCCAAGTTCGGCGGCGCGAAGGAATTCGAAGACGCCGACGCGCTTCTAAAATCCGCCGACATTGAAGCCGTCACCATCGCCGTGCCGAATCATCTTCATGCTGCCATCGCCATCGCGGCGCTCAAGGCCGGCAAACACGTGCTGATCGAGAAGCCGCCGGCCAACACGACCAAGGACGCCCGCAAAGTTTCCGCCGCCGCTGTCAAAGCCGGCAAGATCGTGCTTTACGGTCTGCAGCGGCGCTTCGGCCCGGCAGAGCAGGCGGCCAAGCTCGCCATCGGCAAAGGTTACGCCGGCGGCATCTATCATGTGCGTGCCGCATGGCTCAGAACGCGCGGCGTGCCTGTCGGCACCGGCTGGTTCACGCAAAAGAAAAACAGCGGCGGTGGCGCGATGATGGACCTGGGCATTTCGATGCTAGACCTCGCCTGGTTTCTTTTGGATCAACCCAAACCCGTCGGCGCCTTCGCCGTCACGCATCGCAAGCTCGCCGGCGCGGAAACCAGCGGCGCGCCGAGTGCGGGCGGGTTTGATGTCGAAGACGCCGCGTTCGCCATGCTGACATTTGAAGGTGGCGCGACACTCGAGCTGTCGGCGAGTTGGGCGCTCAACCAGCCGCCGCAACAACAGGGCACGCTCTGCCGGCTGTTCGGCGAAGGCGGGTGCGTCGACGTCTACACGCCCGCCGGCGCCGTCATCTACCGCCAGTTTGATGCCAAAGGCCAGAGTAAACCCACGCAACTCAAACCGCCGCGCTGGGGCGGGCATGCGGGGTTAATGCGGCACTTCCGCGAGTGCATCCTCGGCAAAGCCATCCCCGCCGTCGGCGCCCGCGAAGGCATCGTGTTGATGGAGATGATCGAAGCAATCTACAAATCGGCGGCGACGGGGAAAAGCGTGGCGATCGGTTAA
>CAZXLA010000303.1:1353-2679 GCA_964641895.1 uncultured Tepidisphaeraceae bacterium
CATTCCATGCCGTATGATCTTCGGATCGCGTGGAACGCGATGACAGACAAGAATGTCTGCCCCACCGATTCCTCACCCACCGATTCTTCAGAGTGCCGAAATATCGTGCCTAATTAATCGTCAATCGTTAATCGTTACCACGCATTCGCGCAACCAGGCCGTTCCGCCAATCACCCTTCCGCCCCACCCAGTTCGCGCGATTCGAACAGCAGCATGCCCACCGCCAGCGCCGCCGTGGCGTAACACAGGGCGTAGGCCAGGCTCATTCCGGTGTCGGCCCAGATGCTGCTGAGCCAGACGGCGTTGTTGTCGCCGCTGAATACGCTGCGCGGCAAACCCAACCCGGCGAACGTTTCCGACCAGCGTACTTTCGCGTAAACGCTTTTTCCGCGGATATCAAAGATGCTGAGGTATGGCAGGATGGTGTTCATCACCTCGGCCACGCTCTTGGCCAGCCCGCCGCGGGTGGCGACGGCGATATCGAGAAAGCGCGTCAGGTTGCCGGCGATGTAAAGCAGAATGACCACCGGCAGATTCACCACCAGCGACACCCGAGTGCTGATCGCCACACTCACCGCTGCCAAAACCGCGATCTGCATCCATGTGGTGAACAGGCTGGGAATGACGCCGAAAAGGTGCATCGTCCGATACCCGCGGATCATGGCAATTTCGCCCTCATCCACGCTGCGCGAACTCAGTTGGTAGTCGGTCGGTATGCGAAACCACACACAAAGCGCCAGGATCAACCCCAGCACCGCCACCGCCAGAAAAGCCGAAAACAGAATGCCGAGATACTTGCCCAGCAGCACTTCCCACCGCCGGACGGGCTTGCTCATGAGCGTGAGCATCGTGCGGTCTTCAATTTCTTCGTAGATCGATTTGCTGGTGGCGAATAACGTCGCGACGAGGACGGGCAGCAGAATCACATCCAGCCCCACGGCCTTATACATCACCGCGTCTTCGCCGAGCGTAAAAAACGGAAGCAGCGCAAACACCATCAACACCGCCGCCCCGATGCCAATGAGCAGCGAATAGATCGGCTGACCGACCGCTTCACGAAACGTATGCCGAGCGATGACGAAGGTTCGATACATAGCTTATATTTCCGCCACCGACCCTGCGCCGGCGGGCCGGGGAGTCTATCCGGGGCTGAGTTCCGAATCCAGAAACGGTCCGATCGTCAATGCCGAATGCAGAAATATCCGAACTCCCCGGTGGCGGGGAGCTGTTTTTGTTCGACGTCCTGGATGTGGCCGGTCATTTTCTGAAATAAAAGGGGACGGGATTCATTGTTTGTTCTCTCGCCATCACCTAACCTTTCACCAT
>CAZXLA010000304.1:0-2671 GCA_964641895.1 uncultured Tepidisphaeraceae bacterium
CAGGACGACGCGCGCACGGCCTTGCTGCGATCGGACATGACTGATCCCTTCCCGGTTAAGAAACTGGCCCTTCCCCGATTAAGAACGATCAGGTCAACCCATTCCGGCGAGATCGCAATTGCAAACTTTCCCTGACGCGCAAAATTCTCGACGGCAACCGCATAGGACCGTTGGCACGGATACCCGCTTGCGCCTTCGCGGTGAATTTGCCCAGAATTCACCGCGCTTGAATCTCTCCCGAATCTGCCGGCGGCGCCGGGTGGCAAAGACGCGGTAAACAAAAGCCGGAACAACGGTTCTGTCTCTGCCATTTGCTTGGTCAAAAAGGATACGCACGGGGCGACTTCGGGCGACTCTGACGAGACTGAACGACAAGAACCAGGCCATCGCGAAAGCGACGGCCGCTCAAGGCAATACAGCGTTTTTCAACGGAGGCGGTAGGATTCGAACCCACGGTACCCTTGCGGGTACTCCGGTTTTCAAGACCGGCGCATTCAACCGCTCTGCCACGCCTCCGGGGGTGTTGCGATAGTCGCAGCCTATCTGCCTGCGGAAATCGCGTCAATGAGGGCACCACGACGCCGCGACGTATCCATCATTAACCACGAAGCTCGCGATGCCACTCAGGATAACCACCAAGACACCAAGGCACGAAGAGCACAAAGAATTTCAAACCGCAATTCGAAAGAACGGTTTTTCAGCTTAGTTTTGTGACGGCTGAACCTATGAATCAATCTTCAGCAAAAGCGAATTTTGCAACATAAGTAATGCAGACGATCGGCTCTTGGTGCCTTGGTGTCTTGATGGTCAACCTCATTTTTCATACGCCGTACGCCGCCGCCGGAACCTCGTCGTCGTCATCCTTCAAGTTTGCCTCGGCCAGCGCGCAGCCGAGCAACCCATTGCCCACGGCGGCGATGCGCCGCGCCGTTGCTTCGCTGCTTGATCGTCTTGTTTCCGCGGGTTCGAGTGCGGCGCAGGGCGTGCCGAACCGCGGGAGCGCAAACGGCAAGTGCGTGTCGCCGCGCGCCAGGATATGACTGGCATTCGTCATCTTCGTTACAGGGTCGATGCGATCGGCCCCGTGTACGCCGCTTTCCTGATCGGCCCCCCATTGCGTGAACGATCGCGCGTTGCAGTAATGCCCCACAAACGCCCGGCGAAAACGGTCGGCCGACACATTCCGTTTGCTGCGATGCAACACATGACCGTTGAAGAACACCACGTCACCCGCTTTGGCCGAACAGAGAATCTGATCATACTTCGCCGCGATCGGCGCGAGCGAATTCTCCGCATCATTCTCGTTGCTCGCGCCGGTGATGTACGCAATATCCCCCACGAGCTTATCGCCAAACCCATACCCCACCTCCGGGCACGGCGGATAGACCGGCTCGTTGCCGCTGCCTTTGGCGAACCACATCGCGCCGTTGAACTCATCGCAATCATCAATCGCAATCCACGCGCCACAAAGTGTATCCGGATGTGTCGGAATGTAGTACGAATCCTGATGCCACCCCTGCCCCGGTTTGCCCGGCGGCTTGAGGAACAACATCGATTGCAGCGCCAACACGTCCGGGCCGATCAGCACTTCCAGCGCATCAAGCACGCGCGGGTGCAGCAGATATCTTTCATGCAGCGGCAGCCGCCGATGCAGCATGTGAATGCGCAACCAGAATTGCGCCTTGTCCTCCGGTGAAAGGTGCGCCGGCGGGGCTTCCAGGCCTTGAATCGTCACGCCGTTGTCTTTGCCAAAGTCGCGACCGGCCATTGTGGTCGATTGTTCGGCAAGCCGGCCTTGCATCAGATCATCGGTGTGCCGCCGCAGCTCCTCCACATCGCCGGCGCACACCAGCCGCGGCACGACCAGAAACCCGTCCCGGCGGAAGCGGGTGTATTGGTCGACGGTGATGAGGTAACGATTCATTTCCATGATCGAAGAGATTCGCAAAGCCCGCGTGCATCCAACGCCGCCGCGTACTATCGCTAATCATAACCGCCGTACGCTTCTGCCCGTTCACGCCTAAAAAAAATTTTGAACTACGAAGCTCGCGAAGACACGAAGGAAGGGCCGCGTGATCAACCGAAATCATTCTTGTTCGTACTGCTGATCAAGAGGCTCAATTCATCAGGTCGACAACTTCCGCCTTGCCGCTCGGCTGGTGTTTCACGCCGCCAGGAGTTTCCCAAAAAAAGATGTTTGCTGCGTCGTTCGCCCGCGTATTTTCGTCTAAGTCATTTTAATGTCTCGGCTTAAGGAAGATATTGCGTTGTGCGCGCTGCCAAAAAACCGGGTCCAAACCGTGTCCCAAACGTACCTTTTTTGGTCCTTTCCGTGTCCCATTTGGACCCTTTCAGGCCCCGAATCGACCCGAAACGGTCCCCTTCTTTTTTAACCCCGTCGCGTCCAACCCAGAGCACGCCAGAAGTGTCGCGACGGCACGGTAACCGCCTCCAGGCCGGGTCAAACCCGTTGAATAAACACAAACAATACCGCCAGGTTGAATAATAACGAAAACCTAACAAATGGCGGGCGGTTGTCAAGCAAAATCCGCACGAAATTACGATGTACGGCAAGGAGAAATGTTCGAACAATTGGGGGCGAGAATGCAGGCACGCGGCGTTCCATCCCAGCCGCGAAGCGGCGTAAGAAAGTAGCCAGGGGCGCAAGCCC
>CAZXLA010000305.1:0-2638 GCA_964641895.1 uncultured Tepidisphaeraceae bacterium
CGCCGCCGCGATATTGCGAATTTGCGGGATCGGAGCCGAGGCGCTGTGGACGGATGAAGCCGCAACCCTGCGCGCCATCCGGGGCGGGTGGTTTGATGTCCTGTCGCAATATAATGATTACGAGAACACCCCGCCGCTTTACTACCTGCTCTTGCACGCCTTTGCGCAGGTGTTTGGAACGGCCAGCGATGCGATGCTGCGCGTGCCGTCGGTCGTGTTCGGCCTCGCCGCCGTCGTGTTTACCTGGGTTCTGACTCGACAGATTCAATCAAGATCAGTATCGCCGAAGTTGTCGCCGCAATTGCAGTCGCGGGAATTTAACTCGAACCTCGCGCCCTCGTTCGCCGCGGCGGTCGTAGCGCTTTCATGGCCGCAAATTTATTTTTCCCAGGAAGCCCGCGCGTACGCAATGTTTGCCGCGTTGGCGGCGCTGTCGAGCGTGACCCTCGTTCGCGCCATCGATCGTCCGACGGCATCGCGCTATCTCGCCTACATTCTCGCCGCCACCGCGATGAATTACACCCACTTCGCCGCCGCGGGGGTGCTCATCGCCCACTGCTGCTACGGGGTGACGGCGTTATGGAAAGGCAGTCGGCGCACCAGGCTGGCGTGGATTGGATCGCAGGCCGTCATCGCAATGGTGTCGCTGCCGCTGGTGCCGATCGCCCTCAAAACCCGTGGGCGGATGCTGGGGATCGACTCGCGCGAATTCGCGTCGGTCGTCGAGCGATTCGCCGCAACGTTCACATGGCTGGCAGGCAACGGATGGTTGTTCCTGCCGCTGGGTTTGCTGATTTTATGGGCGTTGGTGCGATCGCGCGTCACGCCGGCTTCGAAAGTGCTTGTCGTTGGGCTGATGGTGTTCCCGCCGATCGTTCCCCTGCTGGGCTGGTACACCGGCGGCGCGCAGTATTTTGCACGTCACGCGTTGCCCAGCGGCCTGGCAATGGCGGTTGGCGCGGCGATAGGATTGACCGCACTGCCCCGGCGGGTGCGATGGCCGCTCGCATCGGTGCTGGTTGCGCTCGCCGCGATGGTTTACTGGACGAATCGCCACGAACTTCGCAAACCCGCCATGCGCGAAGCGGCGGCGTTTGTCGCCGACCACGCTGAGCCCGGCGATACCGTCGTCGTCAGCTTTATGATGGCCGGCTGGTCGTTTGATCGCTATTTCGACCGTACCGACACCCGCCGACGCAACTACGACCAGTTCACCGCCAAGCATGTGGCCACCGCCGGCGAAGGCATCGACCGAGTGTGGATTGTTCTCAATCCGCTGCCGCAACCCGAAGCTATCATCATGAAGGACAGCCCTTTGCGCATCGTCGGTCGATGGAATTTCCACGAGATACTGGTGCTCGAGCTTGAACGGTCGCCATAACCGTTGCGGGCATTCAACGAGCGGCGAGCGTAAGCGACCCGATTGCCGGCGCAATGACACCGGTCGCAGACGTTCGAGGGTCGTTAATCCGGTCCTACGCGGTTTCGCACCGTCGCGACCATATCGCGGTCCGCAACATGGCTAAGTTGACGCCGAGGCGATATAAAGCGTTTCTCGCGCGCAATTTGTTTCGGCCGAGCAGAAGCTTAAATTTCCCATGGCCAAGAATCAGAAAAACTACATCGAAAGCGTTGCTTTTGTTTCGCTGGGTTGTCCCAAAAACCTAGTGGATAGCGAACGCATGCTCGGCCTGCTGGCGCAGGACGGCCTGAGCATCACGCCCCACGCCGCCGACGCCGATGCGATCGTCATCAACACCTGCGGGTTCCTTGAAGCCAGCAAGGAAGAAAGCCTTCGGGAAATTCGTCAGGCGATCGAGCTGAAGAAAGATGGCAAGGTTAAGCGGGTGGTGGTCGCGGGTTGTCTGGTCCAGCGGCACAAGACCAAGCTGCTGGATGACGTGCCGGAAATTGATCGGCTGGTCGGCGTGTTTGACCGCGAAAACATCGTCGCCGCCGTCCGCGGAGTCGAAAACCCTCGGCAGCAGCATGGGCATTACCTGGGGAAGTATCACGACCTTTCGCGCGAACTCGAACGTGGGTTGAATGTTGTAGGTGGTGGGTTGGAAGATTCTCCCACCCACAACCTACAACCCACAACCTACAACAAGCAAAACCGCCTGCCTGTCTTCGAAGACGATCGCGCCCGCCTGCGGCTCACCCCGCGGCACTACGCGTATCTGCGGATGAGCGAAGGGTGCAATCAAGGATGCGCGTTCTGCACGATTCCCGGCATCCGCGGGCCGATGCGCAGCAAGCCGGTTGAACAGATCCTCGCCGAAGCCCGCGAGCTCGCCGCCGACGGCGCGGTGGAACTGAATCTCATCGGCCAGGACACCACCAGTTACGGCACCGATATCGGCTACGCCGACGGCCTCTCCGGCCTGCTCCGCGCGCTCGACAAGCAACTTCCCAGAGATGTCCGCTGGGTACGCTTGATGTATGCGTACCCATCCTGCTTCACCGATGAAATGATCAAGACGATCGCCGACTGCGACCGCGTGGTGAAGTACATTGATATGCCCCTGCAGCACATCAACGACCGCCTGCTGCACCTGATGAAGCGCCGCGTAACGGGCAACGAAATTCGAACGCTCTTAAACAAGCTACGCGAATGGGTTCCCGGCATCAGCATCCG
>CAZXLA010000306.1:0-2621 GCA_964641895.1 uncultured Tepidisphaeraceae bacterium
TATCTCTGGTGGCACAGGTACGGGTGGCACAGACATTCTTGTCTGTGTCTCCGATAAACCGTCCGTCGCAATTTCCGTGCCGCGCGGAAATTAATTCCCGCGCTGCTCCGGGCCGCAAGCGGCCCCGCTAAACGGTTGTTCGCACTCCACGCCGGGCCAAAGCCCGGTCATGGTAAAAGTGGGGTCGCCCCGGCTCCCGCGGGGTTGGCAATGGGGTTTGGCAAGGTAGGATAAGGTAGGATTTGGTGCACTCACGAATCGGTCTTTTGGCGCGTCCCCCAGGCCAGCCGAAGTGCCCGCCGAACATCAAGTGGTTTATAGATCATGCAGAAACAAGGATTTATGAAAGTCGGACCTGTCCCGCTATCTTTTCCGGGAACGCGCGGTCTTGTGGTGCTGGGAAATAAATCGGGAGAGACGACCGAACCGCAAGGCGACGCGGCAAAAGACCACGTTACCCGAACCTACGCATCCGATTTGTTGCTGTACCAGAATACGTTCACGAATCGCGCTCGCCTGACATCAGCCACGACGACAGAAGCACAGGACAAGAACATCTTCACGCTCCGCGCCAACAAGGGCCGCTTCATTTACTGGTCCAACAACACGACCTACGGTGGTTCTACGATGCTCGGTGCTGTCGCCGGCGGCACGGCTGACCCTAGCATTCGAGTTCAGCACGTTGTGATCGAAAGCAACCGATTCATTCAGGATCCGCGCGATTCCACCGGACTGAACAGAGACTCGCACCTGGGCCGGCTGGAATTCAACACGACGGGCAACAGTGCAGGCACGAACCCTGTGGCGAACGTGATGCTCCGCAACAACTACTTCGAGAATCCGCGGGGCCTATCGAAGCCGGAGAATCCGAATGCCCCGCGAGAACGAGGTTATGTTATCACCGGCCCAACCGAGCGCGTGTACTTCCTCCACAATACATTCGTTCACAAGCAGAACGAAGATCGCTCATCCACCCCCAACATCTTGAATAAGCCCTGGCTGCGGCTCCGTCGCCAACTCAACGGCGCGGCTTCGCTGAATGTCTTTCGTGGCAATCTGATTGTGTCCCAGCAAGCGGCGGCGCCGAGCTCGAACACGCAGCGCATCATGGACATTGATGACACCACCTCCCAAGCGCAAGCTGGAAACGGCCTGTTTATGGCTGGCCAAGTCCTCGACAACGTATTTCCGGCGGCACCAAGTAGTACTGCCTACGTCTTCAGGTTCGCAGGCACCGAACGCGCCTTCATGGGAACTTCCGGTGCTCCAAGTTGGGGGAACATTTTCAGTGACGATGAGCAGTTGAGCATCACACTCGACGGAACGTACAAGCCGACAACCTCGAACATCGATAATGCGGTGCGTGTCAACTCGTTCTTCGGTCTGATCGCAGACCTGTACGGCACGCTTCGCCCCGACAACACAGACACGCTGACGAAGGGAGCGGTGCAACGGTGATGAGGAAACAATCTTCTCCAGAATTCGGCGGGCTTGAACGCAGGTTCATCTTGGCCGCGACGATTTCAGGCTCGGGGACGCTGCTGGTTGAGGGGACGACAGCCGACGACACCATTGATGTCCGCTTTCGCGACGCCGATGTTATCGTCAACCTGAACGGAGCCGAATCAGTATTTGTGCGAGCGCAGGCGAAGCGCCTTTCAATCGCATGCGCCGATGGAAACGACATCGCGATTAACCGTACCAACTTTCGCAGCACGATATCCGGCGGAAACGGCGACGATACTCTCACGGGAGGGTCGCGCGATGATACGTTAATTGGGAATTCTGGCAGAAATGATCTGGACGGGCGCGAGAACCCGACGCTAATCGATCACTCGCAGAGTCCGACGGGTGGTTTTGAGTTTACCCCGCTAGATGACGGCAAACGGCGCATCAGTTTCGCGTCCTCCGATGGCGACGATTTCATCCGGTTGCATCCGGGTGTCCGAATTCTGCTTACCCCTGGCGACGACAGAATCGACGGGTACGGATCGGCCGAGTTCACCATCGACGCCGGCGCTGGCAACGATGCCTTTGACGGTCCGGACGAACGCCTGCCCGAAACTGGCGATGACGCGCCGATCACCGGCACCGTCACGTTCGTCGGCGGAGACGGCGATGACGACTTTGACCTGGCGAAAGAGTACATTGCGGCCACCCCGTTGATGAAGATCGTCGGCGGCGAGGGAAATGACACGGTGACGGATTTTGTTCGCGTAAGCCGCGAATACGGCGCAATCGACCTGGGTGCCGGCAAGGACCTTCAGATTGTCGGCGACATCCTCGGCGCCAACACGATCTTCATGGGCCCGGGCGTCGAAAAGTTGATCGCCGGCGAGTCGGCGCGACTGGTTTTCGGCAACTCCCTCGACAATACGATCCAGTTGTTTCACAGCAACACCGACACGCACGTCAGCGTGTATGGCGGGCAAGGCGACGACACGATCTTTATCCAAGAGGGCACTCCGCCGCTGGTGGCGTACGGTTCGGGCGGGAACGATCTGATTATTGGTGGCGAAAACAACGACACGCTTCGCGGCGGCGACGGAAACGACACGCTCTCCGGCGGCGCTGGTCGAGACAAGCTCTACGGCGACGCCGGCGACGACCTGCTCCTCGGT
>CAZXLA010000307.1:0-2617 GCA_964641895.1 uncultured Tepidisphaeraceae bacterium
TCCTGGTACTCCGGGAGGGGGCCGGGGGGGAGGGTGAGCGTGGAAACAGCGCACTCGTGCCAATCGTCAATCGTCAATCGTCAATCGTCAATCGCAACTTCCAAAGAGCCCTCCCCCCAACCCCCTCCCGGAGTACCAGGAGGGGGAAAGAGAGGCGCGGGCAAATTCCGTTGTCCGTCGCCGTCGCGCTGTTTGCGATGCTTGTGATCGCTCTAAGCATCTGGACCTGGCGATCCACCCGCTACCAGGCCACAGGCGCGCGGCAGGAAATTGTCGCGTGGGGGATCAACTTTCTCGGGCCTGATATTTACACGCTGGTGCATCAGTTCGAGAAGGAAAACCCGCAGTACAAGGTGATCATCAGCGCGTCGGCCGAGCGGGATAACACCGCCGACAACCAGCGGCTGCTCAGCGCCATCGCCGGTGGTGTGCCGCCGGATGTGTATTTCTTTTCGCGCTTTGCCACCGGCGAATGGGCCAGCCGCGGGGCGCTGACCGACCTGACACCGTTTATTGAAAAGCAAAACAAAGACGATCCCAATCGCATCAAGCTTGACGACTACTACAACTGGGCCGTCGCCGAAGCCAGCTATGCGCCGCCGGCGTCGAGTGAAAGGCCGCGGCTGTACGGCATGCCGCTCACGGGCGACATCCGCTTCCTGTTCATCAATGGCGAAGCGTTTCGCGAGGCGGGATTGGTCGATGAGAAAGGGAATCCAAAACCGCCCGCGACGTGGGAAGAACTGCGCGAGTATGCGAAGAAACTCACGGTCTATCGCACGCCCGGCGACACCAGGAGCGGCATCCAGCGCATCGGTCTTGCCCCCGGCTTCGGAATGGGTTTTGGCAACAGCTTCCTATACCTATGGGCGTGGCAGGCCGGCGGAAGTTTGCTCAGTGCTGATGGCGCGCGGGTGACGTTCGATTCGCCCGAGGTGGTGCGGGCGCTGCGCTTCGTGGTCGATCTGCACGATGACGTCGGCGGGGCGGCGAATGTCAGCGCCTTCCAGCAATCGCTTTCCAGCGTCGAAATGGATCCGTTCATTCGCGGGCAGATCGCGATGAAGATCGATAACGACTGGATGTTCCGTTTCATGGCGCTGTTTCGCCCGGACATGGATTTTATCATCGCCCCCGCGCCCCTCCCCGCCGACGAGGTGGCCAAAGGCCGCAAGCCGATCACCTGGGCCGGCGGGTTTTCGCTTGTGATTCCTTCGACCGCCAAGAACAAGGACGGCGCGTTCAAGCTCATTCAATACATTATGAGCGAGAAGGGCGCCCGGCTGCTCGAACGCGGCAAGCGCGAGCAGGCCGAAAGCGAAGGCCGGCTCTACCTGCCCGAGGGCCTGGCCAACCGCCGGCTGTTCGAATCGCTGGTGCAGGAATCGATCTTCGACAACCCGCGCGTGCCGCAGACATTCAAGAATGCCTATCAGGTTTTGCGCGAGTTGATGCCCGAAACCCGCTACCGGCCCGTGACGCCGATCGGACAACTGTTGTGGAACCAGCAGGTGCGCGCATTCGAGTCGGCCTCGCGGCATGAATTTGACGATGAAGCCCGCGCCAAGGGTGAAGACCCGATTCGATACACGCTTGCGCGCAGTGCAATCCCGGCGCAGAAGCAACTCGATGAAATGCTGCAGCCGTTGCCGCCCAACGTAGTCAACTGGCAACCGTGGCTCATCGTTTACGGCCTAGCTTCGTTGGTTCCTGCTTTGTTCATTTTTTTGTCGTTCAAGCGAAACCGCAAACGGATGAGTTACAGCCGCGGTGAAGTGGGCGCCGCGATGCTGTTCATCTCGCCGTGGTGGATCGGCTTTGCGTGCCTCATCGGCGGGCCGATTCTGTTCAGCATGGTGATGAGCTTCACGCGATACGATGTGATGTCGCCGGCGCGCTACGTCGGATTACAGAACTATCGCGATGTGCTGGCCGATCCGCTATTTCTCAAATCGATCGGCAACACCGCGTACATGCTCATTCGCGTGCCCCTGGGATTAATTGTCAGCCTCGGCCTGGCCCTGTTGCTCAACCGTCAGATGCGCGGCATTGGATTCTATCGCACCGCGTTCTTCATGCCGGCGGTCGTCCCGCTGGTGGCGGCGAGTTTGCTCTGGATCTGGATCTTCAACCCGATCCAGGGGCCGATCAATCAACTGCTGAGGCACATCGGCATTGACGGCCCGCTGTGGCTGCAAGACCCGGTTTGGAGCAAGCCGTCGCTGATCCTCGTGAACCTGTGGATGGCCGGCAGCGGCACGATCATCTGGCTTGCCGGCCTGCAGGGAATTCCTGCACAACTCTACGAAGCCGCCGACATTGATGGGGCGGGGCCTTGGCGGAAGTTCTGGCATGTGACCGTTCCCATGCTCAGCCCGTTCATCCTGTTCAACACGATTATCGGCGTGATTACGACGATGCAGATTTTCGTCGAAGCCTACGTCATGACCCCCGACGGCCAACCGGCCGACTCGACACTGTTCTACGCGTACTACCTGTTCAAGCAGTCGTTCCAATACTTCCGCATGGGCACCGCCAGCGCGATGGCGTGGATACTGCTGGTGATCGTTCTCATCCTGACGGCGATTCAACTCTGGCTCAGCAAAAGGTGGGTGCA
>CAZXLA010000308.1:0-2610 GCA_964641895.1 uncultured Tepidisphaeraceae bacterium
GCCCCGCCATTAACGCGCTGGCGGCGGGGGGGACGGTCGGGTGGCTGCTGAGCGTCGTGTTGATGTACGGCGGGGTCGTCCGCCGAAGCTTTCCGCAAGGCGAGCCGCTGCTGAGTGTCGATCGCGATGCCATTGAAGCCGAATGGGCCGAAGCGCAGCGGAAAGGCGAGAACCCGCCGCCGTTGCCGCCTCCATACAGCGTCATGCAGATTTATGCCGAGATGGCGCGCGAAGTGCTGTTCATGCTGCCGGCGGTCGTATTGGGTGCCGTGTGCGCGTTACTGGTGACGCGCGCCCCCAATGTCGAGGCGTGGTGGAAATCGATTCTTGCGATTGGCTTCGTCAAAGGCCTGCTCGGCGCCATGCTCGGGGCGTTGGTCGGCGGACTGGTGGTGTGGATGACGCGCATCCTCGGCACACTCTTCTTCCGCAAGGTCGCCATGGGGCTGGGGGACGTGCATCTGATGTTCGGCGTGGGCGCGATCATCGGCGGCGGGCCGGTGACGGTGGCGTTTTTCATTGCGCCGTTCGCGGGCATGGCGATCGCGCTCTATCTGCTGGCCACCGGAAAGAAACGAGAAATTCCTTACGGCCCCTACTTATCTATCGGCACCGCCGTCACGCTGTTATTATATTGCCCGATCGCGGCTTGGCTCGCGCCCGGACTGGTCGGGCTAGGGCAGATGATTCAGACGTGGGCGAGCGGGTAGGGCAACATCATGCAGACATTCTGGCAGAAATTGTGGTTTTACACCCGCCTTCTGATGATCGCGGCGGTGTCGATTTGCGTGCTGCTGTTTCTCATTTTTAACTTTCGCGCGACCGTGCGGCCCGGGGTCGATCTCATTTTCAAAGAATACAATGAGCCCAGCCTGCTGTTCGTGCTGTTCATGACATCCTTCGTAAGCATTCTGGCGTGGTGGCTGTTCTGGACGATCTTCCGGACCATCAAGCAAGTCCGCACCGGCCGCGACAAGGCCAAGGTGGAACGCCTTTCACGCGAGGTCGAAGAGATGAAGGTGAAAGCCGCCCGTCTGCAGGTAAAAGCGTCGTCATTGATGCCATCGAATGAAATTGACGCGCCGCCCCCGACACTCTGAATATCGCCAGCGGCGTATTGCCAAGTCGGTTGGGGATGGTAGCATTTCAATCATCTGAATCGGGTCGCAAGCGATCCGGCTCAACTTTTGTGCGCTGGAAGCGCATCATCTTTCGCGAAAGGAGTCGCACATGACTTTCCGTTCGATCACTGCTCTTGCACTACTTTGCGTCGCGGCACTGGGTTCGGGGTGCCAAAACAAGCTGCACGACGAAAACATTTCTCTGCACCGCCAGAACCGCGAGTTGCAGACTCGGCTCCTCGAAACCGAGTTGAAACTGCAGCAATCTCCCAACCCCGCCGACGTGCAGCGGCTACAGGGTGAGTTGGCGTCGCGCGATCAGCAGATTGCCGATTTGCAGAGCCAGCTTCGCACCCCGCCGCCGGGCCAGCCGACCGATCCTTCACTGGCCGGCATAGAAGTGACCCGCGACGAAAGCGCCGGCACAGTCACGGTAAACATCCCCGGCGACGTGCTATTCACCAGCGGGCATTCGGAGCTGAAAGAATCAAGCAAGAAAACGCTGGATCGGATCGTCAAAGCCATTGGCAGTGATTATCCGGGCAAGAAGATCATGGTGGACGGCCACACCGATTCCGACCCGATCAGCAAGACGAAGGACAAATGGAAAGACAACCTCGACCTGTCGGCGGCGCGGGCGCGGACGGTGGCGGGGTATCTGTCGCAGCAGGGTTTGAACAAAGGCCTGATCGGCACGCGCGCGTTTGCCGCGACGTCGCCCAGATCGAGCAAGTCATCAAGCCGGCGGGTAGAAATCGTCGTTAAAACGAGAGACGGCGGCGTTGCGGATAGTCGATAACCAATCGCCGATATCAAGCTATTTTTGAAGCGGCACCGTTGCGTGGTCGCCGTCGTCTAGGCGTTTGCCGGTAACCGCCGTCAGTGCAAGTTTGGCCATTGTTAATAACTTGCTGCCCGAATCCCAGTATTCGCCTTGCCTCGGGGTAACGCGGACGAGGACCAAGTTGGGATCATCCGGGCCGTCGAACCAGTTCTTCCAGAATGCGCTCCAAAGTTCCTGGACTTTACCTCGGTCGTCGATGATTCGGGCAGTGCCGCTGATGGTTGCCCACTCCGTGCCGCCTTTGGTGTAGCCCAGGAAGACTTCGCTGTCCTGCTCAAGTTCCAGCACCTTCTCGCTTTCGCGACTGGTAGCAAACCACAATTCGCCCAGCGATTCTTCAGCCTCCGCCGTCGCCATCGGTCGTCCGTGCAATGAGCCGTCGGGGGCTTTGGTGACCATGAATGCCGTGCGGGCACCCTTGAGGATATCGTAAAGTTTTTCGCGTTGCTCTTGGATCGTACTTTCAGAGTTAACACTGCTCATCAACCACCTCGTTGCCGATTGGAAACCACTGATGACGGACAATTTCAAAATTATCTGGCCAATTACCAGCCGATCATTTTAAAAATAATAAATGCGAGTAGCGCCAGACCGATGCTGCCGCTGAAAAGATACACTAGCAGGCCTTTTCCCGCGGCGCCGCGG
>CAZXLA010000309.1:0-2578 GCA_964641895.1 uncultured Tepidisphaeraceae bacterium
CGGCCAAAGCGCTTTCCCTCGTCCCCCTGCTCGCCGCCATGGCCATGGCCATGGCCGAGCCGACGACGGCTGAATCGGCCAAGCCGCCGAAAATTGTTGTTGTAAAAAAGGGCGATCTGTCGCTCAAAGTGACCGCCGACGGGTGGTTTGCCGCGGTTGATCCGGTGGAAGTTCGGTTTCGTCCGCGGGCGTATGTGGGCGACTTGAAGGTTGAATCGGTCGTGGCGCAAGGCGCAACGGTTAAGGCCGGCGAAGCAATTTTTCGCGTCAACACCGATGACATTAATCGCCAGATTGCAACTGCCGAGAACGATCTTGCCGTTGCTGCCGCCAATCTTGCCAAAGCCGAGGCCGACGTGAAACTTGGCAACGAGGCCGATGCGCTGGCGGCGAAGATTCAAGCCGAATCGCTCGCCTGGGCCGGAGAAGCGGTCGGGTGGTGGGAGAAGGTGGACGGCCCGCAGCAGCTTAAGCAGTACGAGTTGCAGTTACGCGGCTCGGCCCACAATGTTGAAGATCAGCAGGACGAACTGGATCAGCTTAAGAAGATGTACAAATCAGAAGAGTTGACGAACCAGACCGCCGACATCGTGGTGAAGCGGGCGCTGCGGCAACTGGAGTTTTCGCAGATTGGCCTGGAGATGACCAAGAGCCGGGTGGAGAAGGGCAAAGCCACCGACTATGAACAGAGCAAGCGCACGGTGCTTAACGCCCGCGACCAACAGCAGCAGGCGACTGCGGCCTTGTCGGCGGCGCAGGCGCAGGGATCGGTTCAGCGCCAGGCGGGGCTGGTCACCGCGCGTACGGCGCACGATGGGGCGTATCGCAAGCTGAACGACCTTCGCGCCGATGCCGCGTCGATGACGGTGATGGCGGCCGGCGATGGAATCGTGCTTTACGGCCGACTTGTCGCCGGCGTGTGGCAGGGCAATTCACCTGAAGCGCTTGGGCAGGGCGACAAGGTGGCGGCCGATCAGGTGGTCGCGACCATTGTGCAGCCCGGCAAGGTTCGCTTCATCGCGGCGGTGCCGGAAGATCAGGTGGCGCGGGTGCGCGCCGGCGATCCGGTCGTCATCACGCCCAAGTCCACGCCCGAGCGTTCCACCGTCGGCAAATGCGGCACGCCGTCGCCGGTCGCGAGCATCGCGGGCGATCCGGCCAAGTTCGAAGTGCCGGTTGAAATCGATGTTGGCATCGCGTCACTGCTGCCGGGATATCGGGCGTCGGTTGAGATTGATGTGGCGGATGCTAGCGCGTTGCTGCTGGTTCCCAAAACGGCGGTGAGTGATGGGAAAGTGATCGTGACCGTCGCCGGAAAGAAGACGAAGCAACCCGTCAGCGTCGGCCGAAGCGATGGGGAAATGGTTGAGATCGCCCGCGGGCTTAAAGAAGGCGACGCCGTCCTGGCGACGTTTAAAGAGGAATGACCGTGACGCAACGCGCTATCGCCATTTGGGCGCTGCTTTTCTGCGCCGCGGCCGGCTTTTTGCCGGGTTGTTCGGCGGGGCCGAAGGCGGACCGGTTCAAGCCGAAATCATTCGAGACAACTCAACCCGTCGCCGCGCGCCCGATCAATGACGCCATTGCGGCGGGAGTGGCGTTCCTGAAGTCGAGCCAAAACCCTGACGGCTCCTGGGGCACCGGTTTGCAAACCCGCGGGTACGAAATCTATTCCACCGCCGGTTCGCACGAAGCATTTCGCGACGGCACGACAGCGCTTTGCGTGATGGCGCTGCGTGAGGCGGGCGAGACCGAAGCGCACGGCCGCGGGATGAGGTATCTGCTCAACAGTCGCACCGCGCGACGCGAAAGCGGCGAGGTGATTTATAACATCTGGGCGCACACCTACGCGCTGCAGTTGATGTCGCGCGAGCTGATCATTCAGGAAGATAAGCAAGTTCGAGAGACCGCCGACTGGCACCTGAAACAGTTGATCAAGTACGCCGCCTATAACGGGGGGTGGAATTACTATGACTTTGACGCCAAGACGCAGCAGCCAAGCATGGAAGCCACCAGCTTCGGCACGGCATCAGCGCTCATTGCATTGCACGATGCGCGCCAAGCCGGCATTGCGGTGCCGGATGATTTAATCAAGCGAGCGACGAACCGCCTGGAAGAATGCCGCACCCCCGGCGGATGGTTCCTCTACGGCGCCGATAGCCGATACTTGCTTAAGATGCCGGCCAACCAGATGAAGGGCGCCATCGGTCGAACGCAATCCGGCAACGACGCATTGTGGCTTTGGAACTCGCCGCTGGTGAATCGGCAGCGGGCCGTGGACGGCCTTAAGACGTTTCTCGATAATCATCAGTGGATCGACATGGGCCGGAAGCGCCCGTACCCGCACGAGGCGTGGTATCAAACGTCGGGCTATTACTATTACTTCGGCCATTTCTATGCCGCCCGGCTGATCGAGCGCATCGGGGCCGACGAAGGCAAGCCGTTTGCCGAACAGTTGTTGACGCACATGCTGCCGTATCAGGAATCGGACGGGTCGTGGTGGGATTATGCGATGTGGGATTACCACAAACCCTACGGAACTGCGTATGCGATTATGACTTTGCTGCGGTGTCGCGCG
>CAZXLA010000310.1:0-2575 GCA_964641895.1 uncultured Tepidisphaeraceae bacterium
CCTTCGACCAATTTCTCCAGCGTCTCGTCGGTGCATTGTGGATCAACGGTTCGACAGGCGCGGGCCAGCACTTCGGAGATACCGGTGAGCCGGGTACGCCACGCCGCCGGCTCGGCATCGCGCGGCGTGAGTTGCTCGAACTCGCGGCACAGCAGGATCATTCTTAAGAGGTGCTTGAAGAGTACGCCTTCCTGTTTGACCAGATCGCGGCCGCGAACGAACTTGTCGAAGTCGCCGCCGGAATTTAGCAGATCGCCCACGGCCCAGACGGGCGTCGTGAACAGCCCGCCGGCGTGGTCGATCTCGTTCTCGAACAGCATTCGCATTTTCTGCGCAAGAGGGACAGGGTACTTTCGCAGCGCCGGTTCGACGTCGGATTGGTCGGCTTGTGGATAGAGATCGTCGTGCGTCGCCAGGCCGAGGGTAAGAATTGTCGGGTCGACCACTTCGATGCTGAGCCGTCCCGGCGGCAACTCGTCGGGCCACGGCACGCGCACCGACTTGGCAACCGAGCCGGGCATCTCCAGCAGGCTCTCCAGGATCTGCACCAACTCGTGATCGTCGGCCTTGCCAAGATATTCGAGAAGGAACAGGCCGTAGAGCGGATGCACGGCGCGGAAGACCATGAGCTGCTTGAGCTTTTCGGTCGGCGTGGCGGTGACCGGATCGTAGGGCGGTGGCCCGATTTGGGCGGCCGCCCGCGCCGCGCCCGATTTCGCCGCCGCCGCCGCCGTTGCCCCAACGTGCTCGCCGAGCTTGAGTTGGGCCATCAGTTCATCAAACGTGGGCAGCTTGGCGCGCGGCGTGGATGTTGGTGCGGCGGCTTTGGTTTCCACTTCCGGCGCGTCGGCCGCTTCATCCGTTTCATCATCAACTGCGTTGCCACTGCCGGCGGCACTCGGCCCCGCCGGTTTAACGGCATTTTTCCACGCCTGGGGCGGCGGCGGGTCGAGCACGACGATGTTCATCTGCGCCAGCGTCACCAGCATTCGCGTGAGGCGCTTGATCTCGGCCTCGACCATCGGTGCATCCATCAGTCGGCGGCGCATCACCTCGCGGATCGGCTCGACCTCGGGATGCGCATCGAGCAGATACGCCAGCCATCGCCAGCTCAGGTGCCCTTTGCTCGCCAGCCGCGCCGGCGGAGCGGTTTGCAGCTTGACGAATTGTTCCGGGTTCCAATAGGTAACGCTGCTGCGCCGTGTCGGCTTCTTCTTGAGGAGCCCTTTCTTGGCCTTCATCAGGCCGGGGTCGTGCGTGTCTTCGGGGATCGAGTCGTACTTCACCTTCCATCGCGAAAGTTTGACGTCGTCCTCATGGGCCAGCACAAAAACGTGGCCCTCGGAATCAAACTGCGGACGACCCGCCCGGCCGAACATCTGCTGCGCGCTACCTGCGTCGATCAGCCGCTTCCTGTCGCGCGGGCCTTTGACCAGCGTGGTGAGCACAACCGACCGCGCCGGCAGGTTAATGCCCGCCGCCAGCGTCTCGGTGCAAACGCACACCTGAAGAAGTTTTTCCTGAAAAAGAGTCTCAACCACACGGCGATAACGCGGCAACAGCCCGGCATGATGAATGCCAACCCCGCGCGCCAGCAGCGTTCGAAGCTTGTTTCCAGAGCCGACGGCGAAATCGAACGCTTCAAGCCGATCAAGCAGCGGCTGGCGCTGGCCTTCAGTAAACAGGTTCTTCCCCTTGAGAATTTCGGCCGTCTCCCAGCAGATGCTCCGGTCGAAGCAGAAAATCAGGGCCGGCGTCCGCCGCTGCGCATCGGTGCCCTGTGCAATTCGCTCCATGAAATCCGGCAGCAGTTCGTCGCCGATCCACTCAAAGTGCAGGGGCACGCGGCGCTCCGTGCCCTCGACCAGCGTCACGCGCCGGTCGAGGCTGCGGGCCATCCAATTCACAAACTCGTGCGCCGCGCCGACCGTGGCCGACAGCAACATCACGCGAACCTCCTTCGGCAGCAGCGAGAGGGCAAGTTCCCACACAATGCCGCGCTGCGACTCATTGAAATTGTGGAACTCGTCCATCACCACCGCGCCCACGCCGGCGAAGTCGAACGCTTCGGGGTGCAGCAATCGGTTCAGCAGCACTTCGGCCACGACGACTTTAATGCTGGCGTCCGGATTGATCGTTCGATTGCCGGTCACAAGGCCCACTTGCTCGCGCGCAAAGCCCCAACGCGCGACGGTATCCTGAAGCTCCAGAAACTTCTGATCGGTCAGTGCAATCAACGGCGTGGAGTAGTAAACATCCTTCCCCGTACGAAGCCCCTCGTACACCGCCGCCTCGGCCACCAGCGTCTTGCCGGTGCCGGTCGGTGCCGACAACAGCACACCGTCGGCACAAGCCGCCCACGCATAGAGCGCCTCTTCCTGCAGCGGATAAGGCGCGTAGGGCAGGCGTTCCAGATACTCAAGGATCAATTCATCGCGAGAAGGTGACGGCGGCATCCTCGCGATCCTAACACCCGCGGCCCGTTGCCACAGCAGCAGCACCGAAGCGGTGCAGTTTGATTGCCCGCCGTTGTGACGCGGGCGGTGAGTGTGTCC
The DNA here is from genome assembly GCA_964641895.1 of uncultured Tepidisphaeraceae bacterium. GTDB lineage: Bacteria > Planctomycetota > Phycisphaerae > Tepidisphaerales > Tepidisphaeraceae > UBA2421. Next base: position 2,556 of record CAZXLA010000310.1, read on the forward strand.
CAGATCAACACGCTCGTTGG
>CAZXLA010000311.1:0-2524 GCA_964641895.1 uncultured Tepidisphaeraceae bacterium
CTCAACCAGTTGTGGGCGGCTCGGCGGTTTTCTCTTTACTCGTTGTTCGTTCTTTTACTACGGCCCGCCTGGGTGTGGTGCCGGTGGATTCGCGGAATCGATAGCTCTCGCCGTTCATCTCGATGATCGTGCAGCGATGGGTGAATCGATCGAGTAATGCCGCGGTCATGCGTTCCCCCTGGAAGACCGTGGCCCACTCGTCAAAAGGCAGGTTGCTGGTCACCAGAATGCTGCGGCGTTCGTATCGATGGGCGAAGACCTGGAACAACAGCTCCGCCGCCGTCCGGCTGAAGCTCAGGTAGCCGAGTTCGTCGATGACGAGCAGATCGATCCGCTCGAGCGATTTCATCGCCCGCTCCAGCTGGTACTTCTTCTGCGATTCTTCGAGATGATTGGCCAATAACGCAGCCGTCGTGAACTTCACACGTTTACCCGCGCGGGCGGCACACAGGCTGATGGCGATCGCAAGGTGCGTTTTGCCCGTGCCGCTGTTGCCCAGCAGGCAAGCCGTTTCGCGGCGGTCGATCCAGTCGGGTTTACACAGTTCCAGCACACGCGGCTTGCTCAGGCCCGGCGTGAGGGTGAAGTCGAAGTCGGCAATCTCCTTGCTCACCGGGAAGCCGGCCTGCTTGATCCGGCCGGCGATCGCGTTGCTCGATCGGCTGGTCAGTTCCAGTTCGCTGAGGCGGAGCAGGTACCCGTGATAATCCTCGTTGGCATCGGCTGCTTCCCGGGCCAGCTTCTCATGTTCGGCCAGCATCGTGGGCAATCTCAATGCCTTGAGGTTGTGCTTCAGCAGCAACTGACGCGTGGGGTTGGGTGTAGCTGCATTCATCGATTAGTTCTCCCTGTTGAAAAGGTTTGTAAGAGGACAGAAGTTGGTTGAATCGCCTCAGGTCGGGCCTGGGCACGTGGACCGCAGGGTGCGTGGAGGGTGGAGGATCGGCACCGGTGGTCGCACCGTTTTTTACCGCGCCATTGATGACGGTGTTTTCAACGGCGCCGTTGGGATTCAGAGGATCACCGCCGCGCTGCGTTGATTCACCCCGGCACCCCGGCACTGCTTCTGAATCGCGCGCCGGCGGTCGTTCGGATTTTTCCCGCGCCGGTTCGCGGGTGTTCGCAGCGGCGATCTCGTCCGCCTTCGCCTGGATCTGCTCGCCCCGCAGGTGTTCCCGGTGCCAGAGCCGTTTCACCGCCTCGGCAATCCGCTCGGATGAATGCGTCGTGAGCATCTGCAGTACGCGGATGTATTGCCGGATCCCCGCGTTCGCACCGTGCTCGCGTTCCAGTCGTTGTCTCAGTTCATTGAAGATCGGCGGCAGCTTCCAGTCGCGAAAGACGTTGCTGTGGTCCAGCGCGTGCGGCCGGACAGACAATGCCGCCACATAATGCAGTGGCTCGACGATCCAGTGATCCTTTTTGTAACTTCGAGCGTGCCGCGCGATTACCCGGTCGGACTGGATGATCTCGACCCGGTCGACATACCCCTTCACCGATGCGGTCAGGAACGCCGCCCACTTGGGCACGCTGTAGCGATTGTTCTCGAACGTCGCCGTCTGGTACTTGTCGATCAGCACGCTCCTGCTGATGCAGGGGTCGAAGCGGTGTCTCGGGAGTTCGACCGCGTGTCGTTTGTCGATCTCGAATCGTTCGCCGATGGTCTGGGTCTGGCCGGACGGTCCAACTTGTTGGCCGCTCACCTTCCGATTCATCTCGCTCTTGCAGAACGACAACAGGTGGGCGTTGAACTCAGCATCATCCTTTACCTGCGGCACCGGCGTACACGCCCGCCGCTGCATCGCCTTCACGCCGCTCTCGGCGTCGGGCTTCTCCTGACCCTTCGCCGGCATGCACGCCCGCGGGTCGAAGCGGTAATGGCTCGCCAACGCCGCGTAGTCATTGTTGAGCTTGCGCTCCCGGCCCTGCAGCACTGTCGTCGCAATCGTCTTGGGATTGTCCCACCAGACTTCCGTGGCAACGCACCCGAAGAACTCAAACGCACTGGTCATCCCGTGCAGTACGCTTTCCGTACGCTGGTTCGGCGTGGCGATCATGAAGACCGCGTGGCTGAACGACCACGTCACGATCAGCACGTCTTGGGTCTGCCTGCCGTCCGGATAGTCCACGGCAACCTCACCGAAGTCGCATTCGATCCGCTCGCCGGGCGCGTGATCCAGGGGCACCAGCGTCTCACGCCGATCCCGGGTCTGTTTCTTCACGTACCGCCGCACCTGATCGTACTTGCCGCGGTAGCCGTCTTCGTTCACCAGCCGACGGTAGAGTTGCATCGCCGTATGACGCTGCTTCGGCGGAGCCGACTCGTCGGACAGCAGGATCGCGTCGATCCGCGCCATAAACCCGCCCAGCTTCGGATGCGGCGCCGGCTTTGACCGCTTGTAGCCTGCGGGAACACCCGTCTCGGAGGCGATCGCCGTCGCCACCGTCAACTGCGAATGATGCAGCCGCCGCGCGATCGAGCGTTTGGATTCTTTCTTCTGATGCGCGATTCGAATCGACAAAT
>CAZXLA010000312.1:0-2489 GCA_964641895.1 uncultured Tepidisphaeraceae bacterium
GCGGTTCCGCCGGAGCCGGCTGACCGAAATTGGCGGCGAGAATGGTGAAGTCGTCCAAGTTGATCGTACCGTCCCGGCTAAAGTCGCCCTGCATGAACGTGGTTTCACTCAAGCCGAAGTTTGCGGCGAGGGTTGTGAAGTCGTCCAGATTGACGGCATCATCACCGTCGGCGTCGCCGGGACGCAGGAACGTGACGAGCACTGTCGGGCGCTGTCCAACAACACCGGACTCACGTGAGTCAAAGCGCTTTGCCGTTCGTGCTTGAGTCTCAGCGCCGCGTGTAATCCAGCCAAAGTTGCCGTTTGGAGCATCTACCCAGCCTTGGACGTCGGCAGTAATGGCCGAACTGCTCCAGTGATAAAATGCTTGGGCGCCGCCAACGGACGTACTCGCAGATTCGGATTCGATGAAGTCGCCACCGGCAGTGTTCCAGCTTTCCGTGGGGAAGAAGCGGGAGAGCCAGGTCGCGTCACCGGATTGGGCCGGCGCGCCGGACCCGCCCCCACCGGTGCCCTGGCTTGAAGATTCGCCCCAGGCGTTCAGCAACCGATGTAGCTGTACCGGCAATGCCGGCACGCCGGTGTTCTCCTGCGCGAGCCAAAGGCGAACCGTTGCAGACTGGATGAATGAGCCAGAGGGCAAAATTGCGAGATCAAAGTAAATCAATCCTCGTCGTGTAGACGTAATCTGGTTTGCGTTGTTTCCTGCAAAGATTCCATTGGACGCGCCAGCGCTGTTCGATTCGGCGTCGCGGAAGATCGTGTTATCACGCGTTGCGACGATCTGGGCGTTGGCTGCGAGCGCCGTGGCCGCCTTTGATAGGAACATCAGCAGCAATGCGGCAGTCACCAACGTGGCGCGCAGCGGCCGCGTGGCAGTGACTGTTATTAAAGGTAGCATGTGATTTGGTTTGTCCTGACCGGGTCAAAAGTGGGGGCGGGGCCACGACGGCCCCGCCCCCCTTGCTTAAGAGTAACGAACAGACATGTCATAACGACGGCGACGCAGTAGAACGGCAGTCGCAGCACCAATCGCAGACAACACCGTCGGCTCCGGGATCGACTGCGGCACATACATCGCCATCAGCTGACCGCCGGCTACCAAGCCGTTGCTGTTGATGCTGTAAGCCGCCTGCGTGTCCATCAGAAACCAGCCGTCACCGAGGATGTCCCATGCTGGGATAATGCCCGATGATTCTGATCCGTCGGCAAATGAATAGCCGGCATCGTGTGTGGCGACTTTCAACAGCGCGTTTTCTTCGACGGTGTACATCCAAACGTCGTCGGTGCCGCTCCCGCCGTCTTCCTGGATCAATAGGCGCGTCTTGCCATCGCGACCGTTGACCAGCGTCATGTTGTCCATTGCCTGCGGAACGGACGCATCGGAACCACTGAACAGCAGATCGATCTGCCCGCCGAGTTCTGGTTGAGTGATGTCGTTTAACGTCAACCGATAAGCCCGGGTCGGCGCGGCGGCGGTCCCGGTGTTGACCCAGTAGAATTCATTCGGGCGTTCGGGATTCCAAACGCCGTCTTCCGGGCGGGCAAACTTGGTGACCAAGCCGGTCGTGCTCTGCGCTTGAAGGTCTGCGCCACTTGTGAAGTTAGTTACGTCCACGAACGTCGCAGCGCCGGAAGCGGTTGCGGCTGTCGTTTCACTAGCAACGGGCGACTTCAGACCAAAGAGCCGACCATCGCTCAAGCCGGCTTTGTCGATTTCACTTCCGGTTGCACTCTTGTTGCCGACGTACATATAGATTTCGCCCGGCGTGCTGTCGTCGGTCCCAATCACGATCGTCTTGTTTTGAGCAAACGGGCTGGCCAAGCTGTTTTCCCAAGAAAATTTCCCGAGCTTGGGGAGATAGTTCGCCTCGCCGGTCGATACGACCATTCCGTAGGCACGGCCTTCTGCGCCAACCTCTTCGCCGGTCATGAAGATGCGTTCTTGCGTGCCCAAGCCCGATGCGGGATTGAAGAATGCCGATTGTTCGGGCAAGTCAGCCGAACAGAATCGACCGAACGGTGCATTGCCACCGGCACCGACGACCGAAGTGATCAAGTCTTGGCCGCCAACAACGCTCAGATCACTTTTATTGATGACCCACTTGCTGACATAAGCGCCTGCGGCACCGTGAGCGCGAACTGCGCCTTGCGTGGCACCCAGCTCGTGGTTGGCCAGAAGCGTGAAAGTATTGTCGCCGTTATCAAACGCGCCCAAGCCGTCGGGGATCCCACCCAAACGGTACCCACCTCCGCCGCCCAGATTGGGGTAGGTTTCATCGGCGACGAGGTTGCCATTGTAAGTGGCAGCGCCGCCGCCGTTGCTTACGAGGGAAATCGTTTGCACGCTTGGTGCAACAGGAATGACATACGGCGTCTGCGCGGTGCTGGGACCGGCAAGCTGTGCGACGGCGGTGGCCGCTGCCGAATAAATAACTGTAAATCCAGTAGAAACAATCATTCGAGACATATCCATACCTCCTGAGCCG
>CAZXLA010000313.1:0-2383 GCA_964641895.1 uncultured Tepidisphaeraceae bacterium
CGAAGCAAACTTTTTCAAAAGGAGAGTCAAATGAAAACGAGGCATCCTAATGGCCGTGTGCTGCACAAACTGGTTTTTAGCGCAGCATTTGCCTTGGCGCTGACGACAGTTGTAAACACAGCTTTGGCAAATGGTCCTGTTAATTGTGTTTTTGGAAACATTTCTTGGGGTTGCGACGTAGACGCGACTTGGGCAGGATGTTGCATCCAGATGGATCAGGGTTCTGAAGGTGGGTTTTGGTACGGATGCACACGGCGCTCAACGGGATATTGCGTCGCCGTTGGGTATAGCGGGGGCGAACCATAAACTCGACTAAGGGCCAGATAAGATTGCAGTATGATCGAATGAGGACATTGAGTAGTTAATTCCGCACTATCGAGTTTGTCACTTTTGTCGCGCCTCTTTCGCTCGGGAATTAGGACAAAGTGTCATATGGGCAAAAAAAAATTGATCGTTGTCGCGGTTTTCATTTTTCTGGCGCTTGTTTTCTCTTCCTATTACTTCACCAGGCGCTCTGCAAACCGGACTGGCAACCCTGAAATCGCGGCTGCGGAAGCGAAGTTTGCAGCGATGGCGAAGGAACCGCGTGACGTGAGTTCCAGCGACTCCGAGAGCGAACGCGCGTTAATCAGTCAAGCAGCAGTCAAAAAGCTCAAAGCAGGCGTTGTGGTGCCGGGGCGAGAACAGCAATTGGCCGATGCGTTCGCGGAATTTCTGACTGCTTATCGTTCAGAAGAACCGGGCCGGTTCGTTGACTATTACCACCCTCAAGGCGTTCCACTTGACGCCGCCGGCGTCGGGCGTGTCGAACGGAGCTGGGCGAAGACATCGCTGATGACTGTTGGCAGGAAAGTTGATATCGAATCCATCCGCTTTTCAACCATCCGAAAAAGCGTCGCGAATTCGGTTACCGATTCGGCAGCAAACAGCTTTGTGCAATGGATCAGCTCGGAAAAGGCCAACGTTCGAGGCGTCAACATTTCAGATCAAACTCCAGTCTATTGCGTCACCATCAATGTCGCAAAGCATGAGCTGGGCACTGGCGGTCCCTATTCACTGTCGATCGGATTTGTGCCGCGCGACAACGGTAGATCATGGATTCCCGTAATGAATTGGCTGCAAGGCATCAGCGATCGCCCCGTCGCGCATCCACCATTGTAGCCAGTATAATCCGATTCTGGCGATTAGGCCGACCCGTCCAAGGCGAACTTATGTCACGGCGTGCATTCACCCTTATTGAAATGCTGGTCACTATTGGCATTATTGCCATCGTGATAGCGCTGCTGTTTCCTCTGATCACATCGGCGCGGCGCGGTGCGCAAACGATTAATTGCACATCAAATCTGAGGCAGATCGGAATCGCGATTCATAGCCACGCAAGCGAGCGCGGGGGCTATGCGCCGTTGGGGGGAATGATCATCGTGCCGTCGTCGTTTGTTGGCGCCACTTCGATCAGCGCCGCCTTGGAGGATGGAGCTCGAAACCGCTACGACTACATAAAAAGCGGCTCGCCGCTGGTGCGTGAAGTGATAATGCCGCTGCACGGCGCGCTCGCCGCACAATTGGGAATGAAATACACGCGATTTGATTCATTTGATAGTTTCGAGGTAGAAAAACATTCTACGCTTGCCGATTGGAGCACATTTACCTGTCCTTCGGCTCGACCGCGTGCGCCGTCGGCAACAACATTTGTCATTCAGTTTGAGGGGCAGACGATGCTTAATGTTCTCAACGGGTTGCCGTTCGATTTTGCATTGAATGACGCCGTTTTTGGATTTGATTGTAAGCCCAGCCGTCGCCTTGCTGGGAAGCTTTCTAAAGTGCACAACCCGAGCAAAACATTTTTGCTTGCCGATGCTGCACCGCCGTTTGCAAGCATGGCATTTCGGGATGGCGCGCCGCTATTTTGGTCGCCGGAGGCTCCGCCGGGAAGTCCTCTTACGCTTGCTGACGCGTTTGTTGAAAACGGACGTGTCACCAGTCAAGTGAAGCTCTTTGATTTGCAGCGGCATCGCGGCCGCATCAATGTGTTGTACGCCGACGGGCACGTCGGCGAGGAACTTCTCACCGCCCAAGGCCTCTCGGGGACGATTGTCGCCAACTGGTGATTGGACAGAACGGGGCGGCCGGCCGTCGGGCCGCAATGGCGCGGGGTATTGGTTTCTCGGCGAAAAGATAGCGGGCCAGAAAAGATAGCGGGCCAGGTCCGACTTTCCGTGATCCATGCCAATTTACGACTTACAATCGGGAATGGAAACGGGGACGACGCTAGTTGGCATGAAAACGCTACGTAAATGTTTCGTTCAAGCGTTTCTGAAATGTGCTACCGATAATTCCGTTTAGCGAGGCTGCTTGCGGCCCATGTCGGCGCGGCAAACGACCG
>CAZXLA010000314.1:0-2381 GCA_964641895.1 uncultured Tepidisphaeraceae bacterium
GGATCACTTTCCAGTGAACTCATGGAAATTGTGCTGCTTTTGGTTAATTGCCTCCCTCTTTTCTGCGTTCACCTGTGTTCAGCTGCGGCTATACAGCGCTTCGAGTCCCGCGACCATTACCTTTGCATCGAACCGTGCCAGAGCAAACTCGCGGCCCCGCGCGCCCCAGGCGCGACGCTTATTTTCATTCTGCAGCAGATCAATTAAAGCCGCGCGGAGTTTTGCCTGATCGAACGGCGGCAGGCAGTGGCCGGTTTGGCCGTCGAGCAGGCCTTCGCGGTTGCCGTCGATGTCGTAGGTGATGACCGGACACCCCGCCAACTGCCCCTGCGGTAAAGCGCGCGCCAGCCCTTCTCGGCGCGAGGGGTGGACGAGGATGTCGAGTGCATTGGTGAGCTGCGGAATCATCGTCGGCGGAACCAGTCCGGTGAGGATGAAGCGGTCTTTTAGGTTCATCGCGGCGATCTGTTTCTCAAATTGATGCCGCAACAATCCGTCGCCGATCCAGACGAACTTGAGCTGCGGAAACGTCGCGCACAACTCCGGCGCGGCGGCGAGGATGTCTTCGTGGCCTTTGAGATGAAACAGCCGCGCGATCGTGCCGACGGCGACATCGCCATCTTTCAGCCCAATCGCGGCACGAACGGTTTCGCGCGGCACGGGCGGGTTGATGAACGGCCGCGTATCCATGCCGCTGTAAACCGTCATATACTGCTCCGCCCGTCCGATGCCGGCGGCGAGGGATTGATCGCGCATGGCGTCGGCGACGCAAACGATTCTGTGTGTGATCGGCGCGGTGCGGCGTTCGAGCGTTTCGTAAATCTTGTTCACATACCACCGCGTCGAAGCGGTGAACGCCAGACCGTGGATGGTGTGGACGATCATCGGGCAGCCGGCCTTGTGTGCGGCCCACCGGCCGATGATGCCCGCCTTGCTGCTGTGGGTGTGGACGATGTCGGGCTTGATCTCTTTAAGTCGTCTGATCAAGCCGCGATAAATGCGCCAATCCTTTCCCGGGAGGATCGCGCGGCGCATCGCATCGAGCACTTCCACCTTGTAGCCATAGGTTTGAGCGCGCTCCAGCAGCGAGCCTTCCGGGCCGATCGCCGGGCCGGTGATGAGCGTGACATCGTGGCCGAGATTGTGCTGGCCTTCGCAGGAAAGCAGCGTGTTCTCCTGCGCGCCGCCGACGATCAGGCGGGTGATGATGTGCACAATTCTCATCGCCATAAGACTTTACGTCGAACTGTCTGGATCGAGAAGGAAAAATACGATTGCCAAAATGTTATAACCGATGTTATAATAAGATGGCATGGGAGTCGCTTGCGGTTTCGCGGCACCGAAGGTTCCGATCGCACAAAGGTATGAGTACGGCGCACCAAGGAGTTTCAAATGGGTATGCAACTGAAAATCACCACCATCGGCAACTCGGTCGGCGTTATTCTGCCCAAGGAATTGCTGGAAAAACTCCGCGTCGGCAAAGGCGATTCGCTTCAGGTGCTTGAAGTGCCCGGCGGCATAACGCTTACGCCATTCAACGGCGATTTCGATCGGCAGATGGACGTGGCCGAACGCGTGATGCGCCGCCGGCGCGATGTTTTGAAGAAGTTGGCGGAGTAAGTCATGGATGACCCGATCTGGATCAGCAAAGAACTGACCCTGGCGATTCACAGCCGCCAGCTCGCCGAGCACGGCGGGCAGGACGGCGTGCGCGACGAAGGCCTGCTCGAATCCGCCCTGGCGCGCGCGCGGCAACTCTTCGCCTACACCGACCCGACGCCCGACACCGCAACACTCGCTGCGGCGTATGCGTTTGGCATCGCCCGCAATCACCCGTTCATCGACGGAAACAAACGCACGGCCATGGTGGTGTGTGAAACGTTCATCGAGTTCAACGGCGCGCAACTGAAAGCCGACAACGCAGAACTCTACCCGATCTTTCTTGGGTTGGCCGAGGGATCGGTGAGTGAATTGCAGTTGGCTGAGTGGCTGTTGGCGCACATCAAGGCGGCATGAGAGCAGCCAAGTCCGTCGACTCTCCGTGCCGCTGCGCTGGCGAAAGCCGTGATGCTATTGGTCGGCGTACCGGCTCAAACCCGCATGATCGGCAACGACGCGGCATTGGAGAGTTGATATAATTCAAAGCATGTTGACCGACTACATAGAAGCCGCGATGCAGACGGCGAAAAATCGGCGACATTTGTTCGGCGGAGTTTCCAAAAACGCGCCACCTGCAAATTCAGCTTGAACGGATCAGGACCGCCTCGCCGCGACGGCGGAAGGCGGAGATTTCCCGGTAGTACCGCGAAGAAAGCGGCATCAGGCCTACCTCAACCGCGTATCACTATTCCCAATCCCTCGCAGCGCCAGCGTGAGCGCAT
>CAZXLA010000315.1:0-2359 GCA_964641895.1 uncultured Tepidisphaeraceae bacterium
ATACGCTCCCGTGTTGGTTTGAGGTTGGTGATCCAACATGTTGCATGCATGGTGCATGGCGCAGAAAATGCGCGGCCCGTCGAAGGCGTTTGATCGTTGAAAAAAATTTGTCCCGCGCGGCAGGTTCCGCTGGCAATCGCGCCGGGAAGTGTGTTACATCGATCGTAAGGTGGATCGATCGATATGAGCAGAACACCCTTCGCCGCGCCGGCTTGCAAAACTAAATCTCCAACGATTGAAGTTAAGAGCGATCGCCGCGCGCGGGTGCCGGTTTCGTGGCTGGAACCGCTTGAGCATCGGCGCATGTGCGCCGTGACACAGGATGCGGCGGGGTGGACGGTGGTGACGCCCGCGACCGATACGCGGTTGGTCTACGTCTCAAGTTCCGGCGGGGATGATGCGCGAGACGGCTCTTCGCCCGCGCTGGCGGTGGCGACACTCAACCGCGCCAAGGCCTTGGTTCGCAACGGGTTTGCCGATTGGATGCTGCTGAAGCGCGGCGACGTGTTCGGATCATTCGGCACGTGGAACAAGTGGGGCCGCAGCACGCAGCAGCCGCTTTACATCACCGCCTACGGCGACCCCCTCGCCGCGCGGCCGCAGATCAATTCAGGCAACACCTTTGGGCTGAACACGGTGACGAGCACGAACGCGAACGGCGTCGAGAACATCGTCATCTCGTCGCTCAGCTTCTTCCCCGAAACTTACAACCATACCAGCGGCGGCGGCGACCTTGCGGGGCTGCGGTTCACGGCCAAAGGGCGCAACGTTCTCATCGAAGACTGCAAGGTGGCGGGGTACAAAGATAACATCGTCATCTCCGGCGAAAGCGCTTCGTTTCAGATGACCGACGTCGTCATCCGACGAAGCCAGATTCTTGATTCACACGCGGCGCCGAGCGTCGGGCGGTCGCAGGGGATTTACGTCGGCGCATCAGGCAAGCGCGTGACGATCGAACAGAACGTGGTCGATCACAACGGCTGGCGCGCCAACACCACCGGCGACCGATCCGATATGAACCACAATATTTATGCCATCAACAACGCCACCGATATCATCGTTCGCGACAACATTGACACGCAGGCAAGTTTCTACGGCGCTAAAATGAACAGCGGCGGGACGGTCACCGGCAACTTCTTTGCCCGCAACAGCGAATCGGTTTACATGGAAAATCACACGCACGCCGAAGGCAACGTGATTACCGAAGCGGTCGATCTTGACCGTACGCCCACGGTGCCAACGGTTACGCCGTGGGGCGTGGGCATTAATACCCAAAGTTCGCCGTCGGCCACGATTCGCCACAATCTGATCACTAAGGTGCTGAGCACGAATGCTTCGGGCGTGGCGGGCATTCAACTGTTCAACCAAGGCGGCGTGGCGTTCAGCGGCGTGGTCGATTTTAACACGGTGTACAGTTGGCGCAACGGGCTATTGATCACCGCCGCCGGCAACGGGCCGGGGTCGGTGGTCATTCGCGATAACGATCTGCAGGCCGTCTTCGCCAGCACCGCCGCCGCGGCGCAGCGATCAAGCTCCCCGGCGAGCACGTTTGCTTTCGCCAACAATGTATATTCCTCCGGCACGCCGGCCACCGCGAACAAAGTCGGCAACAACCTCGTAAGCCTTGGCACCTGGAACAGCTCCACCAGCGAAACCAACGCGCGGTATCAAACGCTTGCCTATCCGAACGCCAATCGCAGCATCGCCGACTACAACGCATCGGTCGGCGGGGCGGCATCGTTTGATGCGTTCATCGCCACCGCGCGCGCCATGCAGAAAACCAACTGGAACACCGCCTACACCGCCGCCGCAATCAACCCGTGGTTTTGGGACGGGTTTGATAAAGGCCAGCCGCCGGCCGTTCTTGCCGCGCGGCCGAGTTTGCAGCAGTTGCCGCAATCGGTCGATCTTACGTTCAGCAAAGACGTTGGCGCAAGCCTTTCCGGCAGCGACGTTCAAACTCAAAACCTGACGACCGGCGCCAGTGTTTCGTCGACGCTCGTCTATTCAAGGGCGTCGACGATCGGCCGGCTCACGTTCGGCCCGGCGCTGCCCGACGGCAACTATCGCATCACAATCCCCGCCGGCGCCATCACCGACCGCGCCGGGCGGCCATCGACGGCGAACCAGGTTGTCAATTTCTTTCTGTACCGTGGCGATGCCAACTTCGATCGCACGGTCAACCTCGACGATTTCACCGCGCTCGCCGCCAACTTCGGCCTGACCAACCGCGTGTTCAGCCAAGGCGACTTCAACTACGACGACGCGGTGAACCTCGACGATTTCACCCTCCTCGCCGCACAGTTTGGCAAGACGTTGCCGGCGTCATCGGATTTACCGCGTGCCGACGCCACGCCGG
>CAZXLA010000316.1:0-2324 GCA_964641895.1 uncultured Tepidisphaeraceae bacterium
TATCTCAACGGCAACTCACTCGGCTTGCTCAGCAAAGAGTCTGAGTCTGCCGTTCTGGCGATGCTTGACCAGTGGAAGCGCCAAGCCGGCGCTGCGTGGATGGACCCTGTCAATCCGTGGTTCGATTACACCGAACGCCTTTCGGCAAGACTTGCCGCATTCGTGGGCGCGCAGCCGGATGAGGTGATTGCCACCGGCTCGACCACGGTCAATTTGCATCAACTGTTGGCATCATTTTACACGCCGACGCCGGAGAAGTGCGGCATTGTCATGGACCGGTTGGCGTTTCCATCGGATGCCTACGCAGTGCAGAGTCATTTGGGCATGCGCGGGGTTGATGCGGAAACGCATCTACATAAAGTGGCTTCGCTAGACGGCGCGACCATTCTTGAAGACGACATCGAAAACGCGCTCAGCCGCCCGGGCGTAGCACTGGCCGTCCTGCCGGCGGTGGTTTACGGCAGCGGGCAGCTCATTGACATGAAGCGCATCACGGCGGCGGCAAGCGAAGCCGGTGTGATGATCGGGTGGGATTGCAGCCACGCCGTCGGCGCCGTGCCGCTGGACTTTGGCGCGCTGGGGGCCGATTTTGCCTTTTGGTGCCACTACAAATACATGAACGCTGGCCCGGGCGCGGTGGCGGGGTTGTGGGTCAACCGCAAAAGGCCCTCGGTGCAGCCGGGATTGGCCGGCTGGTTCGGGATGGATAAGCAGCGGCAGTTTCTGATGCAGCACGAATTCGAGCCGGCAATGGGTGCCGGGCGCTTTCAGATCGGCTCGCCGCATTTGCTTTCACTGGCGGCGTTGTCGGGCTCGCTGGATTTGTTCGAGCGGGCGGGGATGCAAAAGCTACGAGCCAAATCGTTGGCGCTCACCGACTTTCTGTTTCAGTTGATCGCCGAACGGTTGGAAAAATTCGGCGTGCGGATCGTCACCCCGCCTGAGCCTGCCCGACGCGGGGGGCATGTCGCGATTGACCACGCCGATGCCGAGCGGCTGTGCAAAGCCATCGCCGCCAGGGGCATCGTGACCGATTTCCGTCGCCCGAGCATTCTAAGAATCACGCCGGCGGCGATGTACAACACGTTTGAAGATTGCTACCGGGCGGTCGTGGCGATTGAAGTAGAATTGGCGTGACGTGATCGCCTCAGTTTCCCCCTCCCTGAGTACATGGAGGGGGAGTTAATTCACGCCTTTCACTTCAATGTTCGCCTCACTCACGACACTTCCTCAACTTTCGCAATCGCCGCCTTGAGGCGGTCGAAATCCGGGTCGCCCAACAGGTACACGGTGTCGCCCATGACCGGCCCCCACAGCCGCGGCATTTGCGGGTGGTGGACGAACGCGATGCCCAAATCGCGCATGATCTGGTCGTGTTTGAGCGTGTAATGCGCGCCATCCCGGCGGCCGACGTGGGCTACGAAGTTTTCTCGCTCGTAAGGCACTTCGTTTTCATTGAACAGGCATAGTCGCGCGTAGGCGCGGAACAGGTCGACGTCGGCGCTATAGTTCATCATGTCCATGCTGAACCCGCCCGGCGGGCGGACGTTGACTTCCAGGCCGTAGTAGTCGCCATTCTCCAGCTCGAAAAATTCGAAGTGGAAGAAGCGTTCGCGAATGCCAAATGCCTGCACCGAGCGGCGGCCGTCGTTGAGGAGGTTTTCGGGGATGTCGCGAATCGTGTGATAATGAAACACCAGCCGCTGCTGCACGATTTCCATAATCCCCGCAGAGTAGCGCAAGGACGATTCGAACAGAATATTCCCGTCGCGGTCGGCCAAGCCGTCGTAGGTGACGATTCGGCCTTTGACGAACTTTTCAATGATCAGATCGCCCGGCAGCGGGTCGAGCTTGGCTTCCAGTTCCGCCAGCGTGTTGACCTTGGTCGCGCCCGATGCGCCGACGCCCACATCGGGCTTCAACATCAACGGGAAGCCCACCCGGTTGGCGAACGCGATCGCCTGCGGTTTGCTCTTCACCAGTTCCGCCGGCGCAACGGGAACGCCGGCATCACGAAACAGGTCTTTCATGCCCAACTTGCGGCGGTTGCGAAGCAGGTCGGCGGGCTTTTGGCCGTAAATGCCGAATGATTCGCGCAGCTTCGCATCGTGCTCCAGCCAATGTTCGTTGTGCGATTCGATGCGATGCAGCGGCCCGATACGATGTACGATCGCTTCCACCGCGCGGTGCAGATCATCCATCTTGTTGATCATGTCCGGGATGTAGATGTAATCGATCATCGCGGCGCGAAGATCGTCGGGCATCTCCCACGCCGGCGAATCGCCGATGCCGATCACGCGCGCGCCGGCGTCGCGCAGCGCGAA
>CAZXLA010000317.1:0-2314 GCA_964641895.1 uncultured Tepidisphaeraceae bacterium
GGCTGATCCCCCGGCAACTGCACCGCCCCCACCAGATCGCTCAATCGTTCCACGCCCTGCTTTGCCATCCACTCATTCAACCCGTCGCACACTTTGTTCGGCGTAGCAGGATCGACGAACAGCGCCGTGCCGATGGCGACCGCGGACGCACCGGCCAGCACGAACTCTGCCGCATCCTGCCAGGTTTGCACGCCGCCCATGCCCACGATCGGCACGCCGGCGCTCTTTGCGATCTGGCGGTACACTCGACTGACCATGTGGATCGCGATCGGCTTGATCGCCGGGCCGCTCAGCCCGCCGGTGACGTTTGCCAGCCGCGGGCGGCGTTTGTGGATGTCGATCGACATGGCGGTGAACGTGTTCACCAGCGTAAGCACCTGCGCCCCGCCTTCAATGGCGGCGAGGGCGGTGACGGCGACGTCGTCCACGTTGGGGCTGAGCTTCACCATCAGCACCTTCGCCGGCAGCACCTTCTTCACTTCATGCACAAGCTCTTTGAGTCGCGCGGGGTTGGTGCCGAAGGTCAGGCCGTCTTTTACGTTCGGGCACGATACATTGAGCTCGACCGACTGCACGCATTGCAGCGCGTTCATGGCGGCGCAGGTTTCCACGTAATCGTCATACGAATGCCCCGCGACATTGACCACGATCGGGCACGGCATTTTCTCGAGCTGCGGCACCTTCTCGGCCAGAAATCGCTTTAGCCCGACGTTCGCGAGACCGATGGCGTTGAGCATCCCCGCTCGCGTTTCGACGATGCGCATTGGTTCATTGCCCGCGCGTTCTTCGAGCGTGATCGACTTGGTCACAAACGCGCCAAGCTGCGAAAGATCCATGAAGTCGGCGTACTCAAACGCATAACCGCATGTGCCGGAACAGGTCATCGTGGGGTTGTTGAGCTTGAGTCCGGCGAGGTTGATGGAGAGATCGGACATTGCTTCAATAACCATCTCGAAAAATCTTGTTTAGCGACGCCGCTTGCGGCGCGTTCGTTATTGTAAAGAACCGTAATGCGTCAAAAACGACCAATGCTGATCCCTCAAACCTGCTCGTAACGGGTTGCGTTGCACATATCGAATGGCGTTCACGATTTCGTGATGCGAATTAAGATAGACATTCCATCCATGCTGAACCCAGCAGGTCGGAAGAAAGCCGTCCGCACGACGATGATCCTGTAGGGGATGAATGTTGTTTTTCAACAATTCCTGTGTGGCACGCGCCTTCAAGTGCCCGACGATTCGCTCAATGGGCCTTCCTGAAAAACGTGCAACCACCATATGAACATGGTCGGGCATAATCGTACACGCATAGGCAACATACTTTGCTTCTTCAATCGCTTGGGCAAATCCTCCCGACACTGCCAAAGCCTGCACTCCCGTAAACTTCACTTCGCCGTACTTTAACGCCTGTTTGGCGGCGAGCCGCTTTTGACGGTCGTGCTCGCGATGTGCGACGGATCGACGCTCGGTAGTCATGGTTGCGGATCCGAAGGCATAGAGTTCGTACGATCGTACGTAGTCCGACCAACTGCCACGCGGATCGTTCGGAAGCCAGAAGCCTCGAGTGCTGAAGATGCTGTGATATGCCAGGACCATGAATTGCGCCGCAAGCGGCGTCGCTAAACTGGGTTTCGTTGAATTATGTCACCAAAGCAGTTGACCCGCCTCGAACACCGGCCCATCCGTACACGCCAACCGATAACACCAATCATTCCCCGGCAACGGAGCCATCGCCGGATCGGGTTTCTTCACTTTGATACAGCAGCTTTGGCATGTGCCCATGCCGCAGGCCATCGCGCGCTCGACCGCCACTTGGCAGGGAATGTCGCGGGCGATGGCGATATCGGCCACGCGTTTCATCATCACCTCGGGGCCGCAGACGTAGATTACCGCCATAGCGCCGCGGACGTCGAACTTGTCCAAGTAGCGTTCCAACGACTGCGTAACGAATCCGCGATAGCCGTAGCTGCCGTCGTCGGTGCTGATGACCGCGGGGATGCCGTGCCGGGCGAACTCGGCGATGTTGTAAAGCGGGTCGATCGATTCATTCCCCGGCGGCGGCGCGTCGGTGGTTATGGTGAGCGATAGCAGGTCGCGCGTCGTGGCCCCGCAGAACGCGATCGCCCTTTGGCCGACCAGTTCGCTGGCCAGATACAGCATCGGCGGAATCCCCACCCCGCCGCCGACCAGGATCGCGATCTGACCTTTCGCCGGCGGCTGGAACCGATTTCCCAACGGTCCGAGCACCCCCACCTGATCTCCGACTCGAAGGCGGGACAACCAGTCGGTGCCCAAACCGACAACCCGATGAATCA
>CAZXLA010000318.1:0-2292 GCA_964641895.1 uncultured Tepidisphaeraceae bacterium
CGGTCTTTTTTGTCCATCCACCCCCCCTTTTTCGTTGGGATCATCGGCCCGCCGGGGCTGCCTAAGCCGGCGAGGTTGCCGCTCATCATTTGTTTCATCAGTTTCATCTTTCCGACCACGCCCATTCCGCCGACGGCGCGCATCATGTCGCGGCTCATTTCGAACTGCTTCATGAACGCCCCGACTTCTGAGGTCGCCACGCCCGCCCCGGACGCAATTCGGCGGCGGCGCTGGCCGTCGAGCAGATCGGGGTTGTGGCGCTCTTTGCGGTTCATGCTGTCGTAGATCGACCGCATGCGCTTCATCTGCCGCTCGACGTCGTCGCCTTGCATGCCGGCCTGTTTGGTCAACTCGCTCATGCCGGGAATCATGCCCATGATTTTCCCCATCGGGCCGAGCTTTTTGATCTGCCCCATCTGCCCCATGAAATCTTCCAGCGTAAACTCGCCCTTCTGCATCTTCTCGGTGATGCGGTCGGTTTCTTCCTGATCGAACTTCTCCATCGCGGTGGTGACCAGGCCGACGATGTCGCCCATCCCCAGAATGCGCTGGGCCATGCCTTCCGGACGAAACTCTTCCAAGCGGTCGAGCTTCTCGCCGACGCCGAGGAATTTCACGGGTTTGCCGGTGACCATTTTGGCGCTTAGCAGCGCGCCGCCGCGAGTATCGGAATCGAACTTGGTGAGGATCAAGCCGTCAAGCTCAAGCTGTTCGTTGAAGGCTTTGGCGCTGTTCACCGCGTCCTGGCCGGTCATCGCATCGAGGACGAGATAAATCTGATGGGGATTTAGCTGCGTGTTGATTTCCTTCAGCTCGTTCATCAATTCCTGATCGATCGCCAGCCGGCCGGCGGTATCGAGGATGACGACGTCGCGGCCCGTTGCTTTGGCCTGCGCGATGGCAGCCCTGGCGACTGAAGTCGCCAGTCCGCGCGGCACTTTTCCATGCTCGAACGCCTTGGAATGGTCGGCGTAAACCGGCACGCCCACCTGCTCGCCGAGCACCTGTAACTGCGTAATCGCCGCCGGCCGCTGAAGGTCAACCGCCGCCAGCATGGGGTTGCGGCCTTTGCTTTTGAGGTACATCGCAATCTTGCCGCAGGTCGTGGTCTTACCGCTCCCCTGCAGACCGCACATCATGATGATCGTCGGCCCGGGCGTGACGAAATAAATGTTCGTATCTACCGGCCCCATCAGGTTCACAAGCTCGTCGTAGACGATCTTGACCATCAACTGATCCGGCTGCAGCGATTTGATCACTTCCGTGCCGAGGGCTTTATGAATCACATGCTCAATAAAGTCATTGACGACGTTGAAATTCACATCGGCTTCGAGAAGCGCCGTTCGCACTTCGCGCATCGAATCGCGGATGTTTTCTTCGCTGATGCGCCCTTTGCCGGAAAGCGATCGGAAGACAGATGAAAACTTATCGGTAAGTGTGTCGAACATGCTGTTGAGGATAAGAGATGAAGAATTCAGGGCAAGAGACACCGCGCGAGAATCGAAGCGAGCAGTTCCCGTCCGACCATGCCAACCCCAACCTGTGAAATCGCGCCATGACTCCCCCTCCATGTACTCAGGGAGGGGGTTGGGGGAAAGGTCGAGAACGTAGCGCGCTGCTCGCGCGTGTGCCCTCCCCCTGACCCCCTCCCGGAGTACCAGGAGGGGGAATTTTCCGAGGCGTCATCGCAACAAACCACCCGTCATTCATTAAACGAAAACGCCACGAGCGACTTGCCGCTCGTGGCGTCTGATTTTACTTTCAACCCGGCGATTACACGCCCGCGCCGACAAGCTCCGGCTGCTTCGATGCGGCCAATTCTGCCGCGGCGGCGACTTCCCGCTTGCTCGGCTTGCGGTCTTCCGCCAGGCGCGTCGATTTGCCCACGCGATCGCGCAGGTAAAACAGCTTGGCGCGTCGCGTCTGGCCCGAACGCCTGGCGACGACTTTATTAATGTACGGGCTATGCAGCGGAAAAATACGTTCCACGCCTTCGTTATTCACAATCCGCCGGACGGTAAACGTCTCGTTCACGCCCCGGCCCCTTTTCATGATCACCGTGCCGGCGAAGACCTGCACGCGTTCTTTTTCGCCTTCCACAATCCGGCAGTGCACATCGACGGTGTCGCCGACCTCAAACTGCGGAGTGTTTTCGTTCTTCAGGCTGGAATCTTCGACGAGTTGGAGGAATTTGTTGATCATTTGCACCTCGATGAAATTTTTGACTTTTTGATTTTTGATTCTCGATTGAACACCCGACCACTTATCCGTGAGTGATTCGGCATTCCAAAT
>CAZXLA010000319.1:0-2264 GCA_964641895.1 uncultured Tepidisphaeraceae bacterium
GGTAATTACTTGTTGGGTAAAAACGCGCAACAAATCCAATTAACATCAAAAGTCTACTAAAGTTATCAAACAACACTCCGAGAGAGCGTCACGACGGGGTGACCGTCACAATCATCTCGCGGCGGCCGGGGCGGAATGGGCGGCTTGGGACGACGGTCGTCTTAACAGTATGTTAGGGACGGGCGATTTTTGAAATTGTTGTAACTCTAGTTATAGGCGTTGGTTACGTTTGCTTTACGCGATTGTGCCACGTGGCACAATTGGGGAGCAGCCGATAGCAGATGGCTTATAGGGCGAATCGCGGAGGCATCGTTGGCGAGTCGTGAGCGATGAATTGTGCCACGTGGCACAATTCGCCGGATCGGGACTTCGCCGAAGGCAGCGATATGCTGGCGGGCGATGCGCGGCAAACGCAGATGACGCTCGCGGCTCGTCGATCCGGTCTTATGCGGTTGCTGTAATTCACAAGCTCACCGCGCGCGATCAGTGTTACGCAGCACGCCGAACCTGACTTTCAGGCTTTGATGCCGCTGGCGGCGATGCCTTCGATGAAGCGGCGCTGGGCCAGGAAGAAGATCACGACCACCGGCAGCATCATCACGGTCGAAACCGCCATCACCAGGTGCCACGGCGAGCCGCGCGCCTGCCCGGCTAATCCGACGAAATTAAGCAGCGCGATCGGCAGCGTATACTTCGATTCGTCGTGCAAGTAGAGCAGCGGGCCCCATAAATCATTCCACGATCCCAAAAACGTGAAGACGGCGATGGTGAGTAATGCCGGCTTGGACAGCGGGAGGTAAACGCTGAACAGGATCCGCAGTTCCGATGCGCCATCCACGCGGGCCGCCTCGGCGAAATCTTTCGGGATCGCGACGAAGAACTGCCGTAAAAGAAAAATCGCAAAAACGTTGGTCCCCAGCCACGCGGGGAGCATGAGCGGCGTGAACGTGTTCACCAAACCCAGCGCGCTGAACCAGCTAAACAGGGGAATGACCGTGACCTGAGCCGGCAACATGGTCGTGCTGAGAAGCAGTGCAAACAACAGTTTCGACCCGCGGGCCGGCAACCGCGCGAATGCGTAGGCCGCCAACGAACACGATACCAGTGTGCCGGCGATGTTCACGGCGGCAACGAGCGTGGAGTTGGCGAAGTAGCGAATAAAATCGAACGTCGTGAGCGCTTCGCGGTAGTTCTCCCAGCGAATGCGCTTCGGCAGCCACACCGGCGGCGACGCGAGGACTTCTTCGAAACTCTTGAACGACGTGAGCACCATCCACACCAGTGGCAACAGCATCGCGACCGCGCCGCCCAGCAACAGCGCGTAGATCGTGACGCGGGAAAAGATGGATGACCGTTCGCGGTTCATTCGCTGTGCACCCAACGCTTGCCGAGCCAGAAATTGAACGCGGTGAGGGCAAGAATGGCGAGAAACAGCAGCCACGCCATGGCGCTCGCCAAGCCCATATGAAAATACGAAAACGCCTTCTGATAAAGGTTCAGCGCGTAGAAAAGCGTCGCCCGCGCCGGCCCGCCGGGGCCGACGCCGCTGGTCGAGCCGAAGACGTAAGCCGAATCGAATACTTTGAGCGCACCAATCAGCCCCATCACCAGATTGAAGAACAGCACCGGCGTAATCAGCGGCAGCGTGACATTGCGAAACTGCTGCCAGCGCGACGCGCCATCAAGGTCGGCGGCCTCGTAAAGCGAATCGGGCACGTCCTGCAGCCCGGCCAGAAAAATCACCATCGGCTGGCCAAAGCCCCACAGGCTCATGATGATCAACGCCGGCAGCGCCCATGTGACCGATTGCGTCCACGCCGGCCCTTCAATGCCGACAAAATACAGCAGGCGATTCAGCAGGCCGAACGTCGGATGAAAGATGAACACCCACACGACGCCCGAAGCCGTCGCCGGCAATAGAGACGGCAGAAAATAGATCGTGCGAAACACCCCCTGCCCGGCAACCTTGCGATTCAGCAGCAATGCGACCGCCAACGCGCTGATCAATCCCAGCGGCACGCTCACGGCGGCGAAGACGGCGGTCACGATCACGCTGGGCCAGAACGCCGGGTCGTTAAATATCAGGTAGGTGTAATTGCGAACCCCAATGTACTGCGGCGGGGAGATGACATCGTATTTCGTGAAGCTGAGGTAAAGCGACTCGATCATCGGCCCAAGATTAAACGCCAGAAACCCGAGCACCGCCGGCGCGACGAGGATCCAGAACCAGACCGATTCACCGCTTCGCCGGGATGCCTGAGCCA
>CAZXLA010000320.1:0-2254 GCA_964641895.1 uncultured Tepidisphaeraceae bacterium
ATCGCTGAACTGAAGGAGGTGCGAAAATGAAATGCCACCTTGCCGCTTGCGGCTTAGCAGCACTTGCAATGTCGTGCGCGCCCTACACGCAAATGAAAATCGATTTAGTCGATCAATCGAGAAAAGGCCTGACACTCATCCAGCAATCAACCGAGCAGCGGCAGGCGTTGATCAATCAGTTCTACACCGCCCGCCGCACGCAGCTTGATCAAGCCTTCGACATCGATGCTCGATCAAGGGTGTCGCTGGCTGCCGATTGGGTGATTGACGCGCGCCAAGCCTACGCCGTCGGCCTGGATGCCATTCACCATCAAACCGAATCCTCGCAGCGGGCGCACGAGCAGACGCTGCAAAACATCGCTGCCGTGGATGAGGCGTTGCAGCAGCTTCAACTGCTTCATCGCATGGAACAAAGGCTTGCATTTCCGGAGGCAAGACCATGAACATCATTTATTTACGCGGCGAAGTGGAACGGGCCGTGAATGGCGCCTGGTCGCATTTTTCTCAAGAACATCCTCACCTGGCCAACGTGCTCGACCGGGAAGTGCTCATCGAAGAAGCCACGCATGCCTTACGCGACGATCCGGAGTTTGCCGCGGCGCTGGCCAATGCAAAAGCCGCCGGGTGGGCCGGCGGCTTGGCTGCGGAGTTTGTGCAGCGGTTTGTGGTGTCGTGGTTGCGCCGGCTAAGCTGAATATTGTTCGGCGCGAGCGGTGCAATCACACTTTGTCATCATGCTCACTCGCCGATTCCTGCTCTTTTTGAACGCGAACGTCTTCGGGCGTATTAGGCTCCTGGCCGATGCCCACTTCCACTTCCACTTCGTCGATCGGTGGATTGTCGATCGGCAGATCTTCAGGCAGCGGTGTGGTGAGCTTGCCGCCGGGCCTGCTGTTGTTGGCGTGCTGCTGCGAATCCGGACGATTCGTCGGCGTGGATTCGGCACGATCCAGATCGCCCATCCCCGATTCGGCCCGCGGGTCGGCCCGCTCGTAAGAGTTGTGCGGCTTGGGCAACTGCGATTTTTCTTCCTTGGTCATGGTGTGCTCCTTTGCTGTTTGATCATCACTGAAGCATTCTCCACGCAACCGCGCACGGCGCGTATCAGGGCGATTACCCGCGGCGGCGTGGGTGAAGCGTGCAGCAAAGCTCGGCCGTTGTGAACATGGAGAACGTGCGGTAGGCGTGTGAAACTGGGTCGACTGATGTACAAAATGTCCCAGAATGTCGCGCTAACTCAACTTTTTTAAAATCACAAGTAGCACGGGTTTCCACCCCGTTCTGCGAAACGAACAATGGGTTGAAAACCCATGCTACGTTAGGATCACGGCATGGCATCCGAACAAAAATCCTGGCAGGCGAGAATCGGCGAGGCCACCGACGCCATCGCGCAAAGTTTCGTCGAATCGATCAGCTACGACTGGCGGCTGTACAAACACGACATCGCCGGCAGCATCGCGCACGCGACGATGCTGGCGAAGGTGAAGCTCATCACCGACGAAGACCTGACCGCGATCGTGGCGGGGCTGAAAGAGATCGAGGCCGAGATCGACCGCGACGGGCCGAAGTGGGCGGGGTTCAAGCCGGAGCTGGAAGACATCCACATGTGCGTTGAAAGCGCCCTCACCGAACGCATCGGCGAGCCGGGGCGAAAGCTGCACACGGGGCGGAGCCGGAATGATCAGGTGGCGTTCGATCTTGCGATTTGGATTGCAGATTCGTCTCACGATCTCGACCGAGCCGTTTCTGACCTTCAACGTGCATTTATCGCACTTGCAGAGCGTTCGCGTGACATCGTAATGCCTTCGTTCACTCACCTACAGCGCGCCCAGCCGATCGTTGCGGGTGCTGAAGCGCTCGCTTGGGTGTCGATGCTGTTCCGAGATCAAAATCGATTATTGCGATTACAACCGGGATTCGGTGAGGGCGCAGAAGACTGCCCGCTTGGTGCCGGCGCGATTGCGGGAACATCGCTTCCGATCGACAGATCGATCGTGGCAGAAGAGTTTACGTTTCATTGGGAAAGTCTATCCCGAACTAACAGTATTGAACTCACCGCTTCGCGCGACGTGGCTTGCGACTTCGTCTACGCTTGCGCCATGATCTCCCAGCACCTCTCCCGCTGGGCCGAGCAGTGGATCATTTACATGACGACCGAGTTCGGCTTCATCAAGATCGCCGACCGGTACACGACCAGCAGTTCGATGATGCCGCAGAAGCGGAACCCGGACATGCTGGAGCTGATCCGCGGCCG
>CAZXLA010000321.1:0-2143 GCA_964641895.1 uncultured Tepidisphaeraceae bacterium
CAAGCCGGCGATGGCTCGATTGATACCGTGGACGGAGGATCCGGAACCGATTCGATGCTGTCTTCGGACGCCAACGACGTTTTAATAAGCGTTCCGTAGACGCGCAGTACTTGACATTGTGGTTGTTTTCGAGCACTTGGCAAACTCGCGTAGCGCCATCGTGAGTGGCGAGGTGCCTGCCGAGCTGCGGCTCGCTATCCAATGTTGGGCTGTTCTCGCTGCACGAGATTGAAAATTGCTTTAACTGCGGGCAGGTCATCCAGACCTGCCCACTTTCGTTCGTTCAGACTATGGCCAACGAACGCGACGCCATTTAATTCCGGGACCGTATCTTGCGGGTCGACTTCGATGGGTTCTTTTTGGGTGGCTGACCGACGCCTTGTTCGAGTACTTGAGGTGAAACCGAATGATCGCGGCGCCAGATTTGATAGGTGCCGGTTTCAATTCCCTCGATGTCTTCCAATACGAAACCGAGGCGCCACAAGTCGGCCGTGGAAATCAATTCTGTGTAGGGAGAACCGATCCAGACCAGCCAGTCGGCGGAGTACATCTCTTGTTGCATTAATGCAGGAATGAAGCGGTTCTGAACTGCTTCGATTTCGACAGTGAACGAGCGCGTCAACTCCCCTTTGGCTTCAAACGCGATCGTGGGGTCTTCAGGACAAACAACGATGCCGGGCAGCGCGCGGGCGACTTGGATGATCTGGGCGTAGTTGCGGTAGCCGTTCTGATAGTGAACAACAAAATCGGAGCCGCGTGTGATACCGAACGCGGAAGCCAGCATAGCGATTGGCGTAAGGATCATGACCGCGACCCGATACGTGTTCATCGGCAATTCGTTCTGAATGACGAGCCAGGTGAGAATTGCCGCGGAGAATGTCGCGCTGGGCAGCCACGCGGGGATGTAGCTGTTGTAACTGCCCCCTGTCTTTGCGAAAAATACTGCCCCGGCGGCGATTGCCGTGCCGGTCGTAACGACCAACCAGATCATGGCTGGATTCTTGAGAAGTTCGGGCCGCACGATCCAGACACCCATGCACAACGCAAAGAGGGGATCAAACGTAATAGCGTTGGAGGAAGCGTCCCAGATGCGTGTCCATCGAATGGGCCAATAGCTCGGCATCGAGATGAAATAGTGAAACACATCAGGTGCCAATACTTTCAACGCAGACGCGGTCAGCACAATCACCGTCAGCGGAATGACCGCGATGCCGAGATGCAGAAGTGACCGTCGCCGGTTTGTAAACAGCACCGCAGCAATCGGCACCACAGCGTAGATCGACGTCGTTTGCTTGAACAGCAATGCGATCACCAGGAGTACCGTTCCGGGGAAATACCACGACCACCGCTCGCGCGCATGTGCAAGGTAGAACGACACCAAAGCCAGCGCTGCGAGCAACCACGCCAGCATGTCGGGTCGGGCGTCAGTGAAGAACGACCGTGAACGCCAATTTACGGCGGCGACAAGCGCCGTCGCAAAAAGAACCGAAATTCCGCATCGCTGGGGTTGGAGCCTAATCGCCAAAAGCGCAATCCCTGCCGCCGCTGCCAGCGACAGAAAACGCGCATAGTATGGCCAGCTTCCAAAAGTCTTGACCAACACACCCAGACAAAGCGGTAACGCAGGACCATACATCACCGCCGCAGGACCTTCGACGTTGTTACCCGTTTTGGGATCGCCTGGAAAATTGTAAATGTCGCCACCGCGCGAGAGCGTTTCGCCGGCGATGACATAGGCTGATTCCCACGGTGTCAGCGGGCTAGGCCAAGCCGCGCGGTAGCTCATTGACCACAGATTTATTCCAAGCACGAGCGACGCCACCACCATTAGCGGCACCGCACTCAACCTTCGAGCCCAACTATTATCCAATGTGCGCCCTATCAGTGCCATACCTAAATATCAATCACACATGTTAACGGTCCAGCCGATCAGTCACGTAGCCCGGGCACCCGTAGGGCGGGTGTAATCGCCCGCCGGGATAGTCAGGTTGCGGTATCTTGATCATTGCCGCGGCGAAATTCAAGCAATTTCGTCACCGATGCCTTCTCCCCCAACGCGAATGACGGGCGAGTACTGCCGCCGTACAGGATCGCGTTGGGCTTGCCGATGATTCATCCAAGCTCGCCCTCTCCATCCGCCAGC
>CAZXLA010000322.1:0-2138 GCA_964641895.1 uncultured Tepidisphaeraceae bacterium
ACCTCATCCCGCCACAGGCAGCGCTACCACGCGATAGCTTCGCGAAGGCGTAGGCGTTTCCGCGGGCGCGTGGCTGGCGGGGGTGCCTTGGGCGCTTTGCATGGGGATTTCGGAAACGGGAGGCCGGCTGAGTCGCTCGATCTTGCCGAACATCAGGCGCAGCGCCCAGCCTGAAGTGCGCCGGATGGATTGGATCAGCCCCAGCATTCCCACGATCTGCATGCCGGCCGGTTTCAGCCCGACTTTGGTCTTGCGGCGTAGCAATGCCACCGCCAGCCAGAGCGGATTGTAGAACCAGAGATAACCCACGAGCAGGTTGAGTTGCTTTCGCCACGGCCTCGGATGAATTGATGCGATGATGTAGTTGCCGTCGCACATGTGAGGCTCGGTGCGCTTGCCGCCGGCGCTGGCGATGACAAGGCCGCCGGTAAAAGTCTGCTCGTAAAGCGTGGTGCCGGGCGACGGCGTCATCATCAGCACCTGCAGCGACACCGCGCCCGCTCGGCGCAGCACATTGATCTGATTGAGCAGCCCGTAATTGCTCCCGGGTGTATAGAGAGGCTGCGAGTCGTGATGCATCATCATGGGCATAGGGCAAATGCCATTGGCCCGCATGAGCCGGAAGGCTTCAGATGTTTTGTCCACGCTCTGACCTTTATTGACCAGCGTCGCCGTCATGTCCTCCACGCCCAGCCACAGCGCGCGGCAGCCGGCCTTGTGGACCAGCGGCAGGTGTTCCTTCATCTGGAGCGTATCGTGGACGGTGACCTCGGTGTACCAGCGCGCTTTGCGCCGCAGCGGCACGCCTTCAAACTCTGCTTTGGCCAATGTTTCGACGATCTCAAGCGTCAACGTCTTCTTGTTGAAGAAATTGTCATCGACGCCGAAGAACGCGCGGATGCCGTACTCCTTGTACAGCCCCCACATTTCCTCGGCGATGCGCTGCGGGCTTTTGAGGCGGTGTTGTCGTTGGTTGTAGGCGGGGATGGGGCAGTAGGGGCAGGCGAATTTGCAGCCGAAAGTCAGGACGACTGATCCGATCGGGGAATGCTTGCGAACGCGCTCCGGGGGCAGCGCCCGACTCGCCAGGGTTGCTGCGCCACTCGGCGGTTCCAACAGGCGATAACCCAGCACCGGGTGCGGCAGTTCATCAAGATCACCAAGCAGACGCTGTACGCCGGTGTCCACCAGATCTTCGGCGACGCCGTCGCGATCGCCGCGAGAATAGACCAATCCTGGAATTCCATCGAGCGCGCCGCAATCGCGCGCGCGGGCAAACGCGGTTCGCATCGGTTCGCCTTCGGCGCGCATCGACAGCACCACTTCCAGCATGCTCAGCAACACGAACTCTTCACCCGTTACCGCCACATCCGCGCCACCCGTTTTCGCGGGGTCGCCATTGAACAGAAGATGCGGCTCATACACGGCGTGGGATCCGCCGGCGATGATCAGCGGGCGGTGGGCCGGATCGATGCGCCGGGCATCGCGCATCAGTTCCATGGCGCGGCCGGAGTGCATTCCCATGGTTGAAACCATGAACAGGTCGGGCACCCGGCCGTCCAAGCGCATCTGCGACGGCCGGAAGTTCTTGTTCCATTGCTGCAGAACAATTCGTGTCTTGTTGAAGCCGATGTCGACCATCGCCGAACCGATCGCGCGCACGCCGGCGGGGGCCATGCGGGTGTCGGCGTAGATGAACGGCAACATGCGGGTGCGATGGTCAAACGCGCAGGCGACCACAGTCACTAAGTCGTGCTTCGGCGCCATCAACCGCAGCCGTTGACGCAGACCAATCAGTTCACCAGGACGAAGAAGCTCGTCACCGCGGGCTCGACGGGGGAGTTCCATAGTTTGTTCGCACTCCAGAAATAGGACACTCTATCATACGGCGAACGATCATCGCCCGACAACGGTACGAAGCAATAACCCAGATAAGGCTACAATGCCACGGTGAGTATGAAAAACACCACGCTGAAAGACATGGCGCTGAAAAACACCGTGCCGTCAGAAAGTTATGACGGACGCCCACCGGAACACTGCCAGCCAAGCCCCCTGTAAGACGAAAACAGCCCGCCGCCACTGGTTAGGCGACGGGCCGATCGTGAAGCGTCAGCTTGGATACAACAGGTTACGGCTCG
>CAZXLA010000323.1:0-2125 GCA_964641895.1 uncultured Tepidisphaeraceae bacterium
TTCGTTTCGCCAAGGCAACGATGTCGGCTTCAAGCTCAACGACATCCCGTTTTCCTGCATGACTGGGCCGGAAGAAAGGGGCTACGCTAATCCGAGGGAAGTGTTTCGGTCGCTGGCGGGTATCGGCAATTCATAAGTTTCATTTCGGATGCATCGGTAGTTCGATCATCGTGCCAGCAGGCCCAAGCATCCAGCCGTTCGGCTGAAGCCCTGGCCGCCGAAATGCTTCATGAACATGACCCGCAACAGGGACCGCAACGAGGGCGTAGCTAGTTGATCCGTGACAGCGAACCGCGATGGCGGGAAAAATGGCAAAACTAGCGGCGTCCTCGTTTCCTCGTCCTCGTTTCCCTCCCGCCCGTTGCCACGGTTGAGAACGTGGTATACCTCCCCCACAATAACGCGGCAGTTGGGCCCGGTCATGAACATGCTGTATCACCGACATGAAAAAATCAGTAGTGACCCCGTTCCCCGTTGAGCCGGCGCAGGCCGCCAAGGATTTGGCGCAGTGTGGCGACATGGTCGGGGGTCAGCTGCATCGCGTGCTGCGGCGGATGGGACGGCACGGGGTGGGCTTCGTCGCCTAAGCCGGCGCTCTTTGAATCGCGGAGGCGCGCCAGGATTCGGTCACGCAGCGCATCGGCGTTGGCGATGCCTTCGATCACGCCCAAATGCCCGCCGCCGCCTTCGCCGTGCGGGCCGGCGCCGCCGCCGCCCGCTGTTTGGACGATTAAGTCGGCGATGCCGTAATAGCGCTGCAGCGGCCCGCGCCGAAGCATCACGTTTTGCACGTTTTCAAACGTGATCGTCACCTCGTGAATGGAAATGATCCCGCGGCGGATGCGCAGGCTGCGGTCGGTCATTACGTACCACGTTGTGTCGTAGCGCAGGTGGATTGCGATGTAGGCGATGATGTCGGGCGCGATGATGATGAACAGCGCGATCGGCGACAGGGCCGCACCGACGACGGGATTGACGATGAATATGGCGATCCACGCCGTCGTCAGCCCGATGTCGACGATCAGTAAAACCAGCCAGAACCAGAACTTGAGATAGCGGAGGTATCCTTCGGCGGGGCGAAAGCTGTTTACGGTTTCGCCGGGTCGAACCGCCAGCGTGGGCGGCTCCTGCGGCACGCGGAACCATCGGACGAGGACGCCCCACAGGCCGGCATAGACCCACTCCGCCGCCGCCAGCGTTTGCGTTTTCATTGCGGCTTCTCCCCGATCGTGCGCAATTGAGAAATTTCGTCGCGAATTTCGCGCAGCAGCGTCAGCACTTCGTCGGTTGATGATGAGGCGGCATGTTCGCTGTCGGATTGCGACGTCTGCGGGGCATCGGTTTCGTTTTCGGGTCGCGCGCCGCGCATCTTGGCGTAGAGAAAATCTCGCAGGGCTTCGGGATTGCGAATACCTTCGATGGTCATCTCCGCCGTCGCCGACCCCGACGCCGTCTGCACCGCCACCGCCGCCAAGCCCAGCCATCGGTGAAGCAGGTTTCGGGTGACATGAATATCCTGGATGCGCCGGTAGGTGAGATAGGTCTGGCGGTGAAACACGATGCCCCACGACATACTCACGCCCTTGTCATCAAATTTATACTTCAGCGTGTAATACCTGAACAGGTTCGGGATGATAACAATGGGAAACGCAACGAGCGTCATCGCGCTGGCGATAATGTAATACGTCAGCAACGCGGGGTCGGGCCGTTCGATCGAAGCGGCGTCAAATGGCGGACGGCATGATTCGTATTCTGGGTTCGTCATAGTCCTCCGCAATGTCGATCTCTCGATTAGTTGGAACCACAGATGGACCCGGATCATGACAGATGAAGATCGAGTCGTTGCCGGATAGATCATTTATCGACTGTCTGGATCCGGCACTGACTACCTTATCTGTGTCTATCTGTGTTCATCTGTGGTTTTTCTTCCTTCTGCACGGGGCGAGAAAGCGAGGCAGGTCCGACTTTCATAAATCTTTGTTTCTACATGATCTGTAAACCACTTGGTGTTCGTCGAGCATTTCGATTGGCCTGGGGGACGCACCAAAAGACCGATTCGTGAGTGCACGCAATCCTACCTTATCCTACCTTGCCAAACCCCATTGCACACCGCGCGGGAGCCGGG
>CAZXLA010000324.1:0-2121 GCA_964641895.1 uncultured Tepidisphaeraceae bacterium
GGCGTACAACGGAGCCGACGATGATGCGTATTTCGCCCAGTTCCAAATGGTCGTGCGTCGCAGCACGGTGTTGCCGGGTTCCAACGCACCGTGGTACGCGCAAAACGCGAGCAACTTGGCGCAGAAGCGCGTCGACCTAGAGCTTCTGGCGAAATCAATGTTTGGCCTTCTCAGATATTCAGTCGAGGATGACTCTCATGACGAGCTTCGAGCCGCACTCACCTACGAGGCAGTTGATGAGCATCTCGCAACATTTTTACACGGCGATTGACGGGTGTGGCGACGGACGCCGAATTCTGTACAGCATGCACACTCAGCCGGTGCGTCTGCTCGACGCGCAAACAGGCGCCTTAATCGCTGAGTTTCAGGGGCATACCCGCCAAGGGCTTTACGATTTGAAAGACAAGGGCCAACCGGGAGGCGTGCGCGCCGTCGCGCCCGCGCCTGGACTGTCGTGGCAAACTATCCTCAGCTGGTTCCAATACTCGATGTTCCGCTACTTTAACAACCGAGGGTATGGCTTGCTGCCAACCAACACATTCTCGGGATGGAGTGAAGGATTCAGCCGGCAGAGTCAGAATGCGGCGACGGTGTCGATTGACCCTCATACCAGCGTCGCGAGGCTGTACGAGTCGTTCGCGTTTGGTGCATCGAGCGTCGCGCCACCAGTTGGAGCTGTCAGCCATACGTTGATGCCGGGGGTTTTTAGTGAGGGACTCAACCTCAATCAGGCATTTGGAGCGAACAGCAAATTCAATAACCTGAGTACAGGTCACAGCGCCCAGTTTGTTCATTCGCTTCACGATGCGAAAGGATATTGGATGCAGGTAGTGGGAGAAATCGAGTGAATAATGCTGCCGCACTGATGCTAATCCCTTTGCGGCTTGGTCCTTCAGCTTATTTCGGCTGCGATCGCGATCCTTCAACCCGGTTGTTGAAAGGCCAAGCCAATGCAGCGATGACTTTCTATGGAATGTCCGTGGACCAGAATGGCAATCCGTTACCGGGAGTGACGTTTGAATTCATCATAGATTCGATTCCGAAGGATTGGACTTTCGAGACACGAGGAAAGCCCAATGATCGGATAACCCACAAAGCAGTTTCTGGGCGCGACGGCCGTTTCAAGCTTGAGGTCACCGCCCACCGCCTGTTTATAAACGAAGCGAAGCTACCCGGATATCGACATTTGACCGCAGAGTTCAGCGATGATGGAAACACCGGGTATATGATCACGGCTTCCGGCGACTTATGGCACAGATTTGACCCCAACAATCCAGCCATCTATGTGTTTGTAATGGACGGAACAACGGAGGTCAGTGCACTTCCTTCGCGTGGCGGGTTTGACTCGGGTGGAGGAACTCAATGGGTCGCTAACCAGCCTAGTTGGCCAAAGAAGCCGTCACTGCGCGACGTCGTCTACAAACCACCGACGACGCAGCCTGCGACAACCCGGTGGTAACATGTGCATCGCGGTCGTCGCTTGAGGAACGATCCGCATCTGGAAGCTGCCATGATCGGTACGCCATGACGGCACAAACACTTAAGCACATCATTTCACGGCCCGGTCCGGACCCACATGAGCCGCCGCCGCCGTGTGAGCCGACCTTGCTGCCGGTCGTGTCGATCGGCGTCAGCGATGCGTGCGGTTCCGAATCGCCCGACGCCGGCGGCGCGACGCCGGGGGCAATCCGTTTTACCGTCTCGCGCAGCGGCAGCCTCGCCGCCGATTTGGGTGTCGCGCTGCACCCCTTCGCCGGCGCGGCCATCGTCGGGACCGACAAGTGCCAAAAATACACCCTCGTCCAGCGGCAGCGGATTCGACCTCGCTTGGCGGGATAGTACATCCATAAACAAAATTGTGAACGGGGTTGTGCGATGGTCTACCGGCGTTGCGTGTAGGCGCTTGGTGGTATGAGCCGACCTGTGAGAGTCGCAGCGGCTGTCGGGCGAGGCGAAGGTGGTGCATGTTATTCATCAGGTGATCGCCCTGTTCTTCAAAAAGTGCGACCAGAGGGCTTGTTGCAACTGTGTATGACCGAGCCGCGGCAATTGACGAACGACCCGTTTTTCGCCATATTGTTGTAGTTCGAACGGTGGCCATAGCTCAGTTGGTAGAGCGCC
>CAZXLA010000325.1:0-2120 GCA_964641895.1 uncultured Tepidisphaeraceae bacterium
CGCGCCGGCCTGGAAGTGAGCCAGGCCGAAATGGAAAGCCATGTATTGGCCGGCGGCGACGTGCAGCGCGTGATCGCGGCGATGATCGCGGCCAATAAGGCGAATATCGAGTTGAACTGGCGCGTCGCCACCGCGATCGACCTCGCCGGCCGCGATATCCTCGAAGCCGTGCAAACCAGCGTGAACCCCAAGGTGATCGATGTCCCCTCGGCCGCCATGGGCCGCAACACGATCGACGCCGTTGCCCAAGACGGCATTCAGCTCAAAGTGAAGGCACGCGTGACGGTGCGGACGAACATCAAATCGCTCGTCGGCGGCGCTACGGAAGAGACCATTATCGCCCGCGTGGGTGAAGGGATCGTGACCGCCATCGGTTCGGCTATTGAATATAAGGACGTGCTGGAAAACCCCGATCACATTTCCAAGGCCGTGCTGGCCAAAGGCCTCGACGCCAACACCGCGTTCGAAATCCTTTCAATCGATATTGCCGATATTGATGTGGGCGACAACATCGGCGCTAAGCTGCAGACTGAACAGGCCGAGGCCGACAAAAAACGCGCTCAGGCCGAAGCCGAAAAACGCCGCGCGCTGGCGGTGGCGCAGGAGCAGGAAAACGTGGCCGAGCAGGCCAAGAACAAGGCATTGGTCGTGCTGGCCGAAGCCGAAGTGCCGCGCGCCATGGCCGAGGCGTTTCGCAGCGGCAACATGGGGATCATGGACTACTACAAGATGAAAAACGTCGCCGCCGACACGAGCATGCGTGAAGCGATCGCCAAGCCGCCGGAACGGCAGGAATAACGCCGATGGTCGTTGAACTCTCCAACATCCTCGCGGCCAAAGATGATGAAACGCCGTTGATGAAGATCATCTTCTTCGCGATCTTCGCGCTCATCTGGGTTGTCGGCGCGATCGCCAAGGCTGCGTCGGCGAAGAAAGAGCAGGCCCGCCGCGAAGAGATGCGGCGAGAGTTGGAGGACTCTCGCAAGAATGCGCCGGATTGGGGCGAAATAGCAAGTCGCCCAACGGGATCAATGCCGCCCCTGCCACCCATGCCGCCGCGAACCCCGTCGCACGCCCCGACACGCGCACCGTCGCGCGCACCGACACGCTCACAGACGAGCACACCGCCACGGATGCAATCGCCGCATCCGTACAACCCCTCCACACCGCCGCCGCAGCGTAAAACGAACCAGTACAACCCTTCGACCCCGCCGCCTCAGCGCGCGCCGAACCAATATAACCCTTCGACCCCGCCGCCGTCGCGGGTGCCGCAGATGAACATGCCATCGAAGCGCCCCCCGCCGGTGCCGATTACGCAGCGGAACGCCAAGCAAAAGAAACCGAAGAAGCCCCGGCAGGAACAGGTGTTCGCGCAGCAAGCGGTTCAATCGACGGCTTCGGCACGTTCGGCGACTCCCGTGCCCGTCGCGGCGCGGCGACCGATGCAGCGGGCCGACGCCGCGCAACTCCGCGGTTGGCTTAGCCCACAGACGCTGCGCGAGCAGTTCATTCTCACGGAAATATTACAGGGGCCGATCGCCCTACGGCGCCGCGAGAACTTTTGAGGTTGCGACATCGCGCCCGCAGCAGTTGCACCGCGGCGTGACGCGATCGATGGGCCTGCCGCACCGCCGGCAGAAGCCGTCAAGCGATGGTGCGGCGCTGCCGGCACGCTGTCGCTTGCGCCGCATCGGCCCGAGAACGTGCAGTGCAGGCACCACCGCCAACACCGCCGCCGCCAACGGCCACTTGACGCGCAGCCACCAGCCGGGCCGGCCGAAGATGTAATCTTTTCGCAGTTCAATGCCGATGGATTTCCAGATCGAATCCGGCCACCGATCGCCCCGAAACCGCGGCAGTTGCCGCGAGCTGTAGCCCCAACTGCCCGCGTCATTCTGCTCCATGTATACCCGCGCCAGCACGAATCGTCCGTTGGCCGATTGAAGCACGGTGCGGCTGGTTTCCTGGTTAAACTCGAGCGTATCCATCACCCCGCCGCTGCGCAGCCAGAGCGTGAGCGCCGCCGCCATGCCAACGGCACAAAACAGCGCCGCAAACGACCCGACATACTGACGAACGCCCGTCTGCCCGAATGGCTCGGTGGGGACATGCACGGGTTG
>CAZXLA010000326.1:0-2021 GCA_964641895.1 uncultured Tepidisphaeraceae bacterium
GGGGAGGCAACTTGGCTAAATCGCCAGTGGAATCGCCGCGGCCGAACATACGACTTTGAGCGCGTCGGCGGCAACTTTAAACAACGCCTCACCCGTTTCGCCGAACGAATGCCCCGCCACCTTGAGATGCGGCTCGAGGCTCAAGCACCCGCGATAACCTGAGTTGTATGCATCGGCAAGAATCGGCACGAGTTGCCCATCCCCCTGCCCCGCCGGCACCACCTTGCCGGTGCCGTTCATCGCATCCTTGATATGAAAGTGCGCGGTGAACGGCTTGAGGGCCGGCCAGATGGCCAGCGGGTCTTGCCCGCACTGCACGAAGTTGGCAAAGTCGAACGCGGTGCGCAGCTTGGGCGAGTTGACCGACTGCATGAGATCGACGCATCGGCTGGCGATGTCGCCGTAAATGCCTTTTTCATTTTCGTGAACGAGCGTCACCGGCAAATCGTTGATGTATTCAATCTTCTTACGAAATCGATCGAGCACGGCCGTGCGGTGCGGCGCGATTTCACCCTTCCCTTCGCCGCCGGGCGGATAATAACTGAACACGCGGATCAACGGCGCGTTGAAAAACAACGCCGACTCGACTGCGATTTTGAACCGCGCGAAATGCTCTTCCCACGGCTGATCAATCGCCACTTTACCGACGGGCGACCCGATCGAAATCACGCCCATCTTCGCCTCGGCCAGCTTGACCTTGATAGCCCGCCGCATCTCCAGATCAAAATCGAGCACGTTCGTTCCGTACGCCCCGCGGAGTTCAAAGAGCTTCACGCCATTGGCTTTGCAGACGCGAATTTGCTCATCGGCGTCGGGCGAGATTTCGTCGGCGAACGCGGCGAGGGATAGCATGGTTGATCCTCAATTTGCGCTAACTATTTGGTTAGACTTCAAACCAATAATAAAGATTTACTATCAGCGATGGCAAGTTAATGTTGTTCCTTGTCCACGCTTTCTATGACCGCTACGACTGACCGTCACATCACCCCCATCGCCTGAGAGAGTCTTCGCACTTCGTTCACGCTCATCCCGCCGAGTTTGGGGACACGGCTTGAACCCAGCGGCGGAATGATCGCGTGGCCCAGGCCCAATCGCGAGGCTTCGCGGAGGCGCTGTTCCAACTGGGGCACGTTGCGGATTTCGCCGGCCAATCCCAACTCGCCCAGCGCCAGTGTGCCGATGGGAAGCGGGCGATTCAGATGCGCGCTGGCGATCGCCAGCGCGCACGCGAGGTCGGCCGCGGGTTCGATGATTTTTACGCCGCCGACCACGTTCACATAGACATCGTCCGCCGCCAGTTTTAATCCGGCGCGCTTTTCGAGGACTGCCAGGATCATGCTCACGCGATCGCCGGAATAGCCGCTTACTTTTCGCTTGGCCGATCCGATCACGCTGCTGGCCGTCAGCGCCTGAATCTCGACGAGCATCACCCGCGACCCCGTCACGGTGGCGGTGAGCACGCTGCCGCTCACTGCTTCGCCATCGTGCGGTTCGACGAACATTTTGCCCGGGTCGTCGATCGGCTTGAGGCCCTCGCCGGTCATTTCAAAAATGCCCACTTCGTGCGTGCTGCCGAAGCGATTTTTCGTGCAGCGGACGATGCGATGGCTGTGGTGCCGATCGCCTTCAAAGTAGACGACCGTGTCAACAATATGCTCAATAATCTTCGGCCCCGCCAGCGTGCCGGCCTTGGTCACATGGCCGACGACGATCACCGCCGTGCCGGTGAGCTTGGCCAGGTACACCAGTTCCATGCAGCAATCGCGCAACTGCGTGACCGATCCCGGCGCCGCCGGCAGTTCGGGTTTGTAGATCATCTGGATCGAATCAATCACCACCACACGCGGTTTGTGCTTGCGAATCTGATTCAGAATCCGCTCAAGATTCGTCTCGGCCAGAATGAGCAAATTCGGCGAGTTGATCCCCAACCGCGCCGCCCGCAGCTTGGTCTGCTGCGCGGATTCTTCGCTGGTGACATACAGAACGGGCGACGCGGATGTGGAAGGTGAGGCTCCCGCCGA
>CAZXLA010000327.1:0-2007 GCA_964641895.1 uncultured Tepidisphaeraceae bacterium
CTGCGGGATGTTGTGCGCGCAATGCGGCTGCGCAAACCGAAGGGGCATCGGCAGCAGGTTTGGTTCAGGCCGTTCTAGGCGGCCTTTAACCGCTTCAAAACGTGATCAGCGGCTTGATCATCCCATCTTGCTTGGTCTGCATCATCCGGAACGCCTCTTCGATGTCGCTGAATTTGAATCGGTGCGTGGTCATCGCAAGCGGATCAACGCGCCTGGTCTGAATCAGTCGCATGAGGCGGCTCATGCGCTCCGACCCGCCGGGGCAGAGCGCGGTGCGGATGGTTTTGTCGCTCATGCCCACGCCCCAATCCAGGCGCGGAATGGGAACCGAATCGCCATCGCCGTGGTAGCCGATGTTGGAGATCGTGCCGCCCGGGCGCGTCGCACTGATGCAGGCTGCGAATGTCTGAGGTGAACCGAGCGCTTCAATGGCGGTGTCAACCCCTTTGCCGCCGGTGAGGCGCTTGATGGCCTCGACCGGGTCTTCTTGGGTGTAGTCGACAATCTCATCGGCCCCGAATTTTCGGGCCATAGCGCTGCGCAGCGGCATGCTCTCGACGCCGATGACCAGGCCCGCGCCGCAGAGACGGGCCCCGACGGTGGCCATCATGCCAACCGGGCCTTGGCCAAAGATCGCTACGCTGCCGCCGATGGGGATGTTACCGAACTCGGCACCGATGAAACCGGTCGAGAGCATGTCGCAGCAGTAGGCGGCCTGTTCATCAGTCAGATCATCCGGGATCGGGGCCAGATTGGCCAAGGCGTCGTTGACGTGAAAATAGTCGGCCATGCTGCCGTCCTTGGCGTTGGCGAATTTCCATCCGCCAAGCATGCCGCCGCACTGTGATGAGAAGCCGCGCTGGCAGTTGTCACAGGCATAACAGGGTGTGATGGCGTTCACCGCGACGCGCTGACCGATCTTGAATATGCCGGCCGCGGCGACCGCCTCGCCAAGCTCGTGTATGACGCCAACCGCCTCGTGGCCGAGCGTCAAGTCTGTGCGGGGGCCGATTGCGCCGCCGACGGTGTGAGTATCGGAGGTGCAGATCAGCGCTGCGGTGGTGCGAATGATCGCATCGTTGGGGCCAGCGCGCGGGATCGGCTTGTCGATAATCCCGACTTTTCCGATCTCGTGCATCACGAAGGATTTCATGGCGGTGAACCTTTTTTGGCTTATCGTTCCTTCACGGCACCAACGGCTCGGCTTTCCAATCCTTCGCAGCGCGGAGGATCGCACGAACCTGACTCATTGAGCCGACCTGGAGCCAGTCGATTACTTCGACTCGAACCTGCATCACCACAAAATTGTGCCGACCGTGATCTGCAGGCCCTAGTTTTTGTTGCTGGCGCATCACCTGAAGCCTTGGATCGGGTTGCTGAATCGGCTCGCCGGGCGCGAACTGCGAGCTATAGGCATGACGGACGGCCATGCTGACCTGCTCCCAATGACTATCCGCAAGCGCATCAGTCTCATGCAACGTCACCTCGCCATCCAGGCGAATCTGCACATGATCGTGTTGGTCATACCCCAGCGCGCTGATTTGCGGCCGCTCCCTGAGATGGTGCATCTTCGGCGAGCGGCGGTCGGTGTGGAACCAGACGAGGCCCGAAGGCTTGTCAGCGCCACGCAACACAAGCGTCCGATTCGAGGGCTTTCCGTCTGGCGTGACGGTCGCCACGGCCATCAGTCGCAATTGCAGCGCCGGGTCGTCGGCGGCGCGCGATAGCTTCGTCCACACCGCGTCAGGAATCGCGTCATACTTCATCAAGTCAACGTTTTCCATGCGACAATCCTTCGGGCGCCGCCACTTCCGCCAGCGCATCAAGCGCGGCCGTCTTTGGCTTCCCGTTCCATCTTTTCAAGACGAGTGTAGTAGTCAGGAAACTCGTTGAGATGAGCCAGGGCGATTTTGCCGGTGAGGACGGGGTCATCGCCTGTCACGTCCGTTGACGGGTCATGCCGCCCGTGCTCCAACTCGACGTTCAGACCCTTGCGGAACTGCTCAA
>CAZXLA010000328.1:0-1949 GCA_964641895.1 uncultured Tepidisphaeraceae bacterium
CCGCACGCATAACATGCGGCCACGGCAAGGGTTGCGTTGATCAGATTGTGCCGGCCGGCGACGGAAAGTTGGATCGTCGCCACGGCTTGGCCGTGGTGGAATATCTGCCCGCCGTGGCAACCGTTGGTCACGCCGGATGATTTCGTCGTCCACTCGGCTTCGGTTTCCAGCGCGCACCATTCGATAGGGGTATCGAGTACGTGCAACGCCTGAGCCACCCGATCTTCCGCGGCGGCGATGATTTTGCCGTCGAGCGGAATCAGTCGGGCGAAGTGGCGGAACGATGCGATGATGTCATCAATATCGCGGTAGCAATCCAGGTGGTCGGCATCAATGTTGGTGATGACGGCGATGCGCGGCTTAAGGGCGTGAAACGATCGATCAAATTCGCACGCTTCGGCCACGAACGCATCGCCCGACCCGCTGCGACTGCCGCCGCCCAGTTGCGGCACGGTTCCGCCGATGACAAAACTCGGGTCTTTGCCGCACTGCATCAGCGCGTGGGCGATCATGGCGGTGGTGGTCGATTTCCCGTGCGTTCCTGCCACCGCGATGCCGAGGTTTTCGCTCATCACTTCGCCGAGCAATTGGGCGTATTTGACGGTGCGCAGACCGAGCTTGCCGGCGATCTGAAACTCGACATTCGAACTGGGCACGGCGGCGGTGCGGACGACGAGGTCGACATCGTGGCACAACAATTCGCCGAGCTGATCGCGGGTAATCTTCGCGCCGCGTTCGACGAGTTTGAACGTTTGATCGTTGGGTGACGGCTCCGACCCGGTAACGATCGCCCCGCGATCAAGCAGCATGCGCGCCAGGCCGCTCATGCCCGAGCCGCCAATTCCAATAAAGTGAACGCGCTTGCCAGTAAAAAGACTGGCCGCCCGCGCCTCCGTTCGCGATTCGGCAGATGGTGTGATCACAACGCAATGATCGTACTACGCGCCGGCGGAGAATCAACCCGCGCATCCGGAGGGAAGGTTAGCCGCAGATGAACGCAGATGAACGCAGATAAAAAAGAGGGCTTCAAATGGAATCGTCCACTTTCTTCTGATTTCATCTGCGTTGATCTGCGTTCATCTGCGGCTATCACTCGGCTTTACCGGACGGGCGCGCAACTCCTTAATCTGCAGGGGTATCGCGTCGATTGCATCGAGGCAGGAACCCTCGCGCGGGTTTTAGTTCCTATAATCGAGGTTAATGACAGCGTTCGTTGAATCATGTGTGGAAACCACCGCCGGCTCGGCGCAGCGGGTGGAACGCAAAAGCCGCGGCAAGGCCAAGGCCAAGCGGCTGCTGCGCGCGCTGGCGCACAAAGAAAAAATTCTCGTCACCACGCACATGCATCCCGACCCCGATGCGCTGGCCAGCAGCATCGCCATGCGGCACTTTCTGCGCGCCAAGCTTCCTCATGCGAAGGTGGAAATCTCCATCCGCGGTACCATCGGCGGGGGGATCAACGAGGCGTTTAACCGTTATGTTGACCTCGACGCATTGCCTTGGAACCCGGTGATGGTCAAGCAGTATGACGCCATCGTGCTGCTGGATGTGCAACCCAACTTCGCCTATAGCCCGCTGAGCGACGATTTGTCGCCGACGGTAGTGGTCGACCACCACGGATCGCGCGGCCGCCGGCCCAAATGCGACTTCTGCGACATTCGTCCGGACATCGGCAGCACCTGTTCGATCGTCTTCAGTTACTTCATGGAACTGGACGTGCCGATCCCGCCCGATCTGGCGACGACGCTGCTTTACGGCATCGAATCCGACCTCGCCGGCGCCGCCGGCACGCCCGCCACGCTCGACAACATGGCCATGTCGAGCCTCACGCTACTGGCCGACACGCACAAGCTTTATCAGATGCGGTACGTCACGCTGCCGCAGAGTTATTTCGTGGCGTACGCGACCGGCTTGGCGTGTGCAACGTGGTACGACGATGCGCTGACGAC
>CAZXLA010000329.1:0-1945 GCA_964641895.1 uncultured Tepidisphaeraceae bacterium
GAACCCTCGACATTCACGTTGGCAACGTGACGCTCTACCACTGAGCTACGCCCGCGATACATTGGACTGTAAATATTACCGCTGAATCGCTTGGATGCAAGCGGGGCTGTCTACAGTCCGACAATGTTAAAACCGCAATCGACGTAAATGGTTTCGCCGGTCACGCCACTCGAAAGGTCGCTCAGCAAGTACACCGCCGTCTTGGCCACTTCGTCGCCGTCCACGTTTCGTTGCAGCGGAGCCTTTTTCTGGACGTGGCTGAACATCTCATCAATCCCGCCGACGGCCATCGCGCTCAGGGTGCGGATCGGGCCGGCGCTAATGCAGTTCACTCTCACTTTTTTCGGGCCGACGTCGAAGCTCAGATACCGCGCTGTGGCTTCCAGGGCCGCCTTGGCCACGCCCATCACGTTGTAGCCTGGGATGACCTTTTCCGCGCCGTAGTAGCTTAGCGCGATGACCGACCCGCCGGCCGGCATCATCGGCAATGCGGCGCGGGTGACGGCAATCAGGCTATAAGCGCTGATATCGCACGCGGTTTTGTAGACATCACGCGGCGTGCTGGTGAAGTTGCCGAAGTCTTTTTTCAAGTATTCGTGGTTGGCAAACGCCAGGCAGTGGACCAGAAAATCGATCGAGCCCAGCTTATCTTTTGCGGCGGCGAAGAACTGTTCGATGCTGGCATCGTCGCCGACATCGCACGGAGCCATCCACGCATCGCCGTAGCCGCCTTCCTGCATGGCCTTGCTCACCCGACGCTGCATCTTCTCACCCGGCAGGTGGCCGAAGCCGCAGGTCGCCCCCTGCTTTACGCATTGATTGGCGATGTGCCAGGCAATGCTATTCGTGTTTGCCACGCCAAGGATGATGCCTTTTTTGCCTTCGAGCAGATCCATTCGTTAACTCCTTGAGTTCAGTTTCGAACCCAATAGTGTATGCATCGAGGGTGCTGTCGCAAAGTTGTGAGAACGAGTCGAAGCATGACATTCCCGGTCGAGTACAACTTTTTCGGGCACGCGGTACCCGCGCACCAGGTGTTTGAGCTACTCGGCTACGCCGTTGGGGTGCGCGCGTATTTTTACCTGCGTCGCCGGTCGAAGGCGGCGGTGCTGCCCTTGGAGGTGACGGTCTGGATTTTTGTGGGCGCGGTGTTTGGCGCATTTCTGGGGTCGAGGCTGCTGGCCATCATTGAATCGTTCCCCGACTACTACGCACATCGCACCGATGCCAACTTCTGGATGCAGGGAAAGACGATCGTCGGCGGACTGCTCGGCGGGTGGATCGGGGTGGAGATTGCCAAACGCCGACTCAACGTTCGGGTTCGAACGGGCGACCTGTACGTTCTCCCGCTGGCGCTGGGAATCGCCATCGGTCGCATCGGCTGTTTTCTGGAAGGGCTGGCCGATCACACGCACGGTGTCGCCACAAATCTGCCGTGGGGTGTGGATTTTGGAGACGGAATGCGGCGGCATCCGACGCAGCTTTATGAATCTTTGTATGTGGTGTTGCTTGTGGCCGCCATTGCAATCATCACGCGGCCCAGCACACGGGTTCGACCGGGCGACCGCTTCCGGGTGTTTCTCGGGTCGTATTTGCTGTTCAGATTTGTCATCGAATTCATCAAGCCGACGTTCAAACCGTATCTTGGGCTGAGCGCGATTCAGGTGGTGAGCATCGTCGGCGCCGCGGTATGCCTGGTGCAATGGCGACGCTCGGGTGTACGGATCGAATCGAATGGTACGATGCCTATTGAGGGACCATGAGCGAAACCCCAACTCCCCCGCCGTTGCCCCCGCGTGCCCCACCGGTTGCGCAGCCGATTCCGTACGCCACGCCGGTTTACCACCGCAATCCGGCAACCGCGCGGCAGACGCTGCGTTGGCTTGCCATCGGGTTCGGCATCGGCTCGGTGGTGTCGGCGGCGCTGTGGTTACCGCTGTGGCAC
>CAZXLA010000330.1:0-1923 GCA_964641895.1 uncultured Tepidisphaeraceae bacterium
AATCGCTCGGCGTCGCGTCGGTGAGCACCGGCAACCTTGGCACTGAAACCCTCGGATACCTTGCCAGTCTCGGCAGCGGTCAGGCCAATTCGCTCAACAGCGACAACTTGGTAACCGCGCAGCAGATTCTGGAACGGTCGATTAAACAGGTCAGCCAGCAGCGCGGGCGACTAGGCGCGTTCCAGAAGTTTACCATCGGATCGACGGTGAACGCGCTGGGCGTGGCGTTTGAGAACGCTTCGGCGGCAGAATCGGCGATTCGCGATACTGATTTCGCCGAGGAGACGGCCAACCTTACGAGGAATCAGATTCTTTCACAGGCAGCTTCGAGTGTTCTGGCCCAGGCTAACGCAAGCCCTCAGGCCGCCCTCCAGCTGCTGCGAGGCTAAGAGGGCGTGAGATTTCAGTCCCTTACATGAGAGTGGTTTGGGATTGACACTCGCACGTCGATGTAACTCTTGGCCGTTCATTCAGACCCCAAGCGCCCCCGGCCGAACCTTCGGCCGGGGGCGTTGTTTGCATTTTCGATTTGCGATTGCGGATTGCCATAGGTTGCTCGAACAACGATCATCGGGCGAGTGGAACAGGTGGATGACCCGCAATCAACCCGTCGGCGCTTTGGTCGTGCGCGCACGGCGCTGGTGCTGCTGCTGGCGATCAACCTTTTCAACTACGTCGATCGTCAGATTCTCGCGGCGCTGGAGAAACCGATCGCCGACGATCTGGGCGCCAGCATGGGGCAGATGGGTCGGCTCGTTTTCGCCTTTCTCATTTCGTACATGCTGCTCTCGCCGGTCTTCGGCATTCTGGCCGACCGGTTCCGGCGGTGGGTCATCATTGGCGTGGGCGTGATCTTCTGGAGCCTGGCCAGCGGCGGATCGGGCCTGGCGAGCACTTACGGCATGCTGCTGCTGATGCGCTGCCTCCTCGGCGTGGGCGAGGCGGCGTACGGGCCGGTCGCGCCGACCATCATCGCCGACCTGTATCCGATCGAAAAACGCGGCAAGGTGCTCGCGTGGTTTTATGCGGCAATTCCCGTGGGTAGCGCGCTGGGATATACCATCGGCGGGTTGTTCTCTGCGCATTGGCACTGGGCCTTCTTCTGCACCGTTCCGCCGGGAATTGTGCTGGGCATCTGGTGCTTCTTCATGCCCGAACCGAAGCGGCAGTTGATCGGCGGCACCAAGCCACACAAACCCACGCCGGCCGATTACCTGCGGCTGCTCAAGACCAAATCGTACGTGCTCAACTCGCTAGGCATGACGGCGATGACATTTGCCCTGGGCGGCATCGCGTTTTGGATGCCGCGCTATCTTGTTCAAGATCGCGGGCTTGATCCGGCAAGGTCGAACCTGATCTTCGGCGGAATTGTTGCGACGTCGGGCCTGTTCGCCACACTCGCCGGCGGGTGGCTCGGCGACAAGCTGCGCCCGCGGCTATCGGGCAGCTACATGCTGGTGTCGGCGGCGGGGATGATCGTCGGGTTTCCCATGTTCCTGCTCATCCTCAAAACGCCGTTCCCCGCGTGCTGGGTCGTGATCTTCCTCGCGTGCTTCTGCCTGTTTTTCAACACCGGCCCGGCCAACACGGCGCTGGCCAATGTGGTTCATCCGTCCATCCGCGCTACCGCGTTTGCAATCAACATCTTCATGATCCACGCGCTGGGCGACGCCATCAGTCCGGCGGTGATCGGTCATGTGGCGGACGCAAACAAGACGGCGACATCAAGCGGATTGGCCAGCGGGTTCGTCGTCGTCAGTGTGATGATGCTGGTAGGCGGATTGCTGTGGCTGTGGGCGGCCCGCTACCTGGGGGCCGACGAACGCGCCGCGGAACGATCGGTCCCCTCTCCCGGTACGCCGGGGGAGGGTTAGTACTACAGTAGCGCATCCTCCCATTTAGCCGATAACTCATTGTCGGCCC
>CAZXLA010000331.1:0-1904 GCA_964641895.1 uncultured Tepidisphaeraceae bacterium
GCCGTTGGTCCAACCCCGTTTTCTGAGCCAAAAACGCGGACCCTGCGCTGTAGTGTTAATACCCTTCAACCCACCCAACCGGCGCATCGCACGCGATGCGGAATGCGATCTAGAGTAACAATGCGCCCCCCTATTACAAGTAAAATCCAAGGCGTT
The DNA here is from genome assembly GCA_964641895.1 of uncultured Tepidisphaeraceae bacterium. Lineage (GTDB taxonomy): Bacteria > Planctomycetota > Phycisphaerae > Tepidisphaerales > Tepidisphaeraceae > UBA2421. Next base: position 157 of record CAZXLA010000331.1, read on the forward strand.
CAGACAGTCACTATTATTCCGCTGGCGAACGGGCCTTTTACAATCGCACCGCGCACGGTGCAGTTGCTGAGTTGGCCGAGTCGCACCGGGCGCACCCATTCGCCGAGCCACCACGCCGGCGAGGTTGCCGGGCTGTGATTGGGTCGCTGACGCTCGCCGTTCGTTTCATGGGTTTGCCCTGCTACATTTGACCTTATTTCGGCGATCGCTATTCTTCCGAACCTCGAGTTTAGGCAAAGGTTTGCTATGGCTTTTAACTGCGTTATCGTCACGCCCGAACACCAACTGCTCAACGAAAAGGCCACCCAGGCCATCGTGCCGGCGCATGACGGCGAAATCGGAATTCTCACCGACCGATCGCCGCTGCTGGTGAAGATTGGCGTCGGTCGGATGCGCGTGGACGTCGTCGGTGGAAAAAGCGTGTCCTATTACGTCGAAGGCGGCGTAGCGCAGATGAATGACAACAAGCTGACCGTGCTCACCGACCACGCGGTTGCCGTCAGCGAACTCAGCGCCGAAGCCGCCCGCAAAGACCTCGCCGACGCCACCGCAAAAGCCCCGACGGACGCCACGCGCTCGGCATCGATCCAACGCGCCCGGGTCAAACAGCGGCTTGCAACGAAGTAGCCCCTCTCGCCGCCAAACCCACGACACACGTTTTGCACACTTGGCGCCGCTTGGAGCGCGCTGCGCCGACAAGGTGTCGCGGGCGCAACGCGCTGGAAGGGAAAAATCTGCGAACCTCAGGGCATTTTTGCGCCGCTATCGAGGGATTTCACCCGCGCGCTGCGCTGGCGCGCGCTCGCCGGCGCAGCGCCAGGGGTTGAATAGGAGTTCTTTGGCATTTGAATATCGGTTGAGGAATTTGCTGCTGAAATCCCGCTCATCGCCGCCGGCATGCATGCCAATGCACGAATTTGCACGAATTTCAAAGAACCGCCTCCCCAGCCGCGCATCGTGCTACGGAAGTAAACTTCGGGCGAAGCAATACTTACATCGCATGCCGGCACATCAATCGATAGGCACTGTCAGTAGCATCGTGCATGAACACCTTCAATAGCGAAAGCCAATGCCCGCCCCGCCCCAGAGTTGTTCATCGGCGCGCAGGGTGTCTTCGATCTCGCCGGTGTAGTAGAGGTAGCCTCGGAAGCTCCAGTCGCCGTACCGCGTGCTGAAGTTAAAGAGCTGATTGAGCGAGTATTCGCCGATGACCCCGAGCTGGTAGTGCTGAAAGCCCGAGTTGGCACCGAACACCTCGGTTAAACCGCTCACGTAGGCGACGTGGCCTTCGAGCTTCAATGTCAACCCGGTGTCCTCGATCTGAAAAGTATGGCTTCCGCCGGCCTCGATGTAGGTGCCTTCGAATTCGCTGTAGTCGTACGCGACGAAAACATAAGGAGACAACACCGGTTTCTCGGAACGAAAAAAGTAAGCGTCGTCCAAGGTGATGCTGGCGAAGACTTCGGCGCTTTCGGGCACCCCGTTCGCGTCGAACTCGTCTTCCGGGAAGATATAGCTGATGTGGCCGAACGACAGCAAAATGGGGCTTAAGTTCCAGTCGACCCCGACGGTCGGCCGAATTTCCTGAAATCGGCTGTCGCCATCGTTGCCATCTTCGGCGGCATTGACGAACAAGCCAATGAACGGGCTGGGAAACTTGCCCAGATCAAAACTGATCTTCCCTTCAAATTGCAGATTAGCGAGGTCTTCTTTAGATAAATCGGTGGGCGGGGGCGGCGAAGCGGGGT
>CAZXLA010000332.1:0-1892 GCA_964641895.1 uncultured Tepidisphaeraceae bacterium
TGCCGAAATAGGCTTGCAACAAACGATGCATGACAAGTGAACGAGCCGGCGGACAACAGTTATATGGGTAGGGCGTGTCAGCGTGGATGATTGGTCACTCGAACTTCGCGCCGTCTACGAAGACCTGCCAGACATGATTGAACTAGAGACGCGCGGTGTAGCTGGCGAGTGGTCCGCTCGCTCACGTGCTTACGCTTCGCCGGACTTCCTTGGGGCCGACGCAGAAGGTTTGATCGCGTGGGCTCGCAATCCGCAAGGGAAGTTCCACCTCGATGCCGGCGAGGACACGGGTATCGGCTGGCTGGTGTTCGAGTTTTACACGGTCGATTCGGCAGGTCACGCGCGTTGCGCAGTCACCTTGGCCACGGGCGGAACATCGCTCGGGGCTCGCCCGGCCGAGACGTGGCGGTTCGCAATCGAAATGAAAACCGAGTTGGGCTTGATCGAACACTTCGGTCGCGAGTGTATCTTGCTCGGCCAAGATTATTCCGGCACGGCACGGCTGTCCGGCCTGCCCATATAACCACCCGCTGCAGTGAACCGTGGCCGCGGGTATAGTTCTCGTAGCACAAAGTCGCTTGGGCGCGGCCCCTGCTACTGAACGGATTTGCGTTCTCCGGCTCGCTTGTTACCTGATGTAATTGGGATGATTGCCCCCAACGAACTCCCGTCGCCCATCATGCCTGGCGGCATTTCGCTACCGCGCGCGCCGCACCTTCCGCAACTTATATTTGCGGATCACCACCGCTGCGATCCTGTTCGACTCTTTGATATGTTCCGCCAGGTCACCGTGGTGCTGTCTGGCAATGGCGTCGCGCACGCGCCTCACGTCGTCAACGCCAGTCAGTTCGCGTTTGGTTTCAAGCTTCGTTTTGATCATGGCCTTCCTCCATCCTCATGATATCAGGCGTAACGATTTCGGGCACGACAAATCCAAGGCGTGAGCAAACCACCGCTAACTGCGTGCGTTTGTTTAAGTTGGCGAGATGCCGCTGATTCCAGGTCAGCAAGTAGTCCAGCCGGTTGGTGATGGCCGCAGCGGCATGCACTGCATCGCCGCCCGTTGCCGGTCGTGGCATCACCTGGGAGTCGACCAAAGCCTGTGCGACTTCCAACGCAGACGGCGTTATGATCAGCGATTCTAATTGCAGGGCCATATCCAGACACGGTTCGCGAACTTCCGCCGGAAACGCCGCACTACTCAATTCGCGGATCACTTCGCTCGAAACAAACAGCCGGAAATTTACCGCTTGTTTCTCCCACCACTCCCGGCTCACCGCGCGCCGCCCGCGGGCGATTTCGCCGGTGCGGATGGTGCAGCATTCGCTGAAAAAGCTCGTCTCAAGATACACCTTCAACACGATCGCATTATAGCAGCTGCAACCCCCGTCGTGCGTAATTTTATGGCATCACCGGCAGCGGTGGTTCGATACAAGCAGGATGACGCAACTTCCCCCTCCCCTTCAGCCGCCGCAGCCGCCGGTTCTTGGGTACGCCGACTTCACCACCGTGCCGTTTGAATCGTCAGGCGCACGGGCGAAGGTGGCAAAGTATCTGCTCGTCGCGCTGGTGTGCGTGCAAGCCCTGGTTTCGCTGGCCGGGTCCGTCATCACGCTCAGCGGCATGGAACCAGGTGCAGGCGATACGGTGCCCGGGTGGATGATGGTTGTGGAGATGGGATTGATCGCGGCTTCGTTGCTATGGCTCTTGCTGTTCATCGTCAGCATTGTATTTTTCTGCCGTTGGATGCACTTGGTGCATCGCAATGCGTTTGCCCTTGGCATCCAACAGCCGCGGTTTTCTTCCGGGTGAAAGCGGGCCACGGGTGAAAGCGGGCCAGGTCCAAATAACATCAAAAATACACAAATGTAGATGTTGCCGCGCAGCCGAAA
>CAZXLA010000333.1:0-1876 GCA_964641895.1 uncultured Tepidisphaeraceae bacterium
CGGGCGCAAAGCGCGAAGTCGTTGTAGCACGACCGTTGCTGATTGCTCGGATTTATCGGTTCTTTCATCGGGCCTTGTGGTCCGGGAGAGGGAACCGCGTCAGCTTCTACGGGTTCTACGGAACCGGAGCGTCAACCATGACAGTGATTCGCACCGCCGTTTATTCGGCCATCGCCTCGATCTTCCCCATTGCGGGGACCGCGTTCGCCCAGCACCAACCCGCTGACCGCCCCACTGGGCCCGCCGGACAGTCGCAGATGGCCGGCGATAAGCATGCCGCCGGCGGCAAGCAGATGTCCGTCGAGCAATGCACCGCCGACTGGTCGGCCGGACCGAAGAAGGCCGCCAAGATGATGAGCGAGAAGTACGGCGAGCCCAGCGGCGTGACGCCCACCCGGCTGGTATGGACCGACAACGGACCGTTCAAGGAGATCATCCTGCTCAACGAGGAAATCCAGCACGATTTCCCCATGCCCCACAAGGACTACCTCCAGCACGTCGTGGAGTTCAAGGTGCCGACGGACAAGGTCTCCGAGTTGGCCAAGTTCGACGGAAGCATCATCGTCGATCGCACCCGCGGGACGATCGGCGCCCGCTGCGACACCGAAGCCCATAACCTGCTGGCGCTGAACCTGGCGTACGACATCATCAACGGCAAGAAGAATGCCGAGCAGGCGCGCAAGGAGTACGGCGAGATCGCCAAGGCGGAGAAGTCGGGCACGACGCACGAATACCTGAGCAAACTCACCTTCCAGCCCATGCCCAACGCCGGCGACGCTGACATGGCGTTGAAGAAAGGCCAGCCCGGCGAAGCGCATACGGCGGTGGAGAAGAATTAGTGTCGGCGCGGTCAGCGCGAGGACAGGACGCGACCCACCGTGCCCGCCTTCGTTACATGCGTGACGACGGCGGGTTTTGTTTTGGCCTGCATTTAAACATCCATCATGCACCGATTGCGTTCCATCCTGGATTCCCTGCATTCGAGCCTGTGGTTCGTGCCTGCGCTGATGATCGTCGGCGCTGCGGCGCTGGCGCTGGGGCTGGGCGAGATCGATGCGAATCTGGATCGAGCGCGTTTGCAGGAACGGTGGCCTTGGCTGTTCGGGGCCGGGGCGGCCGGCGCGCGGGGTACCCTTGCGGCGATCGCCGGGTCGATGATCACGATTGCCGGCGTGGCGTTCTCGATCACCATCGTTGCCTTGACGCTGGCCTCCAGCCAATACACCTCGCGCATCCTGCGCAACTTCATGCGCGACCGCGCCAACCAGAGCGTCCTCGGCGCATTCGTAGGCATCTTCATTTATTGCCTGGTGGTGCTGCGCACCATCCGCGGCGGCGACGAAGGCGCGTTCGTGCCGCCGCTGGCGGTGCTGGTCGCGGTGCTGCTGGCGTTTGTCGGGATCGCGTGCCTGATCTTCTTCATTCATCATATTGCTTCGGGCATTCAGGCGGAGACCATCATCAAGGCGGCAGCCGATGAGACGATCGATGCCGTTAATCGCCTGTTCCCCCAGGAGATGGGCGAAGCGGCGGGCGGTCCTGTCGCCTCCGTGGCGCCCGCCGCCGATCAACGCTGGCAAGAGGTTCCGGCGCAGCTGACCGGTTTCATTCAGGGTGTGGATGGCGATGCGCTGCTGCGCGCGGCCGCCGAGATGCAGACGATCATCCGCATGGAGCGCGGCGTGGGCGAGTTCGTCGTCGAAGGCGCGCCGCTGATCTCGATCGCCTCCGGCGTGCCGGACGAGGACTTCGCGGCCCGCATCGACGCGATCTACACCATCGGCCACCAGCGCACAATGGTGCAGGATGCCGGCTTCGGCATCCGGCAGATCGTGGATGTCGCGCTCAAGGCGCTCTCGCCGGGCATCAACGACAC
>CAZXLA010000334.1:0-1817 GCA_964641895.1 uncultured Tepidisphaeraceae bacterium
CGGCGCGAGGATTCTTCGGCGCCCGGATTCTGCGGCGCGAGGGCATTTGGAGCGCTCGGCACGACGGCCTGATCAGCGCGTATTCTACGAGCCGCGAGCGTGAGCGAGTCGGAGTAGGCCATTGCGCCATCAAACCCGCGCAGCCTCACTCCGCGTGCTTATGCGTGCGGCTCGTTTTTCTCGATGCCGATTGACCCATCTCCGCCAACTTCACTCCCACGCGTACCCGCCATATTCATACATCGTGCTGCGCTTGGATTTCTCAGAATCGTAAAGCACCATCACCGCCTTCCCCGCGGTTGCGGTTTCGTATTCCTTGTGGCCGGCGAGCGAAGCCTTGCCTTCGAGCGGTGTGCGTTGGCCAACAAGAGTGTACGAGTAGTACGCGAAATAAATTTCGTTCGTCTTCACCCGCACGATGCGCTGGCCGGTGATTGTGCCCGCGACGGCGGCGCCGCGGGTGTAGAGCCGGCGCCGGCGGCGTAGGTGGGGCGCTGGGTGAGCGCGATGTAGTCGTCGCCGACGGTCTCCGCGATGAGCCGCTTGTCGTCGGGCTTCACCCTGTCGTAGTGAATCGCCGAGTCGGGGTTCGGAAAGCGGGTAATGACGTAGGGATTGCCGCGGTCGAGGTCCCATAGGTAATGCAGGTTCCCATTTGAAAGAATGACCAGGCGGCAGTTCTGCGAGCGGGCGTATTTACGAGCCTGTTCCTTGCCGTCGAGCGGGTCCCTGTGCTCTGATTTGGCTTCCAGGATAATGAAGGGGTGGCCCTTGTCATTCAGGAGAAGGAAGTCGATCTTGCCGGCAGTGGTATGTTCAAAGTCGTCGCCGAGCGCGTCAATCGCGGCCGACGTGAGCGTAGCCGATGCTTCAAGTTTGACGTTGGCTGGGGCGTTGGCGTCATCAAGGAACCGCCACCCCGCGGATTCGAGGAGCTTGTTGATTTTGATACGAGCGGTGGCTTCGTTCATCTCCGATCCCCAACAAGAATCTCCAGCCTTTGGTGGTGGCTTGGGACGCCCGACAACCGCTTTGCAAAGATAACTCGCCCGCGTTCCACCCAGCTCGGAAGGCACGCCAAACACCCGCCAACTCGATCCTGCGGTAGCACCGGGGTAGCACCGAAAAACCGGTTGCACCGGACACTCTCAAAATCTTCAATTTTGCTAAGGTTTTTAATGCAGCCTGATGGGCTCGAACCATCAACCTTCGGTTCCGTAGTGAACTGTAACCGACACTGAAATAAAGAATTACGTGTCGTGCTCATCGCCACGCACCTTATGAACTTGGCGGCGCGTTGGCAACTATTTTTTGACACTTTCGGGATATACAAGGCGCTGGTCTACCCGCCGCAGTTGATTGCCCGAACTTTCACACCAAACTCATCACCACGCTATCCGTTCCGGGGTGTATCCATGATGCGATGAAAGCCGTCTGCCTCGTTGTCAACTTAGCAGCGTGTCGTCGTCAAGGTTCACCGTGGACAGTTGTTTCGCCAAAGAGGTCCGCGAAGCAACGGTACGAAGCCGCGTTGACCTGCGACAGTCATCGCCGGTTTAGAAAACCGGTACCACATCGTCGCAACTACCTGAATTATAGAATACTTACAACCGGTCTGAAAAAAGCTTGCCCTGTAGCTTGCCAGCGGACTTGCTGGAAGTGATTTGGGTATGGAGCCAACTGCCGACGGCGCTGAAGGCGGGCATTCTGGCGATCGTTCGGTCACATCGGCCGGGCTAGTCGATGACGTTTTCCGGTCCGGCGAGTCGGTAACTCGTGCTGCGGCCGCCGGCAGGGTTTTGCATCAGAATGCCGCG
>CAZXLA010000335.1:0-1801 GCA_964641895.1 uncultured Tepidisphaeraceae bacterium
TAGCCAATCCTTCTACGCGAAGCATCACAAAGGATGAATACTCGATTGGATCGCGTGAGTTGTCTTCTTCGTACAGTCGGCCGCCCTGGCAAACTCGGACCACCTCGCCACGCCGGCGTTTACGTCGTCGATGATGTCCGTCGCATACTTGGGTTTGATGTCGAACTGCTTGGCCAGTTGCAGGACGTGCTCACGCGTCGGCGCGCGGCCTTCGCCGGCGACGGTCATCGTGTGCTCACCGCCCGGGCCGGGGGCGAAGCACAGGTCGTAGGCCGGTGAGAGCGACCACTCACCGGTGTCGTTCATCACGAACGCGAAATTCTTGGCGTGATCGTCCCGGTTATGGGCTGCGACGTTGAAGACCATCCGGCGAAATGCTCTGAGCAAATCCTGGTAGTTGCGCGTCATCGCGTTGGTCACTTTCATCAAGTCGGCGTAATCGGTGGATGGGATTCGGAAGTTCGCATGGATCAGGTTGCCAAACGTGTGGACGTGAACGCGAGTATTCCCCGGCCCGCGGTCGAACCGGCGCACGCCGAAATACGATGCGTTCTTTCCAACCTTGAACAGCCGGGTTTCTGGCATATCGATGCCAGCCGCCCGCGCCATCTGTGCGTACGCAAATTCGATCGGGCCGGCGTCACGAGCATCCACCTTCGCGCTGAACTTCACGATCCAGTGCTCAAAGCCATCCGGCAGATCGTCTTCACCGGAGAGGATCTGTTCGCCCTTGATTCCGACGAGCACCTTTGGCCGGGCGCCACCGGGCGATCCGCCGGCGCGCATCAGCACGGGGAGAACCTCCACCGCATCGCCGCTGTAAATCTCCTGCGCGTTCTTCCCTACTTCGTGCAGATTGATGAGTTGATCGTCTCGCTCGACCTCGGCCGGAGGGTGATACGTCAGCGCGCCCATCGTACGCGTGCCGAGGTATGACAGCCGCTCCAGCGGCGAGATCGCGGCTGGGTCCAACCCGCGCCGGCGGAACAACCGATCCATCAAGAGCAGTCCCCACCCATCTGGCAGCGAATCATCAATCAGTCCCGGCAGCGGCCCGAACGAAAGATCGACGTGCTCAATCAGCCCAGGACGCAACGGCCACTTGAACGGGGAAAGGTGCAGCCCGCGATTCAGGAACGCGGCATCGTATTCGAAATAAATCCGGCGATCAGCCTCTGCCAACTGACCGATGGGAATCACTTGCGTTGGCGACAAGCGGAGTTGAACAGTCAGTTTCCTCACCGCGACCCCCGCTTGCGCTTGGGCTTTGTGACCCGCGATTCCAGTTCCGCCATCGTTGCCGCCGGCGGTGGACGCAGGATGTTCTCGAACTCATCGAGCCGGCCCAGCGCGTGGCAAATGCGCGTGAGATGTTTCAGCGACACCTCCCCAACTTGCTCAAACCGGCGTAGCGTCGGCAGCGCCACCCCGGCGCGGGCGGCCAAGGTGGATTGCTTCAGCCCAAGCCCGACGCGGGCCTCGCGCACGCGCTCTGCCAGCAGCCGCTGGGCTGACGCGGGGGTTTGGAGCTGAGGGAATTCACCGGATTGCCTCGCCATAAGATTACTATCGATATATTATCACTTGGTCTTTATTTGATCAACAAGTAATCACCTATTATCATTACAGTGCTGATTTCGCCGCAGATTTGACCGTGCCCAAAATGTGGTGGTTGGCCCGGGAGAACTCACGACGCCTTCGCTCGGCGCTCCGAAAGCCGCCGAGCAATCCGCCCCGCTCCCAGCCGGAAGTTCTCCGCGTTGGATTCGACGTACATCCACTTGCGGCCGGCGTCGATCGC
>CAZXLA010000336.1:0-1800 GCA_964641895.1 uncultured Tepidisphaeraceae bacterium
GTCTAAATCCCCCGCTATCCTCAACTCGGCAGGAGTTCACCCCGGCGCGCCGGGGCTGGCGGATGGAGAGGGCGAGCATTCCATTAGCATCGACCAACACGCCGCGTGCGTTGAGTAATCGTGAGGCGTGCGCTATAATGCTTTAATGCTTCGAAAGCTCCCGCTGGTTTTCTCACCACAGCCCGAAGGCGGGTTCACTGTCACCTCGCCCGTGCTTCCCGAACTTCTTACCGAAGGGGACACGCTGGATGAAGCCTACGCCAATGTCTCCGACGCCTTGGCCGCCGTGCTGGAACTCTATGCCGAGCAGGGCCGCACGCTGCCCCAAAGCACCGAAGTTTCCACCAGCGGCGAAATCATCTGGTCGGAATCGCTGGTGGAGGTCGCGTGAGATATCGCGACGTGGCGCAGAAACTGGCTGCGCTGGCCTGTCGCGAAATTCCCCGCACCGGCGGCGGCTCTCATCGTAAGTGGCTGAATCCTTTGACGAATCGCTCAACCATCGTTCCCGATTGGGGCGGTAAAGACTTGAAGCTCGGCACCGTACGCGCCGCAGTCAGGCAGCTTGGCCTGACCTGGGAAGCATTCACAACTGCTTAAGACCGCATCGGCCGACTGCGATACTCCGCCGTCTTGATCCCCCGCTATCCTCAACTCGGCGTAGGGTTGGCGGATGCTGAGGGCGCGCATAGGTGACTCTGAATTCACGATCGACCGTTGGCCGGCGGGGAATCAGCAAGCTTTGATATCTCCCTTGAAGCAGCTTTTTTCGACACCGTAGAGCCTGCCCTTCATGCTAACTAACGCTTTGTGCGCCAGCCGACATGTCGGCGCGGCACTTACGGTGGTATAAGGTTGACACGAAAGGCGCGAGAAACGGGCGGTTGTCCCGATTTGATTTGCTCAATGTTCGGAGGTTCAGGTCGTGAAACGGAATTTTGACTCCCCGGTGATGGTCGGCGTTGTCCTGCTGGTGGCGTTGCTGGTGCTCATCCCGGCGCTTACCTACCGGAATATCCGCCAACTCAACGAGGACGCTCGTGGGATCGTCCACACGCATGAAGTGTTGGATTTTACCGGCGACGTGCTGCTGGCGCTGGTGGACGCCGAGACGGGGCAGCGGGGCTTTCTCGTCACCGGCAAAGACATATTCTTAGAGCCCTACGACGCCGCTCTCGCCCGGTTGGACGGCCTCGTGGTGAAGCTGAAAGACAAGACCAAAGATGATCCCGGCCAGCAAGCCCGCATCACGAAACTACAAGAGATGATCGTCGTAAGGATGGGCTCCCTTAGGCAGAGCATCGACTTACGCCGCACGAATGCGGAGGAAGCGTTTGCGTTGGTCGCTACTGGCAAGGGCAAGGCGCAAATGAACGCCATTCGCCAGCACGTTGCGGAGATGAAGCAGGTGGAAGGCGACTTGCTTAAGGACAGGGAAAGCAAGTCCGCTGCGGCCTATCGGATCGCAGTCACAAGCGGCTTGGTCACCGCCGTCCTGGGACTGCTCGCGGTCGGGGGGTTTGTCGGGCTTCTCAGGCGCAGCCTGTCGGCCCGGCAGAAGGCCGCTGACGTCATCGCCGAACAAGGAGAACGGCTGCGGACGACGCTCGCCAGCATCGGGGATGCGGTCATCACGACCGACCTGCACGGCCGCGTCACGAACATGAACGCCGTCGCCGAGGCGTTGACCGGGTGGACGACTACCGAAGCAATGGGCCAACCGCTCGACGCCGTGTTCCGCATCGTCAACGAGACGAGCCGCAAGACAGTCGAGAACCCGGTAACGAGGGCGTTGAGGGA
>CAZXLA010000337.1:0-1732 GCA_964641895.1 uncultured Tepidisphaeraceae bacterium
GCCATGCGACAACAACGCCAGTTTCCCTGGCACGCCGGAAAATTTCAGCATCGTCTGCATCGCGCAAGCCAATATCGCGCGCCGCCAATGCCAGGATGCCGAATTTCGTGTGCAGCCATCCCGCCAATGAAGGAGCCAGTTGGGAATCAATCCATAGAGTCATGCCACGAGCACCGGGTGATTTAATCGACGCGAGGCAAATTTCAAGCACGCTTGAACGTCTTCGGATTCAAGATCGGGCAGTTCAACCAAAACCTGCTGCGGAGTGAGGCCCGATGCGAGAAGATCAAGCACATCCGAAACGCGGATGCGCATTCCACGGATGCACGGCCGCCCCCCGCATTGCTCCGGGCGGGTGGTGATGCGATCGAGTAGTTCAGCCATGATCGGTGCCTTTCGAATGTCAGTTTTGATTTATTGTATCAGGTTTTGCTTCGATCGGCGTGCCGAAGTCGGGGCATCTTTGGGTGCTGGCGCGAAGGTCGTAGTTCGCCGACCCATCGGCTGCGTTCGTTTGGCAAACCCATTGGAACCCTCACCCCAACCTTCTCCCGGCGTACCGGGCGAGGGAACCATTCATCACACCGCCTCCAGCCGCTCCCGCTTATCCATCTCCAATAACGCCGACACGATCGGTTCCAGTTCACCCGCGACCACTTTATCGAGGTTGAAGTTTTTTTCTCCGCCGCCTTCGCCGCCTAGGCGGTGGTCGGTGCAGCGGTTTTGGGGGAAGTTGTAGGTTCGGATGCGCTGGCTGCGGTCGCCGCTGCCCATTTGGCTTTTGCGCATGCCGGTGACGGCGGCGTGTTGTTTGGCTCGCTCGGCCTCGTACAGCGTGGCGCGCAGCAACGCCCAGGCGCGTTCTTTATTTTGCGTCTGGCTTTTGTGCTCGGTCATTTTCAGCGTCTGGCCGGTGGGTTTGTGGCGGATGAACCAGCCGGTTTCCACTTTGTTCACGTTCTGCCCGCCGGGCCCGCCGCCGCGGCAGCCGAATTCTTCGATGTCTTTGGGGTCGATCTTGATCTCCACATCGGGCAGTTCCGGCAAAATCGCTACCGTGGCGGCGCTGGTGTGGATGCGGCCCTGGGTTTCGGTTTCCGGCACGCGCTGCACGCGGTGGCCGCCGGCTTCGAATTGCATGTGGCGGTAGGCGCCGTTGCCTTTGATGTTGACGATGACTTCCTTCAACCCGCCGCGTTCGCTGACCGAATGATCGGAAGTATCAAACCGCCAACGGTTTACTTCGCAGTACTTGCGATACATTTCGTACAAATCGCGCCCGAACAGCGCCGCCTCTTCGCCGCCGGTGCCGGCGCGGATTTCCAGGAAAAAACTGTCGACTTTGTTGTCTTCCGCGGCGACGAATTCGTCTTTCAGGCGCTCTAAGAGATCAGCGGCTGCCGCCGCTGCGTGGGGGAGGTCGTCCTGCGCCATTTGCGCCATTTCGGCATCACTTGCCGAGGCCATTTCGCGCAGTTCCTTCACGCCGTTTATCGCCTTGAGCAGCGCGCGATAGCGGTTGACGAGCGGTTCGAGCCGGCCGGCTTCTTTGGTGATGGGGACGAGTTTGGCGGGGTTGGAAACCAGATCGCCGTCGTTGAGCAGTTTCTGAAGCTCATCGAACCGTGCGGCGGAATCATCAAGACGGCGCGTCAATGCTGCGGGGATGGATAGATCGGTCATCAGTGGGGTGTAAGTTGTTGGTTGTTGGTTGTTGGTTGTTGGTTGTTGG
>CAZXLA010000338.1:0-1638 GCA_964641895.1 uncultured Tepidisphaeraceae bacterium
CAGCGGGGAAGGGATCGATCGTTGATTCTTCGGAATACAAGGCGCTGCGCGCTCGGCTGGGCGTGGATAAGATTCAGGGCATAACCTACGCCAACCTTCCCGCCAGCGCGGCGGGTTCATACGGGCTGCTGATGGTCGGTTCTCGCTTGGTCGGCGTTGCTGATCTTTTCGGTGTCGCGACGCCGCCGATCGTCATTCCACCTTATCACGTGTTCGCCGAACATTTGAGCGTGGCCGGCTCGGTAAGCTGGGTGGAGGACGACGGCATCCACAGCAAGCGTGTCGTGCCGTTCCCCGGCGCCGAACTGCTGCAGGGCGGTGGGGCGGCCATCGCGCCGGTGATCGGGATGGCTGCCCTGCAAACCAGCATCTTGCTGCCTTCACTGAACCGCGCCCGCGAAACGGCGAACCGGGTGAAGTGCGCCAACAACTTGCGGCAGATCATGCTGGGCGCAAGGCTCTACGCCAACGAGAACGGCGGGAAGTTTCCAGATTCACTCGGCGACATTCTAAAGACGCAGGACATTGAGGCCTCGGTGTTCGTGTGCCCCAGCGACTCGGATTCAGAGCGACACACCGAAGCGCTCAACAATCCCGACCGTGCCGCCGCCGCCGACTGGATCAATGCCAACAGCCATTATGTCTGGATCGGCGCAGGCAAGACCGACCAGGGGGGGGCCGAAACGCCCATGCTTTACGAGCGTCCGGCGAATCATGACTTCGATGGCATCAATATCGGCTTCGCCGATTGTCACATCGAATTTCAAACCGGGGCGAATGCCCAGCAGATCATCCCAGGCCTTGAGTTCCCGGCGCGCCGGCGGTGACAGATTGACGTTTGTGCGAGCATGCAGTTTGACACGGTGGAAACCAATGAAATGGAAGCATTGACTTACCGTCGAAAATATCACATAATGTTATAATGCGCGTGCTGGGGATCGATGTGCTGGAGCGGGCAGGAGCGAGAAACGCGCCGCTCCGAAAATGGCTCTCAGGTTGGCTTGCGAGCGCCAGGAGTGCCGAGTGGCGAACGTTCGGCGACGTGAAAAGAGATTATCCTTCGGCGGATGGAGTGAAGCTACCGAACGGTCGGGTCGTCATCGTCTTCAATGTCAAAGGCAATCAGTGTCGATTGATGGTTTCGGTAAACTATTCCGAGCAAACCGCGAACGTACGGGAGGTACTGACTCATGCAGAGTATTCCAAGAATCGCTGGAAGAGTCGGCACTAACGTACTGACGATCAAACCGCCGCGGATTGGAGAGCCGTATGTGCGGCTCATCACCGAGAGTCCGTTGCGCCGAATCAAGACCAAGAAACAGCACCGCGCGGCGCTTGCGACGTATGAACGACTGTCGCTTCATCCGATCGACGCATCGACGCGAGAGTACTTCGACGTGCTTGTGATCATGATCGAGGAGTATGAGAGGAAGTTTCAGGCTTTGCTGGGGATGGATGATCTTACGGCACGGGATCTGATCGAGCACCGTCTGGAAGCACGCGGCATGAGCGTGAACGCCTTCTCCAAAGAAGTCGGCGTTGCCCAAAGCGCGCTATCCGAAATGCTCAACGGCAAACGCGGATGGAGCAAGTCGGCGATTATCAAAATTTCCAAATACCTCCGGATCAATCCGGGGA
>CAZXLA010000339.1:0-1615 GCA_964641895.1 uncultured Tepidisphaeraceae bacterium
CGCCATCGGCGTCCAGCCATGCCGCGCCGGGGCGCAGGTAGACGGGTCGGTGGCCGGTGAGATACTGCACGTGCTCGCGCGAACTCACAAGCGCGCCGGGCAATCCATCCGCCCGAAGCAGCGCCGCCAGCCGCTGCTGGCGCGCCCGGTAGAACGGGTCATCGACATTGGATACTTCCGCCACGATCACCTCGTCATAAGGCCAATTCATCTCTGCTGCGATAACGCCGACCGATTATAAAACAGCGCGATCGTCGTCGACACCGCCATGAGCAGTATTACCGCCGGCCACGCCTGTTGCATGTTGCCCTGCTCGTAATCGAGATAGATGCTGATCGGCAGTGTGCTGTTTTTATCCTGCATGCCGAACACCATCGCGGTGGCGCCGAACTCGCCCAGCGCCCGCGCGAAGCCGAGCATGATTCCGCTGGCCAATCCGCGGGCGGCCATGGGCAGGCTGATGTGCCAGAAAAGTTGCAGCGTGTTGGCGCCGTAGAGCCGGGCGGTGTCTTCCATCTCGCGCTCCACGCTGGCGAACGCGGCGCGGGTGGGAAGATAGATCAGCGGCAACGCCACCAGCGCCGCCGCCATCACAGCGCCTTCGAAGCGAAACAGAATCGAGTAATCGAACCAACTGTTGAACCACCGCCCCGGCCACCCGCGCGACCCCAGCGCGATGATGATGAGATAGCCCAGCACCGTCGGCGGGAGGACCATCGGCACGACGATCAACCCTTCCACCAGGCTCATCCCGCGATAGCGCTTTCGCGTGTGCAGATACGCCAGCGGAACCGCAACCATGACGGCGGCGAGCGTGGCCAGCACGGTCACCCGCAGCGAAAGCCAGAGCGGTGGCAATAAATCGGCCATTATCGTGCAGGTTGAGTGGCGGGCGTCGTGTGCGGCGAAGCGAAACCAAAATCCACGAATCGCTTCTGTGCCGACTCTTGCATGAGATCGTCGAGAAACGCCTTTGCTTCGACTTCGTGTTTCGACTTTGCAACAACCGCTACCGGATAAACAATTGGATCATGCAATCTCGCGTCCACCATCAGCACCCGCCTGATTTTGTCGCCGGATAGCTTTGCATCGCTTGCGTACACAAGCCCCGCCGACACCTCGCCGCGTTCGACGTAGTTGAGCACCTGCCGCACGTTGGCCGCGGTGATGATGCGGTCGGCGAGCGACGATTCGATGCCCGCCGACTTTAATGCCTGCGACGCATAATGCCCCGCCGGCACGGTGCGCGGCTCGCCGATGGCGAATTTCTTGATGAGCGACAGATCAAGCGTGGCGAGCGAGTCGGCGGTCAATTTCGAATCGATTGGGGCGATCAGCGCGAGTTGATTACCGATGACATCGCGCCGCGTCGTTGGATCAATCGCGCCGGCGGCGGCGAGGTCATCCACCTGCTTCACCCCGGCGGAAATAAATACATCCACTGGCGCGCCGTTGAGAATCTGCTGCTGCAACTGACCGGAAGAACCGAAGACAAATTCGACGTCGCCCTTTCCCTCGGCGTTGCGGTCGGAGGCGATCTGCGTGAGCACGTCCTTCAAACTGACCGCCGCCGCGACAACGAGGGCTTCGGCGCGCGCCAGCGTTGTGGTCATCA
>CAZXLA010000340.1:0-1594 GCA_964641895.1 uncultured Tepidisphaeraceae bacterium
GGGCGTTCGGGACAGTCACCGTTTTGCGTTTCATCGTTTGTGCATCTCACCACGCTTCGTCGTTGGACCGTCACGGTCGCATCGTCGCCGGAACGGTCGGGACGACCGTTGCTACAGCATGCAAATCAGTTTTGCAGGGTGGCCCGTATTCGGCCCACCACACCGCCCTCGAATGACAAGCGACACGGCTGCACGGCTGAATCGCCGCACCAACGCGGGCTGAAGCCCGCCCTGCAAGCTCAAAGCGATAGTTTCACGCCTTCTGATTTTGCGGCCCTCACCAGCGCGGCATCGAGTGAAGCCAGGCGCAGGCCCAGCCGCATGCAAAGCTCAAGGTATGTCGCGTCGTACGCCGTCAGATTGTGTTTTTCCGCCGATCGAAGCACCGTCGCGCGTTGATCGGCTGTCAGCGCCGGCTGGTAGGACACCGGGAACTTCTCAAACGCATCCGACAACTGCTTGAGTTGCACGCCGGTGATGCGTTTGCGACGCTGAGCCATCAACAGGATGTTGGTGACTTCAAGCTGAAGCAGGCTCGGCGCGGTCGCGTCATTCGGCCCGAGGGTTTTCGCCAACGACGCTGTTTGTTCGCTGGCCTCGTCCGGCAGAAACAGACTCGCGACGAATGATGCGTCGATAACGATTTTCATCGGCGGCCCTCATTGCGCCAACGCTTAATCTCATCGCGCACGAGCTTCTTGCCCGAGCTTGCAAGCGACTCGCGGACTTTCCGGAAGGTTTCCAAAGCCTGCTTCACATCGTCATCGCTTCGCATACCGACGGCCACGAGCCTGGCCACCGGCACTCCGTGACGGGTGATGACCAACTCTTCGCCGGCCTGAACGCGATCGAGAAATCGGCCCAGGCGGTTCTTGGCGTCGAAGGCGGTGATGACGTTTACGGGCGTGCTCATGTAAATAGTCTAGCTTATTTGGCTAGACTGGGAAGTGCCTCTGCCGCCCTTGATAACGTCGGTCGCTTGTTTGCCGGACCGACCGGGACGGTCGTCGCTACAAAGCTTGGTTTGATCAACGCGATGTGGCGTATGGCGAGCACGCCATCACGGTCGGGACGGCCGTGGTGCTGGGAGTCAATCCACGCTCGCCGTCGCGGGCTGTTGTTTGCCCAACGGGTTGCCGGTGCCTTTGATCGCCAGCATGCGTTGCAGGGCGATCGTGGCGAATTTGCGGGTGTGATCGTCCACTTTGATTTCGTTGACCACTTTGCCTTCCACCAGATTTTCCAGCACCCAGCACAGGTGGGGCAGATCGATGCGGTACATGGTGGTACACAGGCATTGGCAGTCGCTGAGCACGATGATCTTCTGATCCGGGTGTTCGCGGGCCAGGCGGTTGATCAGATGCACTTCGGTGCCGATGGCCCACTGCGCGCCCGGCGGGGCTTTGCGGACTTGTTCGACGATGTAGGCGGTGCTGCCGGCCATGTCGGCTTTTTGCACGACTTCCCACTTGCACTCGGGATGGACGATCACCTTCATGTGCGGATATTTGCGGCGGGCGTCGTCCACGTGTTCCGGGCGGAACAGGGCGTGTACGCTGCAGTGGCCTTTCCACAAAATGAAATCGGCGTTGCG
>CAZXLA010000341.1:0-1575 GCA_964641895.1 uncultured Tepidisphaeraceae bacterium
GCGGTTGATTCGTGCGACCGTTCATTTTAGTCAGTTCTTCTTCTTTATGTTTTTTAAGCCCGCGATGGCATTCAACACATCGCCGTGTACTTCTTCAATCGATCGCGAACCATCAATTACACGATGTCGCTTCGGATCGATTTCCACCTGCGCGAGGTAATTCCGGCGAACCTGCTCATGGTACACTTCGGGCCGCTGTTCGATGCGGTCTTTGACCACTTTCACCTGCTTACCAGAGAGCGTTTCCGAGCGGTGTTCGAACTTGGCGCGCACGCGGTTGCGGCTGCTTTCGACGGGCATATCGAAAATCAGCGTGAGGTCGGGCCACCGGCCCTTGAGCGCGATTTGAGCGACGGAACGAATCTCGTCCGCCGTCACGCCGTCGCCGCCGAGCTGGTAGGCGAGCGTGCTGCTGACAAAGCGGTCGCAGAGGACGACTTGGCCATCCTGCAGCGCCGGCAGAATCGTTTCCACCATCATCTGCGCGCGGGCGGCCATGTAGAGGAGCATTTCGCAGCGCATGCCGATTTCTGTGTGATCCGGGTTGAGCACAATCCCCCGGATAAGCTCGCCGACGCGCGTCGAGCCGGGGTCGCGCACCAGCAGCACGCGCGCGCCGTCGGCTTCAAGCTTTTGTTGAAGCAATTTGGCCTGGGTCGACTTACCGCACCCCTCGCCGCCGTCAAAAACGATGAATTTATTGTGTTGTGAAGCCATGCCAAAGTGAACCGCCGGAGTCTAATGCCCTTCGCTTCCGCTTGAAAGTCGGCGCTTCGGTTTCTACAGTTGGGCGACATGTCGGATGTTCTCTCGGCGGCAAAATCGAAGTTCGAACAGCTTTTCGGCGCCGGGGGCAGGCTGCGCGTGGTGCGTGCGCCGGGGCGCGTGAACCTCATCGGTGAACATACCGATTACAACGACGGCTTCGTGCTGCCGATGGCGATCGAACCATTCGTGCTGGGCGTGTGCCGGCAACGTGGCGATTCGAAGATCGTGCTGACCTCCACCGCGTTTCCGAACGACCGAATCGAGTTCGACTTAGCCGAACCCATCAAAAGCGCCCAGCCGCAATGGGCCAACTATGGCCGCGGGGTGGCGGCCGAGATGCTCGACGCGGGCATTCCACTGGTGGGCATGGACCTGCTCCTGCACAACACCCTGCCTGTGGGCGGCGGGCTTTCCAGTTCGGCGGCAATCCTGGTCGCCACCGCGCTGAGCATGCTTACGCTAGGCGGGAACAAGATGGACCCCGACCGCATGGCGCTGATTTGCCAGCAGGCCGAACGCGCCTACGCCAACGTGCCGTGCGGCATTATGGATCAAACCATCGTCGCCGGCGGGCGGGCCGGCCACGCAATGCTGCTCGACTGCCGCGACCGCACCAGGCACTTCGTTCCAATCGATTCGAAAGAACTGCGTGTCGTCATCGCCAACACGATGGTACACCACGAACTTTCCGACGGCGCCTACGCGCATCGTGTCGCAAGCTGCCATCACGCGGTCGACTACTTCCGCCGCCAGGACCCGGCCGTACGCGCGCTGCGCGATGTTTCGGCCGAACAGGTAGCGGCGGCG
>CAZXLA010000342.1:0-1574 GCA_964641895.1 uncultured Tepidisphaeraceae bacterium
ACACTATCGGATCGCCGAGGCCGACCTGAGTGAAGTCAGTTCAGCGCAACCGCCGCCGCAGGCCGCCCACACTCACCGTTTTGTCCGGCACCGGGCGGCAGCGAACGCTGCTTCGCTGCTGCCGGCGGCTTAATCAGTCCCGCTCGGTTCCACAGCTTCCGGTTGATGGCGAGTGCAACCCGTTTCATCCGCCTCCAAGTAATCCGCTCATGGTCGTAGGCGCCCGGGATACTTCGATCCTGGTGGCCCATCATCAAGTTGACTGCATCCGGATCGCGCGACGCCTTGGCGTACGTCTTGGCGGCGTGACGGAGTGCATACGGCTTTAGACCGGCCGGCAGCTCAGTAATCTTGATCAATCGTCGCACCGTGATGCTCACCGCGTTTTCAACCTTTACGCCGACAACTTTGCGGCACTTCACGCCATCGACTTCCACTTCCTGTGTCCGGAGTGATTCGCGGTACATCAAGTTGCCCTGTTCTGAAATGAAAACCGGTGCGTCCTCACCATCCTTCGCAATTGCTGCGGCGACCCGCTTGAGCTTTTGAACATTTCGCAACGCCAGACGCGTTTTCTTCCAGATGTACGCTCGCCGTTCGACGCCGGTTTTCGGTCGCGGAAAGATCAATCGGCCTCGTTCTAGGTCGAGATGCCCCCACTTCAGCCGACCAATGTCAGCCGGACCCAAACCCGCATTGATCATGAGCAGGATGATCGCTTTGAAACTTGGCGTGGCGCGAGCCAGCAACATATTAATTTCTTTGCCGGTGGGCAGTCGATCCGAGTAATCGGGCTTTCCCGCCCGCATTCGGGCTTGACGCAATGACGCACGATCGATCGGCGGACTTCTCCAAGCCGCACCGGTCGGAACGAAGGGATACCAACCATTCTTCTGCCCGAAGTTGAGCATTGCAGTGACATCGGTGCGGACGCGACGCCTCGCGCAATTCCCCAGCTTGCGTGCCCTAGTGAGATGTTCCATGTATCGTGCAAAGTGTTCTGGTCGAAGCGCCGATACCTGCACATCCGTACCAATGAAGCCGGCAAACTTTGTCAATTCGCGGAGGTAACTGTCCAAGGTGCGAAGAGACAGTTCGTGAGCGTCGACTCGATTCTTTACTTCCTGCAGATAACGCCTTACCAAGTCGCCGACCGTAAGAGACTCCGTAGCGCAGACAACGCTTCGGGCAAGATGATCGGTCCCGGCCTCGATGCCGGGAAGACGTGCGAAGTAGCCATGTGCGGGATCGTACAGCGCAGCTTTGCCAGTGGTATCCTTGGCGATCGCGCCAAAGTAGTAGGTTCTTGATCGCTGTTGTCGCGAATCCCAGATGTGAGCGCACCACTGGCCATTCCGGTGCCGTGAAAGCGGAAACGAGGGTGAATTTGCAAGTTGGTTTTTGATCGCCATTCGCCATATTCCTCAGTCGTCCTCCCCAGACGACTGAGGATTCTGACAAGTTGAGGGGCGAAGGCGGTCTCGTAACCGCAGATTTCTCACACACTTAGGAATGCACCCGGCAGGACTCGAACCTGCAACCCTCGGTTCCGAAGACCGATGCTCTATCCAATT